>DATKUL010000002.1:0-360785 GCA_035530615.1 Candidatus Paceibacterota bacterium
ACCTAGCGGCCCGACCGGTGCAGGTGCTACCGGTGCAACTGGGGCATCGGGTCCCTCGGGTCTGACCGGACCAACCGGCGCAACTGGACCCTCGGGTCCATCCGGACTTGAAGGACCTAGCGGCCCGACCGGTGCAGGTGCTACCGGTGCAACTGGCCCATCGGGTCCCTCGGGTCTGACCGGACCAACGGGTGCGACTGGTGCAACGGGACCTTCTGGTCTTACTGGTGCTACCGGCGCAACGGGTGCAACGGGACCTTCTGGTCTTACTGGTGCTACCGGCGCAACGGGCGCAACTGGAGCATCGGGCCCCTCTGGTCTGACCGGACCAACCGGTGCAACTGGAGCATCGGGCCCCTCTGGTCTGACCGGACCAACCGGTGCAACTGGACCTTCTGGTCCCACCGGTGCAGGTGCAACAGGAACAACGGGTGCTAGTGGACCATCTGGTCCATCTGGTTTGACAGGTCCATCTGGTCCATCTGGGCTTACTGGACCAAGTGGCCCTACCGGTTCCCTCACCTCAGCTTCCAACTATCTCGGGGCGGATGTTACGTTGAGTGCGACTCCAAATACTCCAAGCATTACGGGGCCAACCTTGACCCCGGCTGCAGGAACATATTTCGTGACAGGACATTTAACGATTCGGCCTTCGGCTACTGCCGCGCTGCTTGATACGACCGCAAATTTGATGTGCGGATCAACTATTATTTCAACTTCTGAGGTTGCAATACCGAAGGCTGGCGCGGGCACGTGGGACATTGCCACTATTTCTTTGGCTGGCATTTGCGTTATCGACGCTGTCAATACTGTGATTCACATGGAAGCTTCCGCGACGACCGCAAGTGCCGTAATACTTACATCCCCGATCGCTGGAGGTGTTGCAAATAAGGCAAGCGGAATTCAAATTGTGAAAATAGGGTAGTGCCTCGACGGTCGATTTTTTGAACGCTAGTCATGGAAGGTTGCGCATCCACGGCGCACGGTGAACGATTTGGAAACTGTTTTTCGCGATTACATGAATTAAATAATTACCGAGACCTGCGGAATCTCTTTGGAAGAAGTCGTCTCATTTTCTTCTGGATTTTTCTGCCTTGCTCGATGGGGGAGAGGGCCAAAATTTGCATCTCGGCCGCTTCTTCCGGGGACATGACATCAGTAATAGCAGGGCTGTCGAGATCAAGGGAATCTGCGATCCGCTCCAAGTTTGTTACTAGAGAAATGCCGCGCGCAAATTGCGCGAGATGAATTTTCTGTCCGCGTTCCATGAATTCCTCGGCTAGAGATTTGAGTGCCGCGCGCAAATCATTGGTCCTCGCATTGTGCGTCGCCTCTGAAATTTCTTCACCTAGGGTTGAACTCTCTTTTCGAATGGCGATGCCAGCAGAAGTAAGTGCATGAGAGATTTTTTCAGTGATGCTAGGTGGTAAGTCTTTGTCGAGAGAGATATCAAAAAGAGTTCGCGCGATTGTTCTCACTTGCACGACGGAATGCTCTATCGCGACGCCGCGTTCGTAGAGTTCTTCGGCTTCCTCTTCTCTTGCCATAGGAAACCACCGTGCGTAAGAGCGAGCCTCAAGCGCTTGGGCTCGGACGGTAGGAATTTCCTCCATCAGTACTCGTGCTGCTCCAAGCATTTTGGCGGCTATATCTCGCGTGTAACCATAAAACACCGCCTCGGACATTAATTCGAGTAAGTCCGCTGACTTATCTGCAAGAGATTTGATTCTGTCGATCGTTCGACCGGCGGGAGACTTCGGGTGGGCGAAGTAAGAAAATACGACCGCTATGCACATTCCAATAACGGTGGAAAGAGTTCGGTGGATCGCTTTCGTCTCGGCAAGGCCTGGGCCGAGAACAATGAGAGCGGTGATGGGCACATTTATTGATGCAACTTCACCTAGATGTAATGCACGCGATGCAACCAGGGAAAGAATGACAGTCACAAAAACTGTTGTTACGCCGAAACCAAAAAAATGTAGTGATATAAAGGCAGTGCCTACTCCGATCGCAGTGCCAAGGAGTTGGCCAAATCCTTCGCGTAGGGATTTATTTACGGATATTCGAACCGTCAAAGTCGCGACAATGGCTGCAACGAGTCCACCATTTTCGATCACTTGGTTTCCAACCAGCCACGATACGGCGGCGGCACTTGCGGTTACGAGAATCCATTGAATCCAGTACTTGCGCTTGGCAAAAGGAGCGATTACTCGTTGCCAGATTGAATTCATTGACTTCTCCGCCTCTGAGGAAATACAGGTTATCAGGGTGGTTTCATTCTGAACTGCATCGCAATTAAAGTTATGCTTCGTTGTCGCTTCTAACGTTAAGGTTCATTTTTATGGCGAAAGAAATAAATCATTCCCAAGTGTTAGACGACGCGGTGTGGTCAGCGCTTAGTGGACCTCACGCCTTAATGGCAGAAGTGCATGGAATGTCCAGGCGCTATCCATTGGACATCTCTCCGTTTGGCGCGATAGAAGATCCTCACAATCCGCAAGCATGGCGTGACCTTTCAGAATTAATCGGCCCTGGTGGGCATGTTCTTCTAACAGGTCCAGAACTCCACATCGCGGACGGCTGGGAAATTATTGATGGCGGATTTGGCCTGCAGATGACTGGAGAGGATGTCGAGGGAGAACTCGATACCGAGGGAGAACTCGATGCCGAGGCGATTCCGCTTGGCGATGATGATGTGCCAGAAATGCTCGATCTTGTTTCCCGCACTCAACCAGGTCCCTTTCTTCCACGCACTATCGAGCTTGGTGGGTACTTAGGGTTTCGCGTAAATGGCGCACTTGTCGCCATGGCCGGTTGCCGGATTCATCCCCAGGGTTGGCGTGAGATCAGTGCCGTCTGCACGGATGAGTCGCAACGGGGGAAGGGGTTGGCGGGTCGCCTTGTGAAGGCGGTTGCTGCCAACATTCGAGCCGAGGGGGATATGCCGTTCCTTCACGTCTCTGAATCAAATGCAAATGCAATTCGCCTGTATCTAGCCATGGGATTTCGGATTAGGATGCGCACGCAATTTGCCGTCATTAAAGAGGTTTCAGCGTAGTTTTTTGCTCATTTCTGTGACCCCGGTTACAGGATGTACAGGGAATAAAAGGAGGTTAACTTCGGTTAATAGCCAACGAGGGATGTCTATTGCACTCGGCTTTAGCATTACCAATCCACGTGCCCACGTAGTTATTGAGAAACTTCAAGAGTTGTTAGAGAGGACTAGTTAATATGGCCACAATCAATATCGGGAACGAATCCTTCAGTGAGACAGTCAGCAAAGGCGGGATTACCTTTGTAGATTTCTGGGCTGCTTGGTGTGGACCTTGCAGAATGTTCGCTCCAGTATTTGAAGCTGCCTCTGAGAAGTTTCCAGAGATTACTTTTGCCAAGGTTGATACAGAAGCCGAGCAAGAATTGGCGCAGGGCGCGGGAATCTCCTCCATCCCAACCTTGATGGCTTTCAAGGATGGAATCTTGGTTTTCAGCCAACCTGGTGCGCTTCCTGCCCCGTCATTTGAAGAGTTGATTCAAGCCGTTCAGGGCTTGGATATGGACGACGTCCGCAAGCAGATTGCCGAAGAAGAGGCAGCAGCCAAAGGATAGGCACCGAGTCTGATCTATATGAACGTTTGGTCATGCGAGCAGTACTTATTCGATTGATTGTTGGCGCAAGACTCGCAGAGTAGGACCAATTCGTGGCAGGCGACATTGGCACAGTTATAAAATTGCTTCGTTGCAGTCGAACATTTTTCGCACTCGCCAATGATTTTTGTATTTTCTGAGAAGTCAATCGCCATGCGTGCGTCAAATGTGTAAAGGGATCCCTCCCACAGAGAGCTATCGCCATACTTCTTGCCGTACCTCACAATTCCACCTTCAATTTGGTAGACCTCTTTGAATCCGCGTTTCTTCATTACCGATGAAAGGACTTCGCACCTTATTCCGCCTGTGCAGTAGGTGACAATCGGCTTTTCTTTGAGGTGATCGTATTTGCCACTTTCAATCTCGCTTACGAAGTCCCGAGAAGTCATTACATCAGGCACAACCGCATTTCGGAATTTCCCGATCTTCGCTTCGAAGGCATTGCGGCCATCGAAGAAAACAACATCGTCACCGCGTTCTTTGACTAATTTCTCTACGTCGTAGGGCTTGAGATGCACTCCGCCGCCGACAACGCCATTCTCATCAACTTCAAGTTCTGTTGGATTTCCAAATGCAACGAGCTCATCGCGTACACGTACCTTGAGACGAGGAAAATCATTTCCATCACCATCTGACCATTTGAAATCGATTTTCTTAAATCCTGGGTAAGCCTTTGTGGCTTTGACATATTTCTTTAGGGCGGACATATCTCCACCAAGAGTTCCGTTAATGCCGTGCGGTGAAATCAAGATACGTCCATTTAGACCGAGTGCTTCACAGAGGGTCTGCTGCCAGAGTCGAATTGCTTCGGGGTCGGAAATAGGCGTGAAACCGTAATAAAGAATAACCTTTTGAAGTTCCACGGAGGAATCTTACCCAATGGAGATACCATTTTTTTCTAACGTAAGGCTACGCGTTTGTGACAAGTTGGCGAAGGCAGAACCCACTTTCTGGCAGTAATCGGCGTACTGTTTAGGCGTGGGTCACGTACAGGGCACAAGGAGGCTTTGAGAATGAAAAAGTCACCGAACCAAATACTGGCTACTGTCTTCGCGTTACTAATCATCGCAGTTGTTCTTGTGACTCTCTTTACCTCTGGGAACGCATCTAAAACCCTTGACCCTGCGACGCCGGCGGGGACCGTGCAGGGTTATTTGGCCGCCGTGCTAAAGGGCGATTATGAGAAGGCAGCGCAGTTCATTTCATCGGAAAGTTCGTGTGATGTTCAAGATCTTGATCGCGTCTACACAATGGACACAGCACGGGTCGATCTCGTCAAAACGGAGGTAGACGGTGAGCACGCACAGGTCTGGGTTAAAGTCGATTACCCGTCTGGTGCACCATTTGATGCGGTGAGGGTGGAAGATCACACCTTTCGTCTCATCCAAGTGAATAATCATTGGTTGCTAACTGGAATTCCATGGCCACTTTATGATTGCGGAGTGATCGCGAAATGATAATTGGCGCTCTATTTCCAGTCATTCTTCTTGTCATAGTCATTTTGGTCATTCGGAGATTTACTAGTCGTGATGATCACGGTCCCGTAACAGGGAATTCCGTGAGGAGATTTTTCCAATTCCTCCTCATGTATGGACTTCTCGTTGTATCAGGAGTGGGGTTCTCTGGATTACTTGGACGACTTCTGCGCGCAGACAGCCTTGTGGTCCTAGACCAAACCGGACTAGCGAGAAACTTTTCATTCGTTGTCGTTGGTGTTCCTCTGTATGCACTTTTGGCCTTCTGGACAAGGCGCAAATTCATCGCCGAGCCCGTTGAGGCAAAGTCATTCGGTTGGACTTTCTATATCACCGCATCTTCTGTAACCGCGCTTCTCTTTACTTTTTTTGCGTTCCGCGAGATTCTCACGTGGGCAGTAGACGATGTGAACTACAACGGCGAATCAATCGCCAGAGTTATTGTTTGGGGAGCAATCTGGGGCGCACATTGGTGGCTTGATGCTCGAGTTACTCCTAAGACCAGTACCAGATATCACCACCTCATTGGATCACTTATTGGACTGGTGGCAGTGTTTGTCGGCTTGAGCGATTTGCTCTCTGCGGGTCTTGGTCGCGTTTTTCATCTAGGTGGAGATGCAATTTTCATGCGAGGAGGCGACTCCATTTGGTTGAGCGCTATTACCTTGATCACTGGAATACCGGTTTGGTGGCTCTACTGGATGAGGACATACTCAAAATCTTCCAAAGACTCGCTCTGGTTTGGCTACGTATTGCTGGCAGGTGTGGCTGGCGGACTGATAGTCGCAGTTTCGTGTGCCAGCACGGTTCTCTACCAAGTTTTAGTCTGGTTCATAGGGGAGCCAGCCTCTACAGAGGCCGCATTCCATTTTCAGAACGCGTCAAATTTCGCAGGCGCGGCCATAGTCGGCTTCATAACATGGTGGTACCACCATGCGGTACTCGATGAAGAGAGAGTCGCTGCTCGAACTGAGGTGCAGCGGATTTATGAATATTTAATTGCTGGTATTGGTCTTGCAGCGGCATCTGGTGGAATTGGAGTGCTTCTTACTGCACTTGTTCAAGAGCTCACTAGTTCTACATCGCTAGTCGGCGGTAGTGGTTCTAGCAATACCCTAATCGCAGCGGGCACGCTCTTGATTATTGGTGGACCAGTGTGGTTGATATTCTGGAGCCGGGTTCAGAATGCCACGCAGAAATCTCCTGCAACAGAGCATGCATCCGCTACCCGTCGAATCTATCTTTTTCTACTTTTCGGCGTAGGTGGACTGGCTGGAGTAGTCGCCCTGTTAGTTGGGGTTTTCTTCTTCTTCGACGATGTATTTAAAGGAAACTTCGGTATCGCCACTTTTCACCGAGCCCGCTTTACTATAAGTATTTTGCTAACAGCTTTTGCGGTCGCTGGTTACCACTGGATGATTTATAGGAACGAACGAGAACTTGGGATACCAGGTCAAAAAGGACTTCAGTTTGTTTTCCTCATCGGAGCGAAGGATATTGAATTGAACCGCGCAATAACTCATCAGACGGGCGCTCGAGTCCAAGCCTGGAAACGAGTTAATGACACAAGCAGTTTTGGATCGACTGAGGAAGTGCTAAAGATTCTGTCAGCAGTTGAAAGCGAGAACGTTCTCTTACTTGCCGACCCAGACGGAGTGAAGGTAATTCCAATCGATCGCGATTAATTCTCTTGCGAGAGCCGTAGAAACTACAGCCAGTCAGATTTTTTGAATTTTCGAAAGAGAAACAATGTCAACAAAACCATCCCACCGATCACAAGTGGATAGCCAAAACGAGTGCTAAGTTCTGGCATGTGTTCGAAGTTCATTCCGTAGATGCCTGCGATCATTGTTGGCCCCGAAGCAAGTGCGACCCACGCCGTAATTTTTCTTACGTCAATATTCTGTTGAACTTGTACGTGGGCTAGGTCTGCTTGCAGAACAGAAGTGAGCATCGAGTCCAATCCGGTGGCGTGGTCGCAAGCGCGCATTAAGTGGTCTAACGTGTCTCGGAAGAAGGGTTTTAGCGGCTCGGGTACCAGGGTGAAGTTCTCACCAGCTACTTTCTGCACGGGGAGAACAAGCGGCTCGATAGCGTGACGAAACTCGATGAATTCTCTCTTTAGAAAGTAGATATCTTGCGAGAAGGTTTGGCGTCTGCCGCTAAAGACTTTGGTTTCTAGCCTCGCAACCTCTTGTTCGAGGGCTGTGGCAATCGCTATGTACCCATCAATAACTCGATCAAGAACTGCGTGAAGAACCGCATAGGGTCCAAGGGCCATCAGCTCTGGCTTTGCTTCAAGATCTCTTCGCACGGTGGCCAGAGGAGAACCTTCCCCGTGACGCACAATCACAATGAAATGATCGGATATAAAGCAGAGAATTTCGCCGGTGGAAATTTCTGTTTCGGTTG
Organism: Candidatus Paceibacterota bacterium; assembly: GCA_035530615.1. Taxonomy (NCBI): domain Bacteria; kingdom Bacillati; phylum Minisyncoccota; species Minisyncoccota bacterium. Next base: position 7,533 of record DATKUL010000002.1, read on the forward strand.
GGTCAAAGAAAACTGTTTTTAAAACGAAGAGAGTGAGACCTTCATAGCCTTCTATCTTTGGACGTTGTTTAGCGTGTACTGCATCTTCTACAGCGAGGGGATGGAAATTCAGTTCACCCACGATCATTTGCAATTCTTCATGGGACGGTTCCGCCAGACCCAGCCAGACAAACCCTCCGCTGGATTTTGCAATGTCTACTAAGTCCGAGATATCGGTTGGTCCATCAACGCGTATGCCTTTTTGGTAAAGCGCGGAGTCAACGATCACACGAAATTATATTGCTTTAGTTCGTGCCGAGTGCAAAATTTGGAGTGGAGAATCTAGTCAAGGGGTTCGGTATTGACTACAGTGTTCAAAAAGGGGGCATGAAGTGAAGAGATTTCTGGCTTCAGGAGTAGCTCTAGGCATCATGGTCGCCACGCTCGGGGCGACGGGCGCATCTGCAGCGGATCCGCTTCCAGGATCAAGTGCGTGCAACAAGGTTAAGGCCCAGGTTCTGGCGTATGAAAAGCAGGAACAGATTTTTAAGAAGGATTATGAGCCCGTGAACGGTATATGGTCTTGGTTTTTTACGAGTGCTCATCTGAACAAATACTGGAATCTACAGAAGGAGATTGTCGATTTTGAAGTAGCAATGTTTGCGTACGACGTGAAGAATATTTCATGTTTCACGCCACGTCAGCGGAGATATGCCAAGACTGAATTTGAAGAATGGAAGAGCATTCAGAGATTCATCGCGGAGACACCTGATTGGGTGACTGGTTTTTCATTCGTCCCAATTGCCTGGGATTCCATCTTCAAGGCTTAAGACCTCATGTGCTCGTCTAGTTCGATTTGGTGCAACTTGCGAATTTGTATAGACAAATCAAAACCCCCGACTCCTATTTAGAACTCCAACTTTCGGGGTTCAGTTCACATGAGCCGGGAGTTTTGATTATTCGCTATTTAGTTTTTTTGTTCTTCCCGTTATCGGGCTTTGTTGGAGCGAGAGGCTTCACAGGATTGGATGGCTTGACTGGAAGCGGTGGCTTGGTCAACTCTGCTGGTTTAACTGGCTTAACTGGGGCGGCACCCAGGGCAGCTTTAGCGCTCTGGAATGCTTCGTTCGCCGCGGAAGTTGCGGTTGCATGATTCTTAAGCGCCAGTTCCATTTGTGCATCGGTCGTGGCGGAGGCCACAGCCGCGAGGAATTCGCTATCTGCTTTGTTCATAGCTGCCCGGCGAGCGGTGATGATAGGTGTCAATTTTGCCAGGTAGGCGGCTTCAAGGACCCGATACTGCTCTAACGCTGCCTTGTATGGTGCTAGATACTTGTCGAGAGTTGCTTGCCAATCGGCCCAGTACTTCTCCATGGCGATTCGGTAGTTAATTGAATTGACGGTGAGTGCAATCCGGAATTTCAAAAGTCCGGTCTTGTAGGCGAGTAAATCTGCACTACTGGCAGAGGTGGATTTAGTTGCTTTTGGGGTGGCGGTTTCATCGGCGCTTACAACGCTCGCCGAACTCATAATCAATCCTGCCGTCAGGAGAGCTGCGCCCAACGTTCTTCTAGTTTTCATGATTTACTCCTCAAGCGAAGTCGGGCCCTATTGCCCCACGTAAAAAGTTTTGACGATGACTTTGTGCATTCTCTGAGAGAATTCTCCTGCGCTTATGTGGATTTTGAAAGGAAATTAGGGCTGATTCTCGTCTTCCCTGCAGACAAATCCAAGGGGCAGTTGTAGCATCAAAGTGAGGTCTTACATCACTTGTTAGGAGGTGGCGGTGACAAGAGGCCAAGAAGGTTTAATGAAGACACCGTCTGGTCGTGGTAAGCGACCCTTGCTTATTCTTTTAGTATCTGCGCTGAGCGTGTTTATGATTTCGCCAGTTGCAGCAGTTTCACTGCCTTCGGCACCCCAATATGTGGAGGCAATGGCGGGGCCGACTCAGGTAGCGGTCACATGGGATCCGCCGAGTTCCAATACAGAGGCAACCCTCACCTACACTGCACGGGTTTGGACAGTCCCACCCCCCACCGCCTCGCCAATTTTTGGATCCTGCTCCACGACAAGTCTGGGGTGTGTAGTTTCTGGATTAGCGACCGGTTCGACGTATTACGTGGACGTGGTGGCAAGCAATAGTGCCGGCACCGGTGGACCAAGTGCCATGAAGCCAATATCTCCAGGTAATGCTGGATCTCCTCCAAGTAATGTTTCTGCAACAAGTGATAGCAAGGGAATGCTGAGCGTTAAATGGTCTCCGTCATCTTCGCTGGGGACTGGTCAGTTTGCTTGGTATGCCGCCGAAGTTTTTACTGGACCAGAAATCTCCGCTGGGTCATACGCGGGATACTGCACCGAAAGTTCAGCTCTGGGAAATAGTTGTCTGATCGGCGGACTCAAATTGGGCACTGCATACTATGTTCAAGTTAGAACCGTATCGTCACTCGGGTCCAGTTATCCAACAACGCCGAGATACAAAGTCATCGTTGGAAGCGCTGCCAGCGCAACGCCAACTTCTGCAGCGACTTCCAAGCCAAGGCTGTCGGCACCTCAATCGGTGAAGGTGGTTGCTCTTTCCAAAGCAATTCGGGTTTCCTGGAAAGCACCGGTATTCACAGCGGGTAAGAGAATCCTTGGATACCGAGCAGGGGCGTACGGTCCAGCTCACACGTTGCTCTCTTATTGCAAAACTACAGCGAGAGTTTTCACATGCACAATCTTAAAGTTGAAGCCGAAGAAGGCTACGTACATTGGCGTGGTCGCGCTTTATTCGGGCGTGGAGAGCCCATTGTCCAAATTGATTGCCGTCATTCCCAAGAGTTAGGGGTTGAAAGTGAAGGAAGAAATCGTCCAAGAAATCTTCGCAAAGTTGGAATCACTTGCGCTTTCTCCGGTCAAAGGCGGAGATTCGGATATCACCGTCGATTGCGAGTTGCTCGATGCCAAGGGTGGGTCAGGGGAGAAGAAAATCATCTACGAAAATGCCGTGTTGGTTGATGATGAAGAGAGGACTGTTTTCCTCTACGAGAAAACCACCGAGAAAAGTAAGGGGTTTTCGTTTGGGGCAAGCGGTGAGTCTTCTTTTCAATCTGGCAAGACTCTCATGCGGCACGTAAAGGGAACTTTCATAGGCCTCAACGGCGTGGTGATCAACTATGACTTTGATATTGGTGAAATCTCCAAGTCAATCAAGGCAATTGCTGAGAAGAACGGGTACAAATTCAAGACGGTAATCCGACGAAAGAGCGCTCAACTTCGCCACTGAGCAATCAGACTGGGTCGCTCGGTAAGTAGGTGATGAATTAAGACTCCGAAGAGCGAATTACACCAGGCAAACCACGACCTTGAGTATTCATTGGGATTGTCAACATCAAAGCTCTCATGAAGTAATCCAGTGCCTGCGCTTGATTTGATAAGTAGGAGAAGGCAATCTCGTATTTCTGCCTCATCCTGACTCGTGAGTGCTTGAAAAATGAGAGAGGTAGGCCAGATCCTTTTTTTGCCCGTGTGCGGAGATCCAATCCCTGAGCCTAAAATTCCTCGGTAGAAATATGGGTTCCCTGAACTCAAAACAAATGAGCGAGTTGCTTGGTAAACCAGACTGCTCGGGTCTACTGCGTTGAAATATGGAAGAGAGAGCAGACTAGGAGCGTTTGCGTCATCCATCAGGACAGAATTTCCTAATCCGTCGACTTCGTAGGCGTAGATAGTTCCAAATGACTCGTGATCTACAGTCGCAAATCCAGCCAGCCCTTCTGAAATATCCGAGACCAAGCAATCTATCTGTTCGCCGAAATCATCAAGGTTGAGTTCGATAAGAACTCTCTGAATTTCATTTAGAACTTTGCGCGCGAAGAGATTCGCAGGGATATTAAAAGGCAGTTCACAGGCATCATCGGAAGGGCGAAAGGAAGAAGCGATCATTCCAGTAGGGACGTAGGAGGGCCCATACCCTCCATTAGAAAGAGTATCTATTGGATTCTCGGTTGCACGGTCAAAGAAATATGGACCGTGTTCGGATATCCGTTGTTGCACACGCATTGTTTGGAGGATAAGCCCGAGAGATTCCTTCCAGACTTGATTAAATGGGGTCCGATCTGCGGTTAGATTCCAGTAGGCGACACAGAGTCTTAAGTGATAACAGAACGAGTCCAGTTCCCATTTACGTTCATGCACGCCAGGCTTCATTTCGGTGAGATCGATGGCGTGCATGCCCAACTTATTTTCGTCATAGAAAGCGTTCGCGTATGGATCTTTCAAGATGCACTGCGTTTGCCTTCTTATTAAACCGGCTACCAGGCTTCGAATTTCTGGAGCATGTTTCATGAGTGGTAGGTAGTGCCATATTTGCGCTGTTGAATCTCTGAGCCACATTGCTTCAATATCGCCGGTGATGATGTAACTCAACGGTTCGTTGTCCGCCTCTGTGTAGTAGGAAGTTGTATCGAGGGTATTCGAGAAGGTGTTAATGAATAGGTTTCGCAAATTCTGATCTGGAATCTTTGGGGCGATCTCGTCGAGGTATTGATCAAGGTTTCGACTATAGAAAGCACGATCAACCGGCGCCGGTCGACTCCAAGAATCGAAACCTCCGAACTCCTTCAACTCAGGTACTCATCAATCTTTTCGAATTTCACAAGTAAGTAGGAGTAATCAATGGAAGAAACCTCAAATTCGAAGTTGCTCTGTTGGGCAGAGAGAATTTCTTCCCCTGTCATTAGATTTATTGCACGATACCTCGAAGACTTGTCAGCTGGCCCGTATGTGATCGGGAGAGCTGTAGCTGCGCCGGGAAGTTGGTAAATGAGAAGAAGCGGTTCAAAGTGGTCGGACTCTATTGCGAATCCGACTGTCCGAGCACCTTCATTCTCTCGCAGGGGTTGAGCGCTTAATCGACGGATGAATGCTTGATCTTGATACCTTGGGCGAAATTCGTCCTTGTAGATTGCAATAAATGTTTTGGCTGTTTGTATCTGCTGGGTATTGAAATCGCATAATTTCTGACTCAAACCAAAAGCGCCGAGCAATGTCACTGCCAGGAGAAATTCCAACCTCTGTAAATCCTGATCCGCAATTTTGAAGCCTTGGTGGGCGTGATCTCCCTTCCATTCGCTATCGCACCATCCAAGCACTTTTTCAGGGGGGAAAAATAGAGATGAAGCCCAGAATGCACTGAGCGCGTGTTCAGGCCAATCCGGGTCACTCGTAAATCCCAAGTCGACATGCAGGGCAATCCCAAGATCCCAGCGCAAGCCCCCAGAGCTGCAGGATTCGATCGTGAGGTCTGGATTTCTCTCATGTAATTCGTCTAGAAATCGATAGAGATTGTCAATGTGAGATGTAAGACCAAGGTCGTGCGAATGAGCGTGATCATCACGATTGCAGCCTGTCTTTGGATCAAGGTTGAAATCAATCTTCACCCACGTCGCCTTGCAGGTATCAATCAAGTGCTGAATTTGCACCGTTGCCCATTGATAGCCGTCAGGATTGCCGAAGCAAAGATATCCAAGGTCTTTGCCATCACGCTTCGCCATAAACGTCGGAAACTCAGCCACTATTCGCGATCTGACCCCTAAGGCTTCAATCTCTATCCAAATTCCAAAATCTACTCCTTGAGATCGAACCGCATCACCCAAAGAAGCTAGTCCATGGGGGAATCGGCTCCTGTTTACATCATCCCAATCTCCACGAAAGTCATACCAATGGCTTGCTGAATCAGAGGCGCCAAACCATCCGGCATCAAGAACCGCCACCTCTAAGCCGATCTCCTTGGCTATTTTTGCGTTATCAATAATGACGCGCTCATTTACGTCAGAGTCTTCGTAAGGCCACCAAGAGTTCCATTCCATCTTCAACAGAGAGTGAGAGTGTTGAGTATCGATTGCCCGAAAGGAAGTGATGAGCGCACGGGATGCGCTATCCATTCCTCCGTGATGCGAGGAGTGAGTTAAGACATCTAGGTTTGGATTGTCGCTATCGATCGCCACGGCGAGTGAATTGCCCGATACCATCGTTTTAAGTGACCAATTTCCTGACCACATGATTGCGAGGATGTAGGAGCGTTCACCGTCCTCGATGATTAAAAATGGATGGTAACCCTTGCTCGACCGACCAGCTTCTACGGTGATATCAATGGGCGTGTTGGCACTTTGAGTGTGCGGCATCCACTCGGCTCCCCAGTCCGAACTCCAGTAATGGATACGCGCTGCGGAGAGATCTGGAAAATGGTTCAAGGTCGAAGAAGGCATTAAGAAGAGCCAATTCCCGAAGAGACCCCGCGCACTAGGTAGCGTGAAGTAAATGCCAGAAGTGCGATGGTTGGCGCGGCGGTTATGCAGAGTGCGGCCGCAACGAGGGGTTGATTGGATGTATAGCGTCCGCCAATACTTGCCAGAGCAGGGGTGAGAAGGCGTTGAGACTGATCCGGCAAGATTAAATAGGCGTACAGGAGTTCGTTCCACATACCTAGAAATTGAAGCACGCCAAGCGTCGTAAGTCCTGCGGCTGCATTAGGAAGTGCAATCAGAAAGAACGACTTGAAGAACCCAGCGCCATCAATTCTGGCAGCGTCCAAAATTGTGTCGGGTACGGCATTGAATGTGGATTTCAAGAAGAAGACGCCAAAAGGAATATTTGTCCCTATGTATACGAAGATCAAACCAGGCAGGTGTCCGACAAGACTGAATTTCGAGAGTAGTAGGTATATAGGAATAATCAGGATCTGACTGGGGAGCAACATGACTGCAATGAAGGACCACGTAACGAATTTGCTACCAGGGAAATCATATTTCGACAGGGCGTAACCGGCAATGGAGGAGAGCATCAGGGATGTGAAGAGGCTAATTCCAACTACAAGGATAGTATTTCTTGCCGCCAACCCTAATGAGTAATTGTTGATCAGGATCCGGAAGTTTTCGAATGTGAAGAACTTCGGGATTCCATACGCATTTTTCACATAATCCTCGAGAGTTCGAGAGGACGTCATCACAACATAGAGCAACGGGTAGAGCGTCGAGACGGCGATGCTCGCAAGAATTAGGAATACTGTTGAATTAGCCTTCCAATCCAGTTTTCTCATGGTTAGTTACCATCGTTATTTCTCAAGTACTTACTCTGGGCGATTGTCAGTATAGAAATAATCCCGAAGACGATGACTGCTAGCGCTGAACCTTGGCCCATATCACTGGCGGAGAAGGCCTTCTGGTAAATCAAATAGTCCAGAGTGGTCGTTGAATAAAGGGGTCCACCAGCGGTCATAACAAAGATGTATCCAAAGAGCGAAGTAAATGTATAAAGAATGTTGATGATAGAAACGAAGGCGAGCTGGTTGCGAACGTTTGGAATAATGATGTACCAGAACCGCTGCCACCATCCGGCTCCATCAACTTCGGCAGCTAGGAAGATGTCACCGTCGATGGCCATGAGTCCGCTAAGCAGGATCATCATGGCGTAGCCAAAGCCCGACCAGATCAAAGCCATGACTACTACAAAGATTGCCATATTTGCTCGGGCGAAGAAATTGATCGGGGTAAAACCAAGTCTGATGAGGGCTGAATTCACAGGGCCTTCGAGCGTGAACGCCGAGCGGAACATGAGGCCGATAACCGATGCTGAGAGCACCGAGGGAAGGAAGAAGATGATTCTGAATAGCTTCCAACCGTATATTTCCTGATAGAGCAGGACTGCCGTAAGGGTTCCAAAGAATATTACGAAGGGGATTGCCGCTAAGAATTTAAGGTTGGTGAAGAAGACTTCGTGGACTAGTGGCGCTGCGAATATATCAACGTAGTTTTTAAGTCCGATGAATTTTGATGTCACACCATCTGTTTTGAGAAATGAAATCCAGATTGCGTATCCAATTGGGTAGAAAAGTAAACCGGCTACAACGAGGAATGCTGGCAAGGTCGCCAGAATCCCAATGCGTTGTCGTTGTTTTGTTAGGGACCGCTTCTTTCCACCCACACCTGCTGGCCCCCTCTCAGATTTAACTTTGAGGGGACCAACAGGTGTTACAGCAGGCGAGGCCATTTTTTTACTCTATTTATTATCCGTTAGCGATTGCTGGAGTTGTGCGACAGCATCCGCTGGAGTCGTCTGTCCAAGTGCCACAGATGCATTCAACTTGTAGAACAAGTCGATTGTTGGTCCAGGCATGATGTTGTCGAACGGATATACCTGTGGGCGACTTGCGACGTCCTTTGATTGCTGTTTGAGCAACGGGTTCTTAATAACATTCGGATTTGAGTGAATGCTATTAGACGGCTCAGTCTGAGTGGTTGCTACGTACATGTCGATGGTTTTTGGTTGTATGAGGTACTTCAAGAACTTAATCGCTTCGACCTTATTCTTGCTGTACTTCGTAACAGCGACGGAGACGTTGGTTCCACCAGCCAAAATACCTGGATACTTTGATCCAGCCAATGTTGGAATAGCAAAGGTTCCGGCGTATTGACCAAGAGCCTTGTAAATCGGATCGTTATCCCAGCCACCGTCGATGATCATGGCACCCTTACCAGCAAGGAATCCATTGAGGCGGTCGCCTTGGCCGACTGTCGTTGCATCGGCATTTGTTACACCTGCGGTGTAGAGGGACTTGTACCCGTTGTATGCCTTGATAAATGCCGGTGAGTCAATTTTTGCCTTACCGGTATACATATCAAAGAAAGCATTTGGGCCGAGTTGGCCACCAACGAGTGAAGCGATAACCCAAGCGCCTGTGTAGCCTTCCAAGTTGGTTTCCCAAATTGGAGTTTCAATGCCCGCGTTCTTCATTTTCTTTGCTAGCGCAAGGAAGGCTTCCCACGTCTGTGGAGGTTTGCTCAGATTGATGTTGTACTGGCTCAAGACTCGCTTGTCGTAGAAGACATAGAAGTATGAACCCGCTCCGTATGGAAGAGCTAGCAGTGAACCCTTTGGGTTGTACTTGGCGCGTACAGTTCCAGTTCCTGTTATGACCGCGAGTTCTTTCTTGGTGAAGTACTTGTCGAGTGGCTCAAGGAATGGCTCGAATGAGAGCGTGTTGCCACCTGCGAATCCGATCTTGATGTCAGGACCATTCTTGGCAATCGATGCTGCCTTGAATTGGGTGTCTGAGACGCCGCCATCAATTTCGCTTATGTTGATGGTCACATTCTTGTGAAGCTTCTCGTATGCAACTTTTGCCTTGTAGATAAATGATGTCTTGGTATCCATCACTCCGTTAGCAAGGTGACCCATCAAGCCTGGATCCCAAACCTTCAGAACGATTTTCTTTGCTGCGGCATTTGCTGGTGATGCTGCTGCGCCCACCGACATTGCCATGGCAACCGCTACTAGAACGCTTAGCGATTTGCCGGTTTTGATTTTGACCATCGTCGACCTCTCCCTGTAGTTGGTGTTTCTCTTCATTTTCATTACCACCGATTCCACATCTGCCGGTGATCTTGCGCCCATGCGTACGCCGCAACAGTCCACCCCTGGATCATTTGCGGCGGTTGACAGATTCGATTAAAGCCCGCGCCGAATCCATCAGACGCTCCTTCGATATCGATCACTTCCGCACTGACCCACCCATGGAGGGGTGCATCACTTCGAAGCAATTCGGGGAAGCCTCCAATTGATTCAATCGCCGCAACCGTTCTGCCGATGAGAACAGTGGCTTGTGATTGAAATCCGTGACGCAGCAGTCCTCTGCCAGTGAATATTCCATCCATCGGCCACGCAGACCCCGTGTGATAGCCACCAGGACGATATGAGGGATGTTCGCTGGAAAGTGTTCGTAGGCCCGCAGGTCCTAGGAGTTGAGGATCGGTAACGGCATCGGCAATCACCATCCGGTACATGTCCCACTCAGGTCCATCAAGTATCGTCGAATCCAAGAGGCGTCCTTGGTTGCTGGCTTGCGAATCAAGAGGTGTTTGCTTTCCGTCTTCATCTCGCTCCGTGGCCATTGCAAAACGATTGCCGAGCCATAGGTGTTCGATCATCTTGAGCCTGACTCGATTTGCAGCTGCTTTCAATTCGTCGCAGTCGAGCGGCCAGTCAAGATACGGACGAAGCAATTGAAGTTGTGCAGCGCCATTCAGAGCATCAAATACTTCTGCGGCAGTTTCGATAGAAGCGAGAGAACCCTCGCCGGCGATCCGCCCATCTGCATGGACATAAGAATCGCCAGAATCTTTCCAGACCTGATTCTTAATTCCCTTTGGATTGGATCGCTTTGATTCGATGAGACCAGATGGAGTTTCAAGGCGAGTAACAATCCATTTAGTTGCGAGGACTGCTCGTTCAGCGAGGGTCTTATTGCCAACTTGAATATCGAGGAGTCCGGGTTCTTCGAGTGCTTCTTTTGCCAATGCTTTTAACCAGAGGGGAGTACTGTCGACAGATCCGTAATATGGGAAAGACCAACCTTCCGCTTCCATGATTTCGCGAGCACGTTCATCTCCGGCATCGCGCACCTCGTGAGGTATCCGACCAGGTTCTTCCTCACTTTTGCTATTGAAATTTGTTCCTTGCGCTTCGCCTAATGCGGCGATCACTCCACGACGAAGTCCTGGCACTCGCGCCCCGAGGAAGTCCGCGATGATTAAAGAGTCTCGGCCGAATAAGCAGCGAAAAAGATTCTGCTCTCCAACGCCACGGTGGTGGTCAAATGGAATGGATGCATATGGGATCAACCAGGGACCGCGGTAGGCAAGTATCCAGGGGATGGCTGTTTCTAACGGTGGGCGGAAACGAGGATCGAAAACGGGGTCGCTTGGGGAAAGTATTAACCGTCGCGAAATGACATGTTCGCCAACTTTAATATCTGCGTCGGGCACGTTCTCTCCTCTAACTCGTGTCCCGTGGAGTGTATTGATGTAAATTTTTCATTTCAATACACTCGGATAATGTAATTTATTCTTTACATTAGAGAGTGCTCTTTCGGTGAATCAACTCGACCTTGAGTTCCTCTTGTAATGGTCCACCATCTACATCCATGGATCTAAGAATCTCAACCGCACGCCGTCCCGTTGCATCAAGGTGTGTGCGAACGGATGAGATGCCAAGTTTCGCTGCAATATCCGTGTCTCCGTATCCGATAAGCGTAATTTCCTGACCGATTTTCAAGCCAAATGAAATGCAGGCCGTGTACACGGCAACGGCAAGGTCATCGGAGGCCGCAAATATTGCTTCAGGCCGATTCTTAGACTTGAGAATCGTCAGAATCTCTTTCTGAAGATCGGGGGAGTCTGGATCGAGGAGGAGCTCACCGACGATCTCCTTCTTATTGCGGTTGAGCCGATCTCGGAAGGATTTCAGACGGATTCCTGCGCTCGCGTTCACGGCTGTCGGGTGGACACCCACAAACAAGATTCGAGTAGCGGTGCTTTTGTTGAAAAAATCCGCGACGAGTTCGCTGCCCTTTTTATCCGAAGTCAAGACACGTGAGAATCTCGGATCATCATTTTCGATCAATACCGTGGGCACGCGAAATCTTTCAATGTAGGTGACAACCTCTTCAAAGATTGGTACTCCGATAAAAATCAATCCTTCTACGCGTTTAGTTACTACCAATCTTTTGACGTACTCCATGGAATACGAAGAATCGTCTACTTCATACAAAAGCATTTCGTGTGGCCATGCTCGGAGTGCATTTGATATCCCGCGGAGTCGTTCGAATTCGCCATCATGATTAAAGAGGCGAGCAAAAACGGCGATACGGAGCATAGAAAGGTCACGCTCAAGAACCCGAGGCGCTTTGTAATTCAATGCAGCAGCAGCTACGCGAATGCGGTCGACAGTCTCTGGTTTTACCAACTCTGGGTTTGAGAAGAAGCGAGAGGCTGTTGCGATACTTACTCCAGCATAGGCGGCTACCTGGCTGAGTGTCGCTCTTTTACCCATGGCTCACCACCTCCTTAGCATAATTTACTTATTGAATATATGTAGATAAATCTTGACTTTTCCTGGTTATGCTCCCTAAATGGCGGAAGAAGATGCGTCAGCACCTCTCGGTCTTACTGAGGCATATTCAGTGAAGACACCGGATGACAATCAGGCGATGTACTCCAACCGCGTCATCATGCCTGCTTCGGCATGATAGGCATTGTGGCAGTGGATCATCCACCTGCCAGGATTTGTGGCAGCGTAATCGACGTTAACGCCTCCCATAGGCTGCAATAGGACTGTGTCTTTTCGAGCGCCCATCCCACCAGCTACTCCGAGTTGAAAGGTGTGTCCGTGAAGGTGAATTGGATGGGGCATCATCGACATATTTCTAATGCGTAGCCTGCCCATTTCATTCTCTTTGATCGTAAGTGCTTTTGTCTGATCGTACGTACGACCATTAATTTTCCAAATATATGGGTTCATGCTTCCCGTTAATATCAGATCCTGTATCCGGTCAGGTTTTTTTGAAGGCAGTCTTACCGCGTCAGTTGCTTTCAAAGTTTCCACTCTGAGTGGGATCGCGTTTAACTCACTGGGTAGAAAATCGGCTGAAGGAACTCGCCCACTTGCAGTTCGGATGAGAGCGCGCGCATGTTGCGATTTTCCAACTGCCCGGGCGACAAGTGGGAAAATTCCATCTTTCAACGTCACAACGAGGTCGTATCTCTCTCCCATACCAATTTGAAGAAGTGTCGCTTCGGAGGGCTTAACGGGAAAGCCATCGGTATGCGTGACATTCATTGAATGTTGAGAGAGAGCAACGTGGAAGATTGTGTCGGCCGCAGCATTAATAATACGAAGTCGGATTCTCTCCCCGGGATTTGCGGAGAATATGTCAGGATCATTAATCGGATGCCCATTGATGAGATACATGGGATAGGTGACATCTCCTCCGTCCATTGCCCCCATTCCGCTCATGCCACCCATATCCATGCCACCCATATCCATGCCGCTACCGCCACCTGATTTTTTTAACTCGGCAAATATTTGATCTGGATTCTTACCGACGCCGTCGGTCCAGTCGTCCAAGATAAGAATCCATTCTTGATCATAATTTGAGCGCTCATTTGGGTCATCAACTATGAGGGGGGAATAGAGCCCCCTATCGAGTTGAGTTCCGCTGTGTGGGTGAAACCAATAAGTGCCCGCATCGGGGGTTATGAAGTCAAAATTGAAATCTTTCCCGGCACGTACTTCTGGCGTGGTGACTCCAGGTACGCCATCCATATCGTTTCTAATTGCCAGTCCGTGCCAGTGCACACTTGTCGGCACTGGCAGCCTATTGTGGAAGTTAACTTTGACACGATCTCCTTTGTTCACTCGAAAGATTTTGCCTGGCAGCGTGTTGCCGTAAGTCCACGTCTTGGCAATCGTTCCGCCCAGATCAATTTCCGAAAGGCCGGCAGTGAGTTTAAAATTCCTCACCTGGCCAGACGTGAGGAGCGTGGCCTCCCGTGCATCGATTGAGGACAATCCAGCATCTTTAGGCCTCTCTCTAAATCCATATCCGGCTATCCCACTGGCCACGGTGGCGCCGATAACCCCACCGAGTAATCCGCGGCGACTGATGTGAAAGTTCGACATATTCTCTCCTAAGAATTACTCATCCGTCTGAAGGGGATTACTGATTGCAACTGCGTCATCATCTCGAGCGGAGCCTGTAAAAGGTGCCGGATAATCCTAAAGATTTGATGAAGATGTTTTCTTTACTGAATCATTATGGATCTAGTAGATCTATCTCTATTTATCCCACCTACCGTTACAACTACAAGGCTACCAAGGAGGACGAAATGATGAATTGGGATGGTTATGGAACAACATGGTGGGGCGGCGGGATGATGTTCATGGGGCTGTTTTGGATTTTGCTTATTGGTCTCAGCATTTGGCTCATAAGTTGGATCACCCAACGTGGGGCACCTGCTGAAAAAATTGAGAGCCCTCGGCAAGTACTCGATCGCAGGTTGGCCTCAGGCGAAATTAAAGTAACTGAGTACGCTCAGATGCGAAGGCTCATTGATGGTCGGGCAAACGAAAATTTGGAGTCGGACTCTTAGAATTGCAACTCTTATCTATAGTTTTAGGCAAGGAAAATAAAGGGCAGCTAGCAAGTTTTCTGTTCCGTTGATGCGATTGCTACAATCTGTCGGTGTCGAGTCCGAGATTGGTGAAGATTGTGACTGCCATATCTTTGGGAGTCGTCTTTGCTTCACTTCTCTCATGGGTTGGCCTCAATGGAGTCGTAGGTTCAATATCCCATAATGATGTTTTCGGGGGACTGCAGACCCGTGCCGTGAAAGAGTCAAAGTCCCTCAATTTCTTAGTTGTGGGTTCAGATTCACGGAGCGGACTTACGAAAACCGAACTGAAGAAATTGCGGGTCGGGAGTACCAAGACGGCAGCGGGCGGGCGCTCTGACACAATGTTTTTGGTTCATATCAGTAAAGATCGTAGCAACGCCGTGATTGTCTCTATTCCCCGGGATACTTTGGCAACGATCCCTTCGCATATTAATAGTTCCGGCAAACTGGTTGAGGGTCCGGTCCAATCCAAGATAAATGCTGCATTTGCCTGGGGCGGCGCCCCGTTGCTCATTCAGACTTTAGAGAGCAAATCCAAACTACATATAGATCATTATGTTGAAATCAATTTCGCTGGATTTACGAAAATTGTTGATTCGTTGGGCGGTATCGAGGTATGCAGCAAGACTGCAATTAATGATCCAAAGAGTCATCTGGTCATGTCATCGGGTGTACACACGCTTCAAGGAGCTCAAGCGCTTGCGTATGTACGTACTCGCGAATTTGACGGAACGGGTGATATTGGAAGAATGAAGCGACAACAAGCATTTGTTAGTTCGGTCTTCCACAAAGTGACAAGTGCGGGGATCCTTTTGAATCCAACAGCGTTGGTCAAAGTATTTAATGCCTCTATTGGTTCAATTTCTACAGATCCTGGGTTCGGGTCTAATGACTTATTGTCGTTACTTCAAAATCTTGGCAATTTATCTGCCAGCAAGGTTCGAACTCTCACGGTTCCACTCTCAAATTCAAACGGCTATGCGCCTGGAATTGGTTCTGTTGTGATGTGGGATTCAGTCCGAGCCCGAAACCTCTTTGACCGGTTGAATAAGGATCAAGTGATCTTTGATGTGGTCAGACCTTCTGCCTCGGCTTCTTCTACCTCCTCTTCTTCCGCCGCGAAGCCATCAAAGCCACGTCTGATTGAGAAATTTGACGCAAAAGTTGTATCATCCAATTTATGCGCCCCCAAGAGATGATCCCTAGATGAAGGCAATGGGTGATCAGAGTTATGAAGAGGAAGTCAACGCACTAAAAGCACTACGCGCAATCAGACGGTCGAATATTGAAACGTACCCTTCACTATCCGTTGTTATTTCCACTGCAAGACCAACTGATTTTTCGCAGATATTGCACCAGTTGTCAAAGCAGGGGTTGCCGTATTTTGAATTGATGATTGGTATTCATGATTTCACATTGAATAGTAGGCACAAGGAGTTGATCAGAAAATTAGAGAATCGCAACGTCGATGTGAAGATAAAGAATTTTGAAAGGCATGAAACGTTAGGATCAATTTTGAGTGTCTTGGCTGCCGACTCGAGTGGACAATATATTTCAAAGATGGACGATGACGACATCTATGGTCCAGAGCATTTGCAGGATTTGCTGGACACACTTATTGATAAAGGAGCCGATGTCGTAGGCAAAGCGATGAATTATATTTATATTGAAGACTTAGATCTGACTACTCGCAAGGTCTTGGCTGCCGGAATTTCTTCCGTCGAAGAATGGGATGACTGGGTTTGTGGCGGGACAATTCTTGTAAGAAGAGATGCAGGACAGGCTGCGGGCTGGTTCGGCGAAGGGAAAAGTGCGGTAGATAAGTTTCTTCTGTCGGGAGTGAAATCTCATGGCGGACGTATTTTTAGAACATATGGCAATGGCTACATTTATCGACGCAGCCTGACTCCCCAGACGTACGTCACTCATTACTCCAAATACCTCAATAATTCTATCGAACAGAGGATTGGCATTTGGCAGTCGGAAGAATTTGGTACAGGCAAATGACAGGTCAAGTGTGGAGGTATGACCGACCAGAGAACTTGACCCTTGCTTCTGATCCCAGTCTCTCGGTGGCGATTATTGTTTGTTGTAGGAATGGTCAGGAAAAATTAGATCTTTCCGTGGCGTCACTTGCCGCCCAAACATATCCGGAACAATTGATTCAATTAGTCATAGTTGATGATGGTTCCACTCCTGGATTGAAATTGCCGCCCATAAGGCCCAAAAACACAAAGATTATCAAATTCGCTAATACTGATGAGCAGTGGGGGAAGACGCAAGCTACAAATTTTGCTACAGGTAAAGTAAATGCGGATGTCTTTTGGATGCATGACGCCGATATGGTCTTTGATCCGCAGCATCTCTCAGAGCATATGAAATGGCACCATAACGATGATGATTACTTGGTTCTCGGATGGAAGAGGTTCGTCGCAAACTGGGATTACCAGCCTAAGTCCCTTCATGAGAAACTTCTGGCTGGTCAATTTGATACTTTGTATTCTGAAAGTGAGGGCAAGGATTCTTGGGAATTGCTCTTAAAACTCACGGACGATTTGCGAAGTCCAGATTTGGACAGCTTCAGAGCCGTGGTGGGTGCAACTTTCTCCATAAAAAAGAGAACCTGGGATTCAATCGGGAGGTATAACCCCGTATTCAAAATGGCTGAAGATACTGAACTTGGTTGGCGATCACTTATGGCCGGCCTAAGGCTTGTGCCAGAACGGGACGCAAAGTCTTGGCACCTTGGAGTAAGTACAGTTGAAGAAAATATGTCCATGGTGCTCGAACACAATAGGCCGAATATGGCCAATTACATCCCTGGACTCGGATATTTACGTAAAGGCAGTCCGATAAATTTTAAGGTCCCAGATGCCGAAGTCTTGATCGACGCTCGAAGCATGAGTTTCGATTCATTTGCACTAGTGTTGAAAAGATTCTTCTCCGACAAGAGTATTCAAGTGCGTTTTCGAGTTTTCGGCCCTTGGAAGGCGCTGCACGAGAGATATGACTTGCGAAATGACCCACTCTCTTCCTTACGAAGGATTTACGGTCTGCATTCAGGGGACACCCGATTTAGTTTTGAAGAACTGGCAGGAACTATGAAATTGAGCCCGCACCAGATTCTTGACTTAATTGAACTGGGACCCACTCCATATATATATTTCACTGAAGGCGAACTGGATTCACAGATAAATTTTTCTGGCATGCGTGCGTTTATATCTAAATCAGGCAACGGTTTGGAGGGAGTTGTAGATTTCAATGATCACCGCACGTTTGTAATCTATGCACCCGCCCTTGCACGGGCTCGACGCTTGCCAGGATCAAGTTATCGAAACTTAGAAATGACGTGGGGATTGCATTGGAATTCAGTAGAGCGGTTTGTTTTCCAAGATACCCGTGGCCGCCGTTACTACTACCGATTAATTAGAGTTGGAGTACTGCGAGTTTTGAAGGTAAGAAGGCCCTCAGATATCGCCAATCTTTCCCACATGGTAAAGAAAGTGGTATCAAAGTCCGCAAAGGCAAAGTGAGTCCGCGTTTGAAAGCGGAAATAAAGGAGAGAACACCTAGTATAATCGTGCCATCATGGTAATGATCATCCGGGATTTTAAGATGCTTCACGCTGGGTTGAATGCTGCCAGACTTTTCCCCTCTTATGCTGCAAGTTTTGCGGTCGTGTCTTTAAAGAATCTAGCAAATCCACAACCCGACACCACAAAATCTAAATTAGTTTTTATTATGTCATTCCCGCGCTCAGGTACAACCGCTCTAGGTAGTCTGCTGAAACAACCAGAGACCGGCTTTAGTTACTACGGAGAATTTTTCGCATTCAATCAGTGGTCAAATATCATTTATAAGATCTCTAAAATGTACCCAACTTTCCATGCAAGATTCCTGGTTAATTTCTTTGGACAGAAGAAAGCCTGGAAGTATTATCGATTTGAAGCGGCAAGACTTGACCCAACTAGAGTTATTCGTAGCACACTCAAAAATCCAGGAATTCATATATTCAAAATATTTCCTTATCACCTTCACGATGAGACGCTGGCGAAGATCATCACGGAATTTAAGCCTCAAATTGTCTTCATTCGACGCAATCACCTGGATCGCTATATTTCCCACATGAAGGCCCACGAGTCGGGCGTTTGGCATGGTAAAGACTCGACTGACGTCGTGATTGATGTCAATGAGAAGAGACTCCAGGGGTACATTAAGGTGAACGAGCGTTTTTATGCTGAGAATTTGAAGATCGCGCGTGCAGCGGGATGCGAGGTCTTGGACGTGGAGTATGAGCGTCTATTTGAGCCAGAAGTCATGCGATCAGTGATCCGATTTATTGATTGGGAGGATTCGATATATTCTGATTCCATTGAATTAACCCCAAGAACCTTAAAACAAGATGCCAAACAGGAGAGCCAAATTCGATACTTAGATACCCTGAAGTCCCAAGGGATAAACAAAGAGATATCGGATTTCGATTTCGTAAAAATCGAAAATTCGAACGCATGAAAGTAGATTCCAGGATCCTTCGAAGTCTTGAAAGTGAGTCGATTGAGATACTCAGGGAAAGTGCGGCTACCTTTCGCAACCCGGTAATGCTCTATTCGATTGGGAAAGATTCATCGGTCCTCCTTCATCTTGCACTCAAAGCATTTCATCCCGCTCCAATTCCGTTTCCCCTGATGCATGTGGATACCACGTGGAAATTCAAGGAGATGATCACTTTCAGAGAAAAGGTCGTCGAGAAATACGGCTTGAAATTAATTACGCACTCAAATGAAGAAGGAATAAGTGCGGGAATCAATCCCTTCGACCATGGCGCTTCTGAGTACACCCGAGTGATGAAGACCGTGGCATTGAAGCAGGCTTTGGATAAATACGATTTTGATGCAGCTATTGGCGGGTCTCGACGCGATGAAGAGAAGAGTCGAGCCAAAGAGAGAATTTTTAGTATTCGAGAATCAGGACACCGTTGGGATCCGCGGAATCAGCGACCGGAGCTCTGGCGGACCTACAACACACGATTGGCTCCCGGTCAGAGTATGCGGGTATTTCCGTTGTCAGACTGGACGGAAGCCGATATTTGGCATTACATCTTGCAAGAGAATATTGACGTTAACCCGTTGTATTTTGCCAAGGAGAGACCCACGGTGCTTCGCGGAGATCAGATCATCATGGTTGACGATGAGAGATATCGCCTCAATGAGGGTGAAGTGCCAGAAATGCGGATGGTGAGATTCCGAACGTTGGGTTGTTATCCATTGACTGCGGCAGTTGAATCTGAGGCGCTCACGATTACAGATGTTGTAAAAGAGGTACTAGAGGTGACTCTGAGTGAGCGCGCGACGCGGTTGATAGATGGAGATAGGGAAGATTCAATGGAGAAGAAGAAATCGGAAGGGTATTTCTGATGGATCTTTCGATTGTTAGGTTGTTGACTTGCGGAAGCGTTGATGACGGAAAGAGCACCCTCATTGGACGCTTACTTGTCGAGACCGAGAGCGTCCCGCATGACACTATTTCGGCGGCACGAAAGACGCGTCGGAGTGGATCCACGATTCCTACTGATGAGATTGATTTCAGCCTACTAACCGACGGTCTTGAGGCCGAAAGGGAGCAGGGAATAACAATTGATGTTGCCTATCGGTCTATGTCTTTATTGGATGGTCGCCGTCTCATCATTTCTGATGCACCTGGCCATGAGCAGTACACAAGAAATATGGCGGTTGCTGCCTCGCGCGCGCATATTGCCATTGTCCTTGTCGATGCGACAAAGGGTGTGCGTGATCAAACCCTCCGCCACTTAACGATTTGCTCATTAATGGGCGTAAACCTGGCAATTGTTGCCATTAATAAGTTGGATGCCGTCAATTTTGATCAGAAAATCTTCGACGAAATTTCAACCGACTTGCAGGTTGTGTTAGAACGACTAAAGATCGCAAAGGTAATTACGATCCCGATGAGTGCATTAAAGGGCGATAACGTCATCGTAAGAAGTGAGAATCTGCCTTGGTATGAAGGTCCATCTTTGCTGGAAGCGATTCAAACGTGGGCACCTCCAGAGGTTGAAGATCAAAGCGCTCGTATGCGTGTACAACTTATTTCAAGAGCGCAAGATTTTAGAGGGTTGTCTGGCACCGTGAGTGAAGGAAATTTCAAAACCGGGGATAGCATTCGCATTTACCCAAGTAATAAGACGGCGAAAATTGCCCGGATCGTCACTTATTCAGGGGATGTGGAAATTGCAGAGAATTCATTTGCTACCACCATGGTCTTGGAGCCAGATATTGATGCGACCCGCGGTGACATTATCGCTAAGAGTCCAGAGCCTCTTGAGTTCACCGATCGCTTCACTGCAAATCTTGTCTGGCTTGACGAAGATCCTTTAATTCATTCACGCTCTTATTTCCTGATTAATGGCTCAACTCAAACTCCGGCAATTATTACCCAAATCCGGAGTAAATTCGATATTCATTCAGGTGCTCAATTATCTGCTCGTAATTTGCAGATGAATGAAATTGGAAGCGTTGAAGTTGCCTGCGACGTGCCCTTAGCTCTCATTCCCTATGATCAATCGAGAGAATATGGGAATTTTATTTTGGTGGATCGTCTCACCTCTAAGACAGTCGGTGCCGGTATGTTTTTACACACCTTGCGCCGGAGTTCCAATATTCATTCTCAGGGCTATGAAGTAAACAAGACCATTCGTTCGAGTCAGAAGAATCAAGCGGCTCGGTTCATCTGGCTGACTGGTCTCTCGGGTTCGGGAAAGTCGACTATTGCCGATCACCTTGAAAGGCGATTAGTGACACGTGGTTTGCACACGTATGTTCTCGACGGTGACAATCTTCGACTTGGATTAAATAAGGATTTGGGATTCACTAAGGAAGATCGTGCGGAAAACGTGCGAAGAGTTGCCGAACTTGGCAGATTAATGGTGGATGCGGGGCTTGTAGCCATTGGTGCACTGGTTAGTCCATTTGAGGCTGACAGAAACCAAGCTCGGGCCCTTTTTGAAGAGGGAGAATTCCTAGAGATTTTTGTAGACACTCCTGTAGAGGTATGTCAGCAGCGAGATCCAAAAGGCTTGTATCTGAAAGCTAGCCGAGGTGAAATCCCCAATTTCACCGGCGTTGGTCAAAACTATGAGCGACCGACACATCCAGAGCTGGTGCTCGACGGAACAGCGCCAGTAGAAGAGAACGTGAATAGAATTATGGCGAAACTATTCGGAAACTAATCTCACATGAACGGAATTGCAGACTCGTTGCGTAAAATTCGCGGCTAGTCTGCTTCCTAAATGCGGGTGAATTGGAAAAGAGGTGGGTATGAGTAAAAGTATACGTAGTCGTTCTCTCACGAAGGCCATTACTTGGAGATTGACCGGAACATTGGATACTTTCATTCTCTCCATACTCATTACCCGCAAAATGTCTTTTGCGATCGCGATATCGGCAACTGAACTATTTACTAAGATCTTTCTCTACTACTTTCACGAGCGAATCTGGGAGAGAGTCAAATGGGGCAGAGACTAGCTTCACTATTCACTGCCCTTTTTTAGTAAACCGGTAATGCGTCGTAATGGTGCGGTAATTCTCCAACTTCGGGAAGAAATCAGCCGTTGGTGTTGTGCTTGCAAGTTGGCAATTTCCCGATTTTTTAGTGCCAGTTCACTCTCTTTTAAATCAATTTCACGATCTTTCAATATAGTTTGAATGTATGCCCTCTGTAGGCGGTCATCTTCTTCCGAGATTGGGACACGACTCTTGATCAGGTAGTCCAGAGCAATATTCCAGATGGCTAGTTGCGGGGAATGATTCTTTGCTACGAATTCGAGAACTCCCTTAGGATCAAAAGTCACTTCCGGAGAGATGTCAATTACTGCATCCATTTTCTTGTGGAAGTCATCAACTAAATCACGGTACTGATTAAAATCCTGAACTAATGAAGCAATGTCATCATTTGTAAGTGGTTTCAATTTCAATTTTCCTATGAATGCATTGGCCTGGTCGGTGCCGATCATTTTTGAGCCTGCCTTAAAAAATTCGTAATTGCGATTGGCGGCCTGACTAAACCAACTCAATAGTTGGTCTTGCCGACCACGTCCGACAGCAATGTTTGTAGAAGATGGGAATTCACTCCTGAGAAAGTCCACATGGCCTTCAAGATTTGTAAACTTAAATACCGGAATTTTGCCCTCTTGCTGAGCGTGATCAACGAGCATGTGTAGGTATCTGGCTAATTCGTATCGCCACTCTGGGCTTGGTGAATCGAACGCGAATAAATCGAGATTTGGAAAATTCTGAATGGAGCCCTCTTCGGTGAGGAACTTCTTAAACTCATTAAAATAGGGAGCGCTCGAGGGATGCCTTGAGTCCCACTTGCCGGGACTTGCAAGGAAGGCTTTCTCGGGATTACGCAGGGCAATATTGATTGGTTCGTAAAAGAGCGTGCATTCAGGTTGTTCGCGAAAGGCGAAGGAAAGAGCGGTTCCGCCGGTGCGCCAACCAGTGTGTAAGAAGATGGGTGCTAATTCCGCCTCGGATGTGAGCGGTCTCCCTTCATCCGGCATTTTTGAAGTATAGGTGATTGATCTGTATCAATCACCGTCTTCGAGTGCCAGCACTTGTCGTTTCGGGGAAGAGAGCCTGCTCTCAGTGGAAAGATACCTAAGTGGCTCACCCGACTGGATTGATGACAGGCGCACACATTGATTATGCCCGCCGCCCCATGCTTGTTTTCTGGGAAACGACCCGTGCCTGTCAGTTGGCTTGTCTTCACTGCCGGGCCAGCGCCACTTCCGAGCCCCTGCCCGGGGAATTGTCGACCGAAGAGGGCAAAGCTTTTATTGATCAAGTTGCGGGTTTCGGCCGTCCATTCCCAATCCTGGTCCTGACTGGTGGGGACTGCCTGTTGCGTGCAGACATCTTTGAATTAGTCGATTACGCCACCTCCCTTGGGGTTCCGGTGGCTCTCTCTCCTTCCGTGACGCCACAACTTACGCCCCAGATGATTGAACGAATCGTGGCGAGCGGAGTTAAAGCCGTATCGATCAGTTTGGACGGAGCCTTTCCAGCGACCCATGAAGGCGTTCGTGGCATTTCTGGTCATTTTCAAAAAACTGTAGATGCCATTAGGGCACTTTCGGCAGCTGGATTAACGGTGCAAGTGAACACCACCGTAATGCGGTCAAACGTGGACGAGCTTGCCAAGATTGCCTTGCTGGTTCAGGAGGCGGGAGCCCATATCTGGGAAGTGTTCTTCTTGGTTCAGGTTGGTCGAGGTGTGATCACCGAGGCGATTACGCCGGATGAGCATGAGGATATTTCGCATTTCCTTTTTGATGCATCTCAATATGGATTCATTATTCGTACTGTTGAGGCGCCTTTTTTCCGACGAGTCGTAACGCGGCGCCTGGCAGGAGACAGTAGTCCAACGAATGATCTTTACATCAAATTGTCTAATGAACTTGTCGAATTAATGGGCGCTCCAGTGCAACGCGTTCGCGCTCACACAACGGCCACTCGCGACGGGAAAGGCATTGTCTTTATTGCTTATGATGGCGATGTTTATCCGGCGGGATTCCTTCCTCAGTCACTAGGCAACGTTCGCACCACTCCGATTGCTGAGATTTATCAAACCAATCCACTTCTTCTTCAAATTAGAGCCTCTGAATTTTCGGGTCGATGTGGGTACTGCGAATATTCTGATTTATGTGGTGGATCACGGGCACGTGCCTTTGCGGCTACTGGAGATGCACTTGGCGAAGACCCCGCATGCGCTTACCAACCTAAAGCAATATCCAGCACTCTTATTTCGATTTAACAGTTTCTAAACAGAGCGTGGCAGCACGCTCCCCAGAGCGAAGGCATGCGGAAATGCCGATACCGTCATAAGAAGCGCCCGCCAGAGCGATGCCAGGATGGGCTTCTAGTACTTCTCGCACATCCTTTATCAAATCTAGATGACCGACTTCGAGTTGCGGCAAGGCGAGTGGCCAGCGATGAGTGTAGGAAAAGGATGGTTTCTGGCTAATCCCAACGATCTCCTCTAAATCCGAGAGCAATCGAGTGAGCAGCGCCGCGTCATCAAGACTTTCCAATAAATTTTCATTGGCCCGTCCAGAAGATATCCGGAGAAAATAATATTTGGATTTTTCAAAGTGCGGCCATTTAGTGGATAAGAAGGTCGAGGCTTTCAGCAGGCGATTTTTAGATGATGGAACAAGCACGCCATTTCCCTTTAGCGCTTTAACTTTCTCCAACTCGTTTCGAGGAAAGGCAAGGATGGTGGTAGCAACGGATGCGTAGCGAATTTTTCTTAACAAGTCGGCAGCTTTGCCCGAGAGACTTTGAAGTAGATCGGCTGCGATTCTGGCGGGAACAGCCAGGACGATGCCATCGAAGACTTGAGAATCAGGGCCAGGAAGCTCCAGTAGATATTTTCCAAAGGCATTTTTTGAAATGGATGTCACTGGGCTCAATGTTTTTACGGATACGCGCGCATCATCCAGTAGGTGATCTACCAAGGTGGTGAGGCCATCGGGCCAGGAGGCGAATGACATTGGAGGAGTCTTCTTCTGTCCTGGCTTGCCCACCATGATTGAACGTCCTGTATCGGCTATTGGCGCTAATTCGGGTGTAGTCGCTCTAAGACTTAAGGTGTAGACGTCACCCGCATGCAAACTTCCTAAGATGGGATCTACGAGTCGATCAACTACTTGTCGTCCAAATCTTTTTTCTATGAATGTGCCTACGGAAGTATCCCCATCCAATTTCTGGTGGCGCATGATTGGTTCCAATGCCGCTCTAAGTAATCCCGTTACGTTCATCACGCGCGATTCCAGTACAGGCCTTAATCTGCGCGGCCCTGATGGGCCGACGCCTGCGGGAAGTGCATGAAGAGTCTTACCACCCCAAAGCCATGACGTTCCTGGGATTGAACGCACTAGTGATTTGCTAAGGCCCAATTCGTCTACTAGCGCTTGCATCCCAGGTCCACTCAGGTGAATGGCTTCGGCGCCGACATCTACCTGGTGACCTTCAAGGAGCACACCTTGAATTTGTCCTCCGAGATGTTCTGAAGCCTCGAATAAAGTGACGGTTGCGCCTCGCTGGCTCAACGTTCTCGCGCTCATCAATCCGCTGATTCCGCCGCCGACGACTGCGATATGTGGTTGATTTTCAATGGGTGAATGTGGGACCGACACTTGAAGTCTCCCTGCCCTAGAATTCAACTGAGGTAGGACTCAGATGCGTACGAACAGCCACGCTAAGTCCTTCAGATGGTTCGACGTCGTCGCGCCCTGCGAAATTGGACGACAACATTGAGCGCAAGCAAGGAAATTCCGATCCCTATCTTTGCCGCAATCGAAGTGAGAATGATCGTCGCATCACCAAGTTTTGGAATAACACTCGTAATTTTGCGGACAGGAGTTGCGCTGTCGAGGACGTAAGAATCCGAACTCGCCGCGCCTGTCTCAGTCTCACTAGCAATTGTGGTCAAATCGCCATCTATTGATGTCGAACTAAACGTGACCTGACGCACCTCAAAATCCCAAGAGAATTCATTGCGAAGAAGTAGTACATCCCCACGGTTCAATTCGGAAACAGGTAGTAACTTGGAAACCATCAGATCCCCTTGGTAAATTGAAGCCTGCGCACTGCTTGAACTTGAGGCGTAAACCGCAGTCCCAAAGTACGTTGAGAGCACAGTGGGAAATAAGGCGACGAGCGCGATAAATGCGATGAACGAGATATTGAAGATGTGTAACCAATCCAGTTGGTGCTCTCGTCCGTGATGCTTAATGGGCTCATGGGTCTTTTTAAAGAGTATGTTCTCGGTAGTAATATCCGCCGGCAGGGATCCTGACGTTACATCCGAGCGATCAATTATGACCGCGCCCTCAGGAAGGTAGATGACCATTGTCTGGCCCTTTTTGCCAACTTTCTGAGGGGCGTTCCTAGGCGTAGCACTTTCGTCAGACATGCCGTGCTCCTCCTTTCCGGAGGTTATGCCAAGGGTAAATGATTAGTTAATCAACTTAATCAACCCAGGTGTGGTTGCCAATTTAAGTGCAACACCAGGGGTTGGGTCGAAGATCTCGATTTGAAATGCCAAACCTTGAAAGGCCAAATAGACGTGCGTTGGAGTCGCCTTTGCGTAGTAGATCAGCGAACCATCAGGGTTGGTGATGCTAACGCCAGTATCCAGTTTTCCGGCGGTTTGCATTGTTTCAAAAGCATTGGCATCTTGATATGTAGCGATCACTCGATAGTTTTGTTTTACATCATTCAGGCCTTCACCATTGGGCAGGTAACGCACTAATTCCTGGCCGTTAGCTATGTGATCAAGGGCGTACCGAGCACCCGGCATAGGACCGGCCCAAAATATTGGTACTCCATGAGTCTTCACCGCCGAACGCAGTTCCGCCTCGGTAAGGGCAACTTGACCCGAAATTGTTGGATTCGCTGAAGCTTCGTTAGTTGGGACCCCATTAGTTATGGACTGACTCGATCCGTCCGGTTGAACAAAAGTGACCTTGACTTCCCTATTCGAAGTTATCGCCCAAGTTACGGTAAAAGTGACTATTGCAATGACTATCCCGATACCCACACGTTTGAGCATTGAGTTTCTTCGATTTACGTCGGGAATATTGACTATCACTATGCGCTAACTCCTATCCCTAAGACTTAATGATCATGTAGTAGGTGGTGCCCCCTTTGTCAGAACACACGCCCCATGCAACATCTCCTTTTGAGCCAACACATATCGGTACTGCTGTTCCCGCTGCACCGGCGGGGCCAGCGGGGCCCATCGCTCCAGCCGGTCCGACTGCACCAGTATCGCCCTTAGGACCAGCAGGTCCGACCGCACCGGTATCACCCTTATCGCCTTTGTCACCCTTATCGCCTTTAGCCCCTTGCGGACCTGTGGGACCGACTGGACCTTGCATGCCTGTCTCACCTGTCTCACCAGTCGCACCTGTGGCTCCCGTTGCACCCGTCTCGCCTGTGGCCCCCGTCGCTCCGGTTGCGCCAGTAGCGCCCGTGTCACCCTTGGTCCCTTGCGGACCAGTCGGACCAATTGGTCCCTGCATTCCGATTGATCCAGCAGGACCGACGGGTCCCGTTGCACCAGTTTCACCTTTGAGTCCGCGCGGACCTGCTGGACCGACAGGTCCCTGCATTCCACTAGACGCAACAGTGATTTCATTAGGTTGAACAGTCCCAGATGGTGTGAGTTGGAGCGGTCCGCGGAGCGAACCAATCGATCCGATCTTTGGCTGCTCGGTTTGAATCGCACTCGTACCGTCTGGCAACAGCGGTCCAAAAACTTGATCGGCCGCAAAAGCAGGAGTTGAAAAGGATGAGAAAAGAAAGACGCCAGCGAGCGAGCAGATTGCCACCGTATTTCTGCCTTTGCTGAGCCACTTCAGTTGCATGAGCCTTGCTCCTTCGACCGGGGAGAGTCAATGAGTGCCATTACTCATATGCCGACACGCTAACGATGCTGCCATTATATGTCAATCTCGACTTCTTAGGGTCTGGTCCTGCCGCGATACGCATCACTGCCTCGTAATTGGTCAATAGTTCCGCTTGATATTTTCTTAGTCTCAACCGGTCATTGCAACACTTTATTAGATTCAATCTTTCTTTGTAAATCATCCGGGGGTTGCGATGAGTCACAAATCCGAAAAAATAAACCTGGCGCAGATTGAATGCGCGCCTGAGATGCCTAAGTTGGCTGCATCTGGCGGAGCTGTCTGTGGCTCGACGCATATGCCCAGAGGATCTTCATCGTAAACAACCCACCAAGGAACCGAGGAAGTGATTTCGAGTTGTGCAATATTCCCCCATCGTGCCATTGGGGGTTTTATCACTCCGAAGAAGGCATCGTCCCAAGGGCGAGGTGGGATTTCGACGAGGTCGCCTGTGGGGATTCCATCTTCTCCACGGAGCAACATTTTTCCAGGTGCAATAGTTAGTTCGATTTCGCGACCTCCGACTATTCTCGGCAACCACGGATGAAAACCTACCCATGCAGGAAGCGTGCACCCGTTCGCAAAATAATTGAGCGACCACCTCATTGTGTTTCCGGATACCTCTATAGATTGTTCGGCATATCCGGGCGCATATGGTGCGGGCATCTCGAGACGCGATGTGTTCGGTCCAGTGGCTTCCCATGATGAGATAAATCCATACCCGTGCTCGGCGTGGGGTGGATCCCAATGAGTTGGCAGAACGAATTTGGTCCCTGAAGCATCCTTAATGAATCCTCTGTCAATGCGACCGGCCCAGGGGACCATAGCAAACCAACCCCAATTCATAGGGCCATCACGGTAGGGAAGTACGAATTCGAGATCTTTCCATTTCACCGAACTGATTCGACCGCCACGAAGAAGATCGACTTCAACGGTTATGTGGTCTCCAACGATTCGTTGCACATTACTTTCCAATTCCTGCAGTCAATCCATTAACAAGCTGGCGTTGAAAGATTAAATAGATAGCCACGGCGGGAATCGCACTCAACAATGAACCGGCCATGAGAACGGGGATGTCTGTCGTTCGCCCTGCCGAGAGGGCACCGAGACCGACAGTGATGGTGCGGTAATTTGGATCCTGAATGAAAAGAAGTCCAACCAGAAGGTCGTCCCAAATTTGGATAAATTGCAGAACGATGATCGTGACTATTGCAGGTACTGCCAACGGCAGTGCAATCTTTTTAAAAATCCGCGGATAACTGAGGCCGTCGCAAATAGCCGCTTCGATGAGTTCATCTGGTAGGCCACGGAAGTAAGAGGTCATCAAGAAAGTGGCGAAGGGTGTGCCCAGAGCTGCGTAAAGGAAGATCGCACCCCAGTAGCCAGAGAGCAGATTCCAGTGACTGGCATTGATGTATGCCGGGATGATAATTGACTGCAGTGGAATCAACATCGCGCCCACGATACCTAGGAAGAAGATCCACGATCGCTTAGATCGAAGTTTAGAAAGTCCAAAACCGGCCATCGTGCTGACGACCAAGATGATCGTGATCGCACCAGCGCAGACGACGGTGGAATTGAGAAGTTGCCGACCGACGGGCAATGCATCGAAGAGTTTGCGCCAAGAGAGCCACGAATGTCCAGGGGAACCGAGGAATTGGGTATTTGATTTAAACGAGGTGTTAATCATAAAGAAGAATGGATAAATCATAACCACCGCGAAAAGGGACATGACCGCAAAGATCCAGATCTGTTTTCGCTTCACTGTCCGTCCCTATTTCTCAAGATGGCCAATTGACCAATTCCTAAGACTGCCATCATGAAGAAGAGGATTACACCCAACATTGCCCCCGTGCCGAAATCCCCGCGCGAGAATGCACTCTGGTAGATAAAGAATTCAAGGGTCGTGGTTCCGAAACCTGGCCCGCCACCCGTCATTACGAAGATAAGACTAAAGAGAGCCGTGAAGGCACTGATAACGGTAATGATGAAGGAGAACTGGATGAACCGCTGAAGTTGAGGAAGTGTAATGCTGCGGAAGATGCGTATGCTGCTGGCACCATCCATGCGGGCCGCCTCGTTGAGTGAGTTATCAAGAGTTGCCATTCCGGTTAAGAAGATGATGGTGTTCGTGCCGATCATTGACCAGATAAAGGTAAAGGAGACTGCTAAGAGTGCGCCCTTCTCCGAGGAGAGAAGATCGGTATGTACAAAGCCAAGTCCAAATGCTTTAAGCAGACCATTAAGAAGTCCCTCTTGTGCGAAAAATCGAAGGGAAACCATTCCGATAACCACCCATGAAATTGCCGTTGGAAGAAAGTAGATCGTTCGAAAAACTTTCCAACCGGGGACCTTTTCGTTAAGAAGGAAGGCAAGACCCATCGGTAACATCATTGCAACAGGAATCCCGATGAGAAGGAGGCCATTGTTCTCAAGAACTCTCCAAAAAATTGGATTATGCAATTCATGGGAGTAGGTACCGATGCCAACCCAGAGCGTTGTAAGTCCATCCCATTGAGTGAAGGAGTAATACATGGCTTGGAAAATTGGAATCCCAAGAAAAGCGCTGACCAATGCGAGGGCGGGCAGCATAAAAAGAATGCCGACCCTACGACGCTGGTGACCCAGATCCCGATTAATAACTTTCATCTCACCTAATCACTCTTATTGTCAGTTTCAAACGTCTTTAAAGTGGCTTTATGTTGTGCAGGAGAGCGAAGCGTGCTTCGCTCTCCTGCGATCACCTGCTGAGAAGTATTGCCTTTTACTTGTATGAATTGCCACGCTTGGCTGGCAACAAGTTTTTCCAGACCTGTGCCATTTGCTTCAAGGCGCCTGCTACAGACGTCTTCCCCCCCAAAATTGATGGAAGGATTTTATTTCCAGCATCAACAACGTCGCCTTGCAATACGTTGTCGAGCATTGGATAACGGGCATAACCATTCTTGGCAGCAAAGTCCAACATCTGTTGATTAACTGGATTAGATGTCGTTGATCCATTGACGTTGGAGATAAGACCAGCTCCATCGACAATCTTCGCGGCAGCCAAAGTGGTCATGAATTTCAAGAAGTCAGCAGCAGCCTTCTGGTTCTTGGAATAGTTCGTAAGGCTAAGGCCCTGACCAGCGAATTCAACGACACCCTTAATTGGCTTGTCGGAGAAAGGTGGGACAAATGCCGCAACATTGGTTCCCATTTCGTCGGTGAACTTCTTTGTATCCCAAGTTCCATCAATGATCATGGCAGCTTTGCCACTCAGGAAGTCATCGAGGTTATTCGTTTTGGTTAGAACATCGGCATTGGTGCATCCCTTTGATTTCAGGGCTGCGTACTTAGTGTACGAGGCGATGTTTGCCTTTGAATTCCATTGGTTTTTACCGCTATAAAGGTCGCGAAGACCGTTTACGGATGATTGTCCGATGGCGATGTAGCTTGCGTCATACCATGGGTAGTACAGAGCGCCCAGACTTTGACCACCGTTACCGTAAACGATTGGCGTGTATCCAGCAGACTTTAACTTTGTACATGCCGCATACAGTTCGTTCCAGGTGGTTGGGACTGCAGCTACGCCGGCCTTCTTTAAGGCAGCCTTGTTGTAGAAACCAATATAGAACTGACGATCAAAGGGCGTCACGTATGGACCATTAGCAGCATCAAAGTTTGGTGAACTCCAGTTCAAGGAACCTTCGCGAGCCAGAGCTGCCGCAGGGATAACTTTCTTAAGATTCGTCAGATAACTCTTATATTGCAATGCAAAGAGACCAGTCCACATTAGAGCCATATCAGGGCCCTTTTTGGAAACGGCAGCAGCCTGCAGTAGTGCGAAGTAGTTGTCGGCCGGTTGGCTAACGAGATTGAAAGTTACGTTGGGGTGCAATTTTGTGTAGGCATCTGTAAGCGCCTGCACGGCTGTGGCATTCTGAGTGGTTCCCAAGTTGTGCCAGATAGTCAGGGTGGTTTTCGTACTGGCGTTAGCGTTTGAAGCGCTTAACCCAATACCCGCGAACGCAAGGGCCATAGCCACGGCGCTAACGAGAATTCTTTTTTTACGCATTCGTCCTCCATGAGTAGCAGTTGGTAAACTTTATCCGTTCGGTATTGCCGAACACCGTTCGGTACTTTAGTATTACTTACGGACAGGAATTGTCAATCACTTATGGGGGATCATGTCTGAATCAGTGTCGGGACTGGTCGGAAGTGTTGCGCGCGCCTTGGAGTTGGTGGAGTTAATTGTTACCGGACCCACGGATGGAATGTCCCTGTCTGAGATAGTAAAAATGGTTGGTGGGTCCAAGAGCGCGACTTTGGCCACACTGAGAACCCTTGTGGCCTTTGGTTACCTCCGTTCGGTGGAGACCGGACCTAAATATGTGCCGGGCATGATGTTGATTAGACTTGGGGATTTGGCCGAAGCCCACGATCCTCTGATTGCAGTTGCACGTCCCATTTTGGCACTTTTAAGCGACAAATGTGGGCTAACAATTCGAGTCGCTCGAAATGACGGCGGTTTTCCAATCTTCCTCGATCGCGTAGATGGAGCTGGTTTCGTTCGGTTTTATACCCCGCTTGGGATCAAGGAGCTTCCTCATGTGAGCTCGGCGGGCAAAGCCATTTTGGCTCAGTTAAGTGATGCCCAAATCAAAGTAGTTGTAAAAGAGTGCGGATTGGTTGCTAGAACGAAGAAGTCCATAACAACTTTGACCGGGTTAAAGAAAGAGATCGAGAGGATCCGTCTCGTTGGGTATGCGATCGATGATGAAGAGGATGCCCAAGGAATCTTCTGTGTGGGTGCGCCATTCTTCGATCATTTCGGAAATTGCGCAGGTGCGATTAGTGCGACTGGCGTCAAAACTGATATGTCGCAAGATCAAGTGGAGAAGTTGGGTAAGTTAGTAGTCGAGTACGCAGATCAATTAACCAAAGAACTTCGTGGTCGGAAAAATGATCGGAGATCATATTGAAATCATTAATCGCTGATGGTCACAATCACCTTGAAATTAACGACTCCACGGAGTTGGCAATTCTGTCTGGTGAGGTATTAGTCGCGCCAATTGTGACAGGAGTGTGCGGTACTGACGTAGAGATAATCGACGGCAAGATCGATCCCGCTTTTGTGAACTACCCGATTGTCCTTGGCCACGAATGGTGTGGTCGCGTAATCAGAGTTGGATCCGATGTTGAATCGATTGAAGTAGGGGCAAGAGTCGTAGCTGAAGGAATTATTCCTTGTGGAATCTGTTTTGAGTGCGTGGACGGAAATACCAATCGGTGCACGACATACGATGAGGTGGGCTTCACAAGAGCTGGAGCGGCCGCCGAACAAATTGTGGTCAACGCCGACTTGGTCCACGTCATCTCCGATTTAGTCACAAACGAATCAGCGTCCTTGGTAGAACCCGCGGCGGTCGTCACTCAGGGATTCATGAAAGCCCAACCGAAGAAAGGGTCGAAAGTCCTTGTCATAGGTGATGGAACGATCGCTCTAATCGCAGCAAAACTCATACGCAACTGGCAGCCATCTGAGGTTCATATGCTGGGTCTTAAAGCGGGTCAATCTGTGCTTGCCGAACAAGCAGGAGTTGATCTCTTCATGCGCAACCCATCGGCTGAAAAGTACGATCTCATCATTGATGCGTCGGGTGCTAGTTCGCGAATATCCGAAGCAATTCGCCAATTGGTGCGCGGTGGACGACTTTTGCTGTTTGGTTTCACTGGTCCGAATGTTCATACACCTATTTCGATTGATGATCTCATCAATGGCGATCTCAGCGTCTTTGCATCCTTCGGATATTCACGCACGGCGTGGAAAGAAACTGTCGATTTAATGAATTCTGGAAAATTGGATCTGACATTTTTAGTAACGCATCGATTTCCACTGGAAGGTTATAGAGAAGCTATGGACGCATTACGCCGGGCACCTTCACCTCGCGGCAAAATCATTTTTGAGATCGGAAAATAGAGATATATGATCCGATGGAGCATTACGCGTAACAAAATACATTGTGAGGGACTCGAAACCCGACGTGGTGATTAAGAGTTTGCATTTGGGCCAAGTTGAGAATTTATCGGGAGACGTTACTCTTTGATCAGCGGAGTCGCTGGTGTGAATCTATTTGGAGGACCGATGGAAAGCGAAAGTAACTGCCCATATCCAAGCGGTAAGAAAACGAATGAGGGCACCTCTAACAAAAATTGGTGGCCCAACCAACTAAACCTCAAGGTGCTCCAGCAGAACTCACCCATGGCAGATCCCATGGGCGAAGAATTCGACTATGCAAAGGAGTTCAAAAACCTCGATCTTGAAGCACTCAAAAGTGAGATCGAAGAGTTGATGACGACTTCGCAAGATTGGTGGCCAGCTGACTACGGTCACTACGGACCATTCTTTATCCGCATGGCTTGGCATAGCGCAGGCACCTATCGCGTGTCCGATGGAAGAGGCGGTGGCGGAGCTGGCATGCAGCGCTTTGCACCACTTAATAGTTGGCCCGATAACGTCAATCTTGACAAAGCACGCCGCTTGTTGTGGCCGATCAAGCAGAAATACGGCAAGAAAATTTCGTGGGCCGATCTCATAATCTTCACCGGTAACTGCGCACTTGAATCAATGGGTTTGAAAACTTTTGGCTTTGGTGGGGGACGGGCGGATGTGTGGGAGCCGGACGAAACATACTGGGGCAAGGAAGCCGAGTGGCTCGCAGATTCTCGTCATAGCGGAGAGCACGTTCTGGAAAATCCTCTGGCCGCTGTTCAGATGGGACTTATTTATGTCAATCCTGAAGGGCCAAATGGCAATCCAGATATTCTTGCATCGGCACTCGACATCCGTGAGACGTTTAGTCGCATGGCCATGAACGATGAGGAGACAGTCGCCCTGATTGCAGGCGGACATACATTCGGCAAGGCACACGGTGCAGCTGACCCAAATAAGTACGTCGGTCCAGAACCAGAGGCCGCCCCTATCGAAGAGATGGGACTTGGCTGGAAGAACACATTCGGAACTGGAAATGGTGCGCAAACTATCAGCAGTGGTCTCGAGGGTGCTTGGACACCTACGCCGACAACTTGGGACAACGATTATTTCGAAACTTTGTTTAGGTATGAGTGGGTGCAGACAAAGAGCCCTGCTGGTGCGACACAGTGGATTCCGAAAGATGGTGAAGCGTCAGAGGCCGTATTAGACGCGCATGATCCCTCGAAGCGCCATGCCCCGGTTATGTTCACGACAGACCTCGCATTGCGAACAGACCCAATTTACGAAGCCATCTCACGTCGCTTCTTCGAAAACCCGGATGTTTTTGCAGATGCATTCGCGAGAGCGTGGTTTAAGTTGACGCACCGCGACATGGGCCCAATTGCACGATACCTCGGGCCATTGGTACCTGCGGAGCGGTTGATTTGGCAAGATCCACTTCCTGCGGTTTGGCACGAATTGGTGGGACCGGAGGAAGTCACAACACTTAAGCAGAAGATTCTCGCAGCGGGGCTCTCTATCTCCCAACTCGTCACAACTGCGTGGGCATCAGCATCAACATTCCGCGGCTCCGACAAGCGCGGTGGTGCCAACGGAGCTCGGATTCGCCTAGAACCACAACGTAATTGGGAAGTGAACAACCCAGTCGAGTTAGCCAAGGCGTTGAAGTCACTGGAAGAAATCCAGAAGGAATTCAATAGCGGTAAGCAGCAAATCTCGCTGGCAGATCTAATCGTCCTTGCTGGTTGTGCCGCGATTGAAGAAGCTGCTAGGAACGCGGGTCACGATATTCGTGTTCCATTTACTCCTGGGCGCACTGATGCTTCGCAAGAGCAGACCGATGTGGAGTCTTTTGCAGTTCTCGAACCCGCCTCGGACGGTTTCCGCAACTATCTCAATGGGGCAGTTCAAGAACCAGCAGAGTTTCTGCTCCTTGATCGTGCTTCACTTCTTACACTTACTGCTCCGGAGATGACTGTTCTTGTTGGCGGCATGCGCGTTCTAAACGCAAACACGGCTCGCTCCGAAATAGGTGTCTTGACGAAGCAACCAGAGACATTGACCAACGACTTCTTCGTCAACCTGCTCGACATGGATCTGGCTTGGCATCCGAATCCACAAAATCCCGAACTCTTTGACGCGCATGATCGCAAGACGGGGGTCGTGAAGTGGACTGGCAGCAGGGTTGATCTAGTTTTCGGTTCGAATTCACAACTGCGGGCGATCGCAGAGGTTTATGCAAGCAACGACGCCGAGGAGAAGTTCGTTCATGATTTCGTAACCGTATGGAACAAGGTCATGATGGCGGATCGTTTTGATTTACTCTGATTCTAGTTTTTCCCGAGCATCTTACGAATCTGTTCTAAAGCAGTTTTGACGCGCGCTTCGTACCCGTGAGTTGTCGGGTGGTAGTACTGCGTGCCCACGAGAGCGTCGGGTAAATACTGCTGCTGCGCAACCCCCAGTGCGTTGTCGTGTGGGTAGATGTAGGAGGCCGACTCTCGCGCCGCATTTACCTGGCTATCACGCAGCGCTCCTGAGTGGGCATCCCGCAGATGCGGTGGTACGGGTCCGCCCTTGGATGAGCGCAGGTCGGCAATGGCCGATTCAATGGCGAGGTAGGCAGCGTTGGATTTCGGCGCGCACGCCAGGTAAGTGACCACCTCGGCCAGAATGATCCGCGCCTCGGGCATACCCACCAGCGCTACTGCTTGGGCCGCCGCAACAGCGAGACCCAGGGCGCCGGGGTCGGCGATGCCGATGTCCTCACTGGCACTGATCATGATGCGGCGGGCGATGAAGCGTGGGTCCTCACCTGATTCCAACATCCGCGCCAAGTAATGCAGGGAGGCATCCACATCAGAGCCTCGTATGCTCTTTATGAAAGCGCTGGCTACGTCGTAATGAGTATCCCCGCCCCGGTCATAGTTCTCGATGACGCGGTCTACGACCCGGCCCAGAACTTCGGCTGTGATCTCACCGCTGGCCGCCCCGGCTGCAGCTTCTAGATACGTGAGCGCGCGGCGCGCATCCCCGGCTGCGAGCCGGACGAGGGAGTCTCTTGCCTGCGCCGAAATCGTGACTTCGCCGTTAAGACCGCGGGCATCGGTGATAGCCCGGTCGATGAGCCCGGCGATTTCAGCATCGGGGATGGGGCGCAGGGTTAGAACAATGGAGCGCGAGAGTAGTGGGGAGATGATGGAGAAGGACGGGTTCTCTGTGGTGGCGGCAACGAGTGTCACCCACCTGTTCTCAACTCCGGGAAGCAGGGCGTCCTGCTGTGCTTTGGAGAAACGGTGTACCTCGTCAATAAAGAGGACGGTTTCTTTTGCCTCGTCCGTCAGTCTTTTTTGCGCTTGCGCCAGTACTTCACGGACCTGGGTAACCCCGGAGCTCACCGCTGAGAGTTCGACAAATACGCGCGAGCCAGAGTGCGCGATCATCTTGGCAAGGGTCGTCTTACCACTGCCGGGCGGGCCATAAAGGAGGACGCTGGTTATGTGTTTTTCCTCCCCTTGGATCAAACGCACGAGGGGTGAGCCCGGTTGGAGAAGGTGTTGCTGGCCAAGCAGGTCCTGGATACTGGCAGGGCGAAGCCTGACTGCTAAAGGTGCAGTCATATCGCTGACAGGTGGTGCGCCCATGTACATCCCAACTGAGTGACTTGGAACTTTACTGCTTCGCCTAATTTTTGACGATTGAGTGTCGCCCTTGATGGATCTCCAGTTCGGTTTCTGTAGAGTTCGAGTAGTTAGATTTTGAGGCCGAACCTCACCAATGTGGCTCTTTTCCTACAAAACCTCACTATTTTGGTTAACTTTGGAGCAATACCTCACTAGATATGTTAGATTTCCGCTCAGGAGTTCGAAATAGTGAGGTTTTAGAGCTTTGGAGGGTAGGCCGATGTCAGGACGGGTGCGGATAGGCCAACTTGCGCGGGCAGTCGGACTGCATGAAAACACGATACGTCGGCTTGCAGATACCGGGATCATCCCAAGTGAGCGAACAGAAGGTGGCCAGCGGGTATTTGAAATCGAAGCCGTCGAGGATGCGCTGGCAACTCGTTCAAAGAATCGACATCCTTCCCGCCTTGCGCGAATAGTGGTCAAAGATGACACGGTGGGCTGGGAGAAGACCGTCTCGCTCCCTGGCTTGCAGGAAGACGAGGTTTGGCAAGAAATAGTGCAGATGCTCGATCTTGACACAAAGTGCGGGGCAGCCGACATCATCCCAATGGCCTTTAATGAAATGTTGAACAACGCTATCGATCACTCAGAAGGTAGCGAAGCAAAGATTAAGTTTGCGGTGACGCCAGATGTTTGGTCTTTCGAAATCGTCGACAATGGCTGCGGGGTCTATTCCAAGATCATGAGGGAGTTCAAGCTCGACAATCGTTTTGAGTCGGTGGCGGAGTTGTCGAAGGGAAAACAAACTACAGCGCCTAAAGCTCACTCCGGCGAGGGTATTTTCTTTACTTCGAAAGCAGTTGATGTATTTGAATTGTCGTCGGATGGAATTCAATGGACTGTAGACAATCTTCGCGGCGATTTCAGCGTCGGCCAAGTGAAGTACCAGAAAGGGACACGAGTGTCCTGCCGACTTCAGGTGTATACCGCGCGAAAATACCTTGATGTGTTTAAGGAATTCACCGTTGACCATCATTTTGTACGCACCCGTCCAACAGTAAAACTGTTCGAAACTGGTATGACTTTTGTATCGCGAAGTGAAGCGCGTAGGTTGCTAACCGGACTTGGAAAATTCAGTGAAATACAACTGGATTTCGAGAAAGTCGAAGCCGTTGGTCAGGGCTTTGTTGATGAGATATTTCGAGTATGGGCATTGGACAACCTGGATAAGAAGATCGTCCCAATAAATATGAACGACGCGGTGAGTTTCATGGTTAACCGCGGCATTGTTGGCGGATAAAGGCGCATTTTTCCCTCCCACGCCCAATTTGAGACAATTCACCCTTTTGCTGACGGCAATGGTGTACACGTACGCCTACAAAGAGTATTGTACACGTACGCCTACAAAGGAGGAAAAATGAAACTGACACTACTTTCCTTAGGTTCGCAGTTGCGAGATCTGCGTCAAAAATCGCGGATGACACAAGCTCAACTGGCAAAACTTTCAGGCGTTTCTAGAGGTTGGCTAAATGAGGTTGAAAACGGGAAAGTCAATGTGGAATTTGGATTACTTCTAGATGTGTTTTCGACTTTGGGGTACGTGATAGAAGTTAATAGGGATGATAAGTCAAACAAATTGGATTTATCGGCAGAGCATCTAAAGAACAAGGAATCCGAAAATGTCTGGATGTCTTGACCTTTACTTAAATGGAATCCTGTGTGGACGTGTGACACAGAAGGACGGAGGAAGTCTCGCATTTAAATATGACGAGGAATACTCAGAAGAACAAACACCCCTTTCTCTTTCTATGCCAATACAGGTGCCCATGCATCCCAATAGATCGATCCGTGCTTACTTGGAAGGGCTGTTGCCTGACAACGAAAACGCCCTAAAAGCGCTAGGCAAGCGATTTAGCGAGTCACCCAATAATCCCTTTGCGCTACTAAAATATATTGGCCGGGATGTGGCGGGAGCCGTCGAAATATATCCAGAAGGAGAAACTCCGACAAGCAATAGCGATGACAAGGAATTGAGAAGAATCTATGAGGGCGAGATAGAGGATCAGTTGAGGGGCAAGATCGCCGAATACCAGGATGGCGTTGTCATAATCAAAAATAGCGGCAAGATTAGTCTTGCTGGGGCGCAGCCAAAAATTGCATTACATAAATCAGCAAAAGGGGAGTGGTTTGTTCCCACTGACTCTCACCCATCCACGCATATCTTGAAACCTTTGACGGAAAAACTTAAGAACCAAGACATCGTGGAGCACATAACTTTATTGGCAGCTAGAAAACTTGGACTCAATGTATGCGAAAGCGAGATTACATCCTTCAATAATTTGAGGGTTTTTATTGCCAAGAGGTATGACAGACTGCTAAATCAAGAATCGGGCATATACGTACGCCTTCATCAGGAAGATTTCTGCCAAGCACTCTCAGTCGCGCCGACCAAGAAGTATCAATTTGAAGATGGCGGTCCCGGCGTTGGTGAGATAGCGAGATTGATTTCAAAGTTTCCGGTCATAGAGAATCGGGAGGCAGTAGGAAGAGCCTTTTTTGAAGGTTTAGTGTTCAACATATATGGACGGTGTCCAGATGCCCATGCAAAGAATTATTCATTAATTCTAGTAAATCATGAAGTACGTCTCGCCCCTCTTTACGATCTGACCACAGGCGCACCTTATGGATATACCGACAACTCGGCCATGAGAATCAACTCGAAGTACAATTTTTCTACTATTTCGGAGGACGATCTCCTTGTTGAGGCCAGGAGGCTTAGGATTGATGAAGATTGGGCGAGCGAGCGCATAAAGTTTATTCGCCAGAATATTTTGTCTTCATTTATGGAAGCTGGAGATTCAGCTTTGAAAGATGTCCAAAATGAGGAATCTGTGGTGAGCGTCATGGTGGATATTGAGAGCATGCTGACTAAGCCATTTGCTTAGCCGACAGAATTTTTTTCGGGAAACAGTGCAATTGGAGTCGCCAAATATCCTGATCAGTCCGATCAACAGAGAAGTGTCCAGGTTTTTTGACACAGACCGAAGTCGACCGTGCTCAAAAAGCAGGACTAGTAACGACACGTAAAGTGGGAAATGCCACACTCGTTCGCGCTGATCAGTCAAGCAGATTCTTTAAACCCATCCGAGAAATAGTAATTGCTGCATTTGGGGCTCCAGCGGTAGTCGCAGAAGAGTTTGCGACTATTTTGGGGGTTGATGCACTCATACTGTTTGGTTCATGGGCGGCTAGATTCGAGGGAGTTGAAGGACGTTCTCCAAACGATCTGGACATATTGGTGCTTGGAAATCCAAATCGTGCTGAAATTCATGATGTGGGGGACCGAATCGAATCGAAGTTGAATCTTCCGGTCCAAATTACGGTCCGATCACTACAAGAATGGAATCATCCAGATCCCTTCCTGACCGACGTCAAGGCCCGGCCCCTTTTAGTGCTTTCGACAAATTCCAAAGCAAAGGATATTGAAGTGATATTAGAAAAGCCGAGAGTTAAAAAGTGAGTTCATGGCCGCATGGGAGAGCAACTGTTTTGCGTTTGCTAGAGGAAGGCTCCCTGGAGATGGTCACAGCCAACACAAATTTTGCAAAGCGACTTTGCGGAGATCTCGGGCTGATTCCCAGTACCCGTCGGAGTTAACGCCAAGTATTTCGATCGAAGATGCAACCTACTGTTACGAAACGTCAGTTAATATATTGAAAGTAGTAAACGAAATTTTGGATAGTGGTCGTCTAGGCACATTTTCCGAGAGTTAAGTCGCGGAACTGCCATTGAAACAACAGTGTCACGGGCGGGAATCGCGC
This sequence comes from Candidatus Paceibacterota bacterium, assembly GCA_035530615.1. Lineage (NCBI taxonomy): Bacteria > Bacillati > Minisyncoccota > Minisyncoccota bacterium. The sequence continues at coordinate 48,416 of DATKUL010000002.1, forward strand.
GTCACAAGGTGACACGGGAGTTGATGCTCCAAGCAACAAGACTTAGTGCGGATGCTGTGGTCTCGGTGCAATTTTCTATGGATGGTTCGGGTAGCGCTTTAAATCGTTCACAGGCAATCACGCTGCTAGGGACTGCCGTGAAATTGAGTTGACTATCGCAAGACCAATTAGTAGAACCTGAATTTTTACGAAAAAGTGCGTTGTGAGGGACTCGAACCCCCGACCCGGTGATTAAGAGTCACCTGCTCTACCAACTGAGCTAACAACGCCGAACTTTGTGAAGATTCTGCGGATCAGACCCTACCAGCGTGGCGGGGATAGATATGCCAGTTTCCAAGAGCACGATGGACCCATGTTCTGGCATAGATATGGGCGCTCGGTGTGGGTACCCATTTTTTCCGTGTTTGCGCTGCAAATTATATCGAGTTCTTCAGCAGTCGGTTCCACCGGTGAGGTGACGGTAATTAGTGCCATAGAGAAGATTCCGGTAAAGGGGAGGGCGCCAAAAACCGGGTATTCACGAACCCAATTTGGGCAGAGATGGGCAGACACCAACCGCAATGGTTGTGACACCCGAAATGACATCTTGAATCGAGATCTCACATCAGTCACATTCAAGCCCAACACCCACTCATGCGTAGTACTCAGTGGAATCTTGCGGGATCCTTATTCAGGAACTGAAATCAGCTTTCTAAGGGGAAATAAAACAAGTTCGGAAGTCCAAATTGATCACGTAGTTTCTCTTTCAAATGCCTGGCAGACCGGTGCGTTCAAATTGACGATCCAAGTACGGACCCAGTTGGCCAATGACCCGCTCAATTTGTTGGCGGTAAAGGGCTCATTAAATAGTCAGAAAAGCGATGGCGACGCGGCTACATGGCTGCCGCCATTGAAGAGTTATCGCTGCGCTTTCGTTGCTCGACAAGTAGCCGTAAAGGCGAAGTACGGATTGTGGCTCACAAAACCTGAGAAGGATGCGATTTTGAGGCTACTGACTCCATGCCCAGAGCAATTATTGCCAAACTAATCAATTCTCAAACTAACTAATTCAGTGTCCTGCGCGATACCGGTCGTATGAGTCGTGGATTTCTTTCTCCGCTTCGTCGCGTCCAACCCACATTGCACCTTCGACACTCTTACCTGGTTCGAGATCTTTATACACTTCAAAGAAATGTTTGATTTCTAGCCGATCAAATTCCGGGACATCGGTAATTTCTTTGAGGTGATCTTTACGTACATCTCCAGCCGGCACGCAGAGCAACTTGTCATCGCCGCCTGCTTCATCGCGCATGCGGAACATACCTACTACTCGACAGCGAACGACACATCCCGGAAATGTCGGCTCATCCAGCATCACAAGTGCATCGATGGGGTCACCATCGAGACCGAGTGTGTCGTCGACGAATCCGTAATCCCACGGGTATCGCGTGGATGTAAAGAGCATGCGATCCAGACGGATCTTGCCGGTTTCGTGATCGACTTCGTACTTGTTACGGCTGCCCGCCGGGATTTCTACAATGACATCGAAAGTCATTCCTGGCATGCGGACTCCTCACTAAAACTTGGGGTGAACGACGGGGCTCGAACCCGCGACATCTCGGACCACAACCGAGTGCTCTACCAGCTGAGCTACGCCCACCAAGAGGTCCCAATACTACCCGCCAATATGGCTCTGCTGATTCGCCATCGGGGTCCCTAGTCGGTGGTCACCTGTTCCGGCTGCACTGGGCCGAATTTTTGAGCTACTTCTCGTAGAAATTTGGTTTCGGGGCCGGGGGAGGCGACGAATATGGTCTCGCGGTAGTACTTCAACTCATTTATGGAATCTTTAATATCTCCAAGGGCGCGGTGGTTTCCGCTCTTCGATGGGGAATTGAAATAGATGCGTGGGTGCCACCGGCGCGCGAGCTCCTTAATGGAGGAAACGTCGACGGTTCGATAGTGGAGGAATTCGTTGAGACAAGGCATGTCGCGAGCGATGAAACTCCGATCAACGCTGACAGAGTTACCTGCCAGTGGTGACTTCCCTGGCTGGGCACCGCTGGCTTGCAAATAGATCAGTATCAATTCTTCAGCAGTCGCGACGTCGATTCCCTCGGGAATTTCTGTGATCAAACCCGATGAGGTGTGCATTTGGGTCACAAAGTCATTCATGCCAGCCAGTTGTGCAGCGTCCGCCCGGATCACTACGTCCACGCCCTCTCCGATGATGTTGAGATCGGCATCGGTGACCAGGACGGCGATCTCTACCAGGACATCGACCGCCAGGGAGAGGCCGGTCATCTCGCAGTCGATCCAGATCAGGGGTGGGTTCTCGCTTGCCATAGGTCTCACTTTAGATGATGAAACAGGTCGCTAAATACGGCAGGGATTTCACTTGCCGTTCACCTTCCATTAACCAGCCCTCAAGGTAATTGCACCTGGAGACGAGCAAGATCGTCTTGTGTCCGAAACCCTGATTTCGCCTGTTCTCTCTCCATTGCCGGCCAAACGGGAAATTACTACCAAGCCCAGATTATCGGATCGGGTATTTGCTTGGATTGTCACGAGTGGCGCACTTTCTTCACTTCTCATTCTAGGACTGATTTTCTTCTTTCTCGCTTATCAAGGCTTCGCGGTACTTCGCTCTCAGGGACTGCATTTCATTACCGGGAGCAATTGGCAAGTTGTTCTCGATGCCGCAGGAAATATCGATCCGAAAGAGACTCAGTTCGGAATCGCTGCAATGCTTGTCGGAACCATTTTGTGTGCTGTCATTGCAATTGTTATCGCACTTCCAATATCGGTTCTTGCAGCACTCTTCTTAAATTTTTTCGCGCCACCGTCGGTGAAGAAGATTATGGTCGCGGTTGTAGATCTGATGGCAGCTTTCCCTTCTATCCTCTTCGGACTGTGGGGTTTCTTCATTCTCATGCCGAGCGCGGAGTATTGGGCGAAATTAATCCACCGTTACTTAGGTGTCATTCCGTTCTTTCAGGTCGAACCGCCGATCTATACGCGCTCGCCGTTTATCGCTGGTTTGGTGCTCGCAATTATGGTTATTCCGATTATTACCTCTATTTCTCGTGAAGTCTTCAACCAGACTCCCTTAGACCGTATTCAAGCGGCTTACGCACTCGGTGCGACGCGTTGGGCAATGATTCGCGCGGTGGTACTTCCATATGGCCGTAGTGGAATCATTGGCGGCGCAATGTTGGGGCTTGGTCGCGCCATGGGTGAGACGGTGGCCGTTTACACGGTTCTCAATGTTGTCTATCAAGTTAATTGGCACGTACTCCTAGGCGCAGGTGGCAATGTTGCTTCGATGATTTTATTGAAGTTTGGCGAAGCAGGACCAGAGGAAATCAAAGCATTGATGGCCGCAGGCCTTGTCTTGTTCTTGCTCACTTTGGCCGTTAACTCACTGGCAGATTTCATTGTCCGCAGTTCTGGAGGCAAAGGGCGATGAGCGAAAAGCCCGTCGTTCTCCCACAGAAACCGTGGAAATCTTCGCCAAAGCAGAGAATGGTTTCTGCGCTGGTACTTCTTGGAGCAATGCTTACTTCTTACCTGTTGGTGGCCACAACTCCGATGGAGGGCAAACTCGCCTATTTTCTAGTTTTCTTCTTTGCTTTTACGCTTTTTGATTTCATATTTCACTACCTAACGCGCGGCATTGCCTTAGCCAAAGATGCAATTGCTCGAGCTGTCGTCGCCCTTGGAATTTCATTGGCAGTTGCGCCGATTATCAGCATTCTGGCAACTGTGGTGATGCGCGGTTACAAAGGAATCCACCTTTCTTTATTCACAACAGATATGAAACTCAACAGCGTTTCAGATCCGATAGACCAGGGTGGACTTCTTCATGCCATAACCGGAACGGCAATTCTGGTGATTGTGGCGCTGCTTATCAGCGTCCCGTTAGGAATATTGACCGCCGTGTATATGACTGAGATCAAAGGCCGCTTTATAAGGCCGATCAAATTCTTGGTCCAGGCGATGAGCGGCGTACCTTCAATTGTTGCCGGTCTTTTTATTCTCTCGGCGATCGTTTATCCAATCACAAAATCATACTCAGGATTTGTTGGAGCACTAGCTCTTTCAATCCTTATGATCCCGACGGTTGCACGCACGTCAGAAGAAGTACTACTTCTGATTCCAAATGATTTACGCGAAGCCGGTGTCGCACTCGGCGGAACGCAATGGCGCACCGTCGCCATGGTGGTTGTTCCGGCGGCAAGGAGTGGTTTGGTGACGGCGATGATTCTTGGAATCGCACGTATTGCCGGAGAGACCGCTCCGGTGCTCCTGCTTACCGGTGGCGGAGATACAGTCAATGGGAATCCGTTTAGTGGTCCCATGGGTTCCTTGCCGTTCTATATCTGGAAGTCTTATGCGGTTGGGACTGAAGAATCGGTTACTCGCGCCTGGGCCGGAATCCTGGTTCTTTTAGTAATTGTGCTAGTGCTCTTTGTTTCAGCCCGGATTTTGAGTGAGAGAAGGACCAAGTCATGAATGACGCCAGCAACGATGAGACGGAGAATGTGATGTCCACTCAACCTTTGGTCTCGTCTCTGGGGGACGTCGCCAAGAATCGCTTTGATTCCCGGACTGCACCTGCTCAGGTCCAGGGGATTGGGCTGGAAGCTCGTGGAATTCATGCCTGGTTTGGCGATCGATTGGTTCTGGAAGATCTCTCATTGGATTTTTGGTCAGGGACTGTCACCGCACTCATTGGCCCATCGGGGTGTGGAAAATCAACCTTTATTCGCACACTTAACCGGATGCATGAATTCATTCCGGGGGCTGCTATGGCTGGACAGGTTCTTCTCAATGGAGAGGATGTGTACGCATCGGGTGTTGATGTCACCAAGATCCGCCTGAAAATCGGCATGGTTTTCCAGAAGCCAAATCCTTTTCCCTCAATGACGATTTCCGAGAACGTACTTGCTGGTTTGAAGTTGGCTCAGCTCAAGGTTGAAAATAAAGATGACCTACTTGAGGAATGTCTTGAGCGGGCGGGGTTATGGACAGAAGTGAAGGACCGACTAGGTGCCTACGGTGGTTCTCTCTCTGGCGGACAACAGCAGCGACTTTGCATCGCGCGTTCATTGGCCGTACGTCCTGAAGTTCTGCTGATGGATGAGCCTTGCTCATCTCTTGATCCAGGTTCAACCTTGAAAATCGAAGAGACTATTTCTCATCTTTCCTCGACCATGACGATCATTATCGTGACTCACAACATGCAACAAGCTGCCCGTGTCTCTGACTACACCGCATTCTTCCTATCTGAGGGCGGACCGGGAAAGCTCGTCGAAGTTGGGCCTACGGGTGAGATTTTCTCACGTCCAAAGGATAAGCGGACTGAGAATTATGTGACAGGACGGTTTGGTTAACCCCAACTGTTCATTTAGGCGTAAGTCGGCGTTTTCGAATTTCAGATGGTTCGTTCAGACTACTGCTTTAACTTTTCCCTTGTAAATGTGTCTAAACCTATGAGGGGAAGTAAATGAAAATTACGAAGACTCCGAAGATTGCCGCGATAGTCGCAGCAGTCGCTCTCTTCGCCGCACAGCCTGCAGTAGCTGCAGTTAACCTAACTGGCGCTGGATCAACTTTTGCGATCCCGCTACTTGATTCTTGCAAGGCTGGCTTCACAGCAGCAACTGGCAACACAATTACCTACTCAGGTGGCGGATCAGGAGCTGGACGATCTGCATCTGACAAGGGCATTGGTGATGTGAATTTCTCCGACACACCACACACTGGCGCAACGCGTCTAGCAACCGTAATCCATGTGCCAATCTTGGCCGCTCCTATTGCAGTGATGTACAACTTCAGAACTGCTCGGGCGCTTAATCTTTCACCGGAGACGGTCGCTGGTATCTTCAGCGGAAAGATTACAAAGTGGAATGACCCAAAGATTGTTGCTGACAACAACAGAGCATTTGACACCGTTGTATATAAGAAGAATTCAAAGGGAGAAGTTCTAAAGGATAAGACTGGTTCCCCAATCGTCCTCAAGACGGTGACCATCAGGACCCACCTCACACTTCCAAACAAGCAAATCCAGGTGATTTACCGGTCAGATTCCTCTGGAACCTCTGGCAACTTCACTGCATTTCTACATGGCATGGCTCCATCCCTCTGGCCGAACCAAAGCAATGGTGATTTCAAGGCAAGTTTTCCTGGAAACATAAACGGATTAGGAAATCTCGGCCGAATTGTGGCTGCAGCAGGTTCACCTGGTGTTGCGACATTAGCTGGAAAGACACGGTACTCAATCACGTATGCAGAGAAGAACTTTGCGAAAGCAGCCGGGCTCAACTTGGCCAATATCCAAAACGCAGCGGGTAATTATCAAGCACCCGATGCTGGCGGAACCTCAGATTTCCTTGGTGCGGCAACAGTTGATTCCAACGGATTCTTGACTTTCGACTACAACACGAAAGAAGCTGGTGCTTACCCACTAGGTATCGTTTCATACGCGTTGGTCGATACTAAGGGCAAGAACGCTGCTGCTGTTGCAGACTTTCTTTCCTACCTCTTGGATCCAAAATGTCCAGGAACTGATCCATTACTTGGATACACAACGATTACTGGTGCCTTGCACGCTTTGGACGTAAAGCAGATCGCAAAGCTTGGCTAGTCATAGCAAGAAGAGTTAACTGGAGTATGGGCGGTCGACCAAAATCGATCGCTCATACTCTTCTTGCAGGAGTGTGCAGCGGGTATTATCAATAGTCGGATAGAGATCTATCAAGGGGAGCAGAACGTATGAAAAAGAATGTGAAACTCGGAATCCTTGCACTTGTCTTGGTAGTTTTATTCGCCATCTTCTTCGCAATGCGCCCTTCTACCGATAAAGGAGCATCCGCAGTCAATCTGACTGGTGCAGGATCGACTTTTGCTATCCCCCTGTTGGATGAGTGCAAGGCTGGATACACAGCGACCTCAGGAAATACCTTCACATATTCGGGTGGAGGCTCAGGAGCTGGTCGTAGTGCCTCTGATATGGGCATTGGGGATTTTAATTTTTCAGATACTCCTCACACCGCTAATACCCGGCTTGCGACCGTAATCCATGTACCCGTTATCGCAGCCCCCATCGCCGTCATGTACAAAATGGATTTAGCCAAGCCTTTAAATCTTTCACCTTCCACCGTTGCCGGAATATTTGCGGGGACGATTTCTAAATGGAACGACCCCGCCGTGATTGCAGACAATCCTGGCGTCCAACTGCCATCAGAGAAGATCCAGGTAATTTACCGTTCCGATTCATCGGGAACCTCAGGCAACTTCACTGCATTCTTATATGGAATGGCTCCTGCGATCTGGTCAAACCCTGGCAGTAACGATTTCAAAGCTAGTTTCCCTGGCAATATTGATTCATCGGCCAATCTTGGTCGGATCGTCTCTGCTGCCGGATCCTCAGGCGTCTCTTCACTTGCGGGAAGTACCCCGTATTCGATTACTTATGCAGAAAAGAACTACGCTGACGCGGCGGGGTTGAGCGAAGCCAACATTGGAAATCGGGCGGGAAACTTTGTTGCACCTGACGCCGCAGGGACTTCAGCATTTCTCGGTGCAGCAGCAGTAGATCCGAATGGATTCCTAACCTTTGATTACGAGACGATGGAACCAGGCGCATATCCTCTGGGGATTGTTTCTTACGCACTTGTCGACACCAAAGGTAAACACGCTTCGGATGTCAAAGGACTCCTCACTTACCTCTTGAGTCCGGCATGCTCCAATGCAAACCCTGCTTTGGGTTACAGCGCTATTACTGGCGCGCTTCACGATCTAGATGTATCTCAAATTGCCAAGATTGGTTGATGGGATAACAGCGATCCTTGACGCCCCTTGCACAATTTCTTTGGCAAAAACGGACGTGCTGTCCGAAGAGATAGCACTGGGCATGCGGAATTGGTCGTCCCTCTTAGGTTGGAGACCAATCTCGGATGAGCCGTTCGCTTTCCGCACCTAGCCAAGCGGCATCCAAATCCAATCTTCTAAGGCCACCCTTGCTGACCCACTCCTGGTACACCGAATCTCCACGTGCCTTAATTCTACGTATGACATATTCTGCTTGCGCCCTCTGATTGATCGGAAGCAGTCTGAAAACTTCGGTTCGAAGTTCATTCGACGCAGAGTATCCCTCGAGAACCCACCTCGCTCTTTGCCAGGGGTCGACTAGAAGTTCGGCGTTCTTGATATTTGCCCGATTTCGAAAAGGAGCCCAGTATCTCAGCGTGATCGCTAAATCCCATGCTCTTCGCCCTGGGGAAGTTAGTTCCCAATCAATAAACGCAACTGCACTTCCGTTTTGAAAGACTACGTTCCCAGGTCCTGGATCTCCGTGACAGATAACCTCTGGAACTCCTGAAGGATCCAAAAGGCTTAAGGAAGTGGAAGCAATTCCTGCCGCAATGTCCGCAGTTGAGTCATGCAACTCTCTTAGCAACCTGCCAACACTTAGCAGGCGAGTCTTTTCTACATCGTTATCCTCATGCGCGATTTCAGAAATAACATCGCCTTCCACCCATTGCAGTTTCAGACGACCCACATCATCACGTCCAAATGATTTGGGTATCCCGCGAAAGACCTTCTCAACCTCAAGCATTATTTGTTCGACTGCGGGATCTTCATCGGCTGGTCGGAGCAGAAAATCACCAAGGCGAACCAATCTTCCGCGATTTAGTCGCCCGCCAGATATTGGTACCTCGGATTCCATAATGACTGTGAGAATATCCGAGAGTTAGTTCTTTGAGGCAAGGTGTCAAGCATTGTCGCGCTATTTTCCGCGTGGTGCGCCCGGAGGGAGGAAACTGGGCGCTGGGTAGATCATTTCACCATCAACTTCAGTGTGAATTTGAAGCCAGATAAGTTCTTGGTAGCCCGGATAACAGCGCCGCCAGCAGTGTTTGTAGTTCCACTGAAGGTTATTGTCTTACTCCCTTTTTTTGTCGCTGTAATAATAAATTTAGTTTTTGGCGATTTCGAAGAAACAGTTAGCACGTATTTATTTGTGCTCACTTTCTTAACTTTGACGGAACCTTTACTAGGTGCCGTCGCAGCAGTTGTCGCGGTATAGATATGATCACCGTAAGCAGTGGCAACGAGCTTTGAACCATCGCTGGAAATAGCAACCCCATACCAACCTAGAGTTAAACCATGTGACGTCCAGGTGGCACCAGAATTGGTAGAGGTGTAGATCTGTCCGCCGTTCGCAGCAGCCACGAGTTTTGCACCATCACTTGAGGAGGAAACCATATTCCATTCCCTTTTTGATCCACGCGGCGTCCACGTTAGGCCAGAATCGGTAGAGGTATAGATCTGTCCGCCAAGTGGATCGCCCACTGTGGCAACGAGTTTTGTGCCGTCACTTGATGAGGCAACTCCATTCAAATTTGTAGATAGATCATGCGCTGTCCACGTGACACCAGAATCCGTAGAGGTATAGACCTTGCCGCCTAAAGCGGTGGCAACAAGTTTTGTACCGTTACTCGACGAAGCGACTTGCTCCCAGTCTCGAGTTGAGTCACGCGTAGTCCATGTAATACCAGAATCAGAAGAGGTATATATATGATCTTCGTAAACAGTTGCAACGAGTTTTGTGCCATCACTTGATGAGGCAACTCCGCGCCAGTTTCGAACTGAGTCCCGTGCTGTCCAGGTAACACCAGAATCAGTCGAAGTGTAGACTTGGCCGCTGGCGACAGTTGCAACGAGTTTTGTGCCATCACTTGATGAGGCAACTCCGCGCCAGTTTCGAACTGAGTCCCGCGCCGTCCAAGTGGCTCCAGAATCGGTAGAGGTATAGATCTGTCCGCTAATGACTGTGGCAACAAGTTTCCTACCATTATCTGAGGAAGCAACTGCAAACCAGTTTTGAACTGAGCCACGCGGAGTCCAGGTTCCTAAGTCTGCTGCCGCACGACCGATCGGTAAAAACAAGGAAAACAGAAGACCGTACACTATAAGAATTGAGGTTCGATGCGATGTTAAGTTACGGAATTTCGATATGTGCGACATGACAAACCTTTCTTATAGTAGTGGCGGGCGTAGGAATTCCTTAAAAAGCCCGTATGGGGCGAATTGACATTGCATAAACTTTAAGGGAGGTGCTTAACGTGCCGTCTACCATAAGCATCCCTGCATAGGCCGCATCGGCTTGGGTTGAAGTCCAATAGGCATTAGGGTTGAATTTACCAATATTTGCGCCACCTAAAATGGAATTACTGGCCCATAAGACGGAGTACATGGCCTTAGCCTCGAGGGACGAGGGTAAATACCAATTCTGCATTCCACCACCGCGGTAAGCGTGAGCCACGGCGGCGGCACTTGAGGTGCAGGCGGTCAATATGGCAGTCGTATTGGCACTTCCCTTACCAATGCCAGCTCTAACCAATGGATCTGTCACCGTTGCAACCACATCCACACTCACATTGCACCAGATCGAATTTGGGTCGGCCGACTTACCAGACCAACCACTTGGTGCCGCTTCTAAATATCGACCCCACGATTGTTGAGAACCCGCATCATAAAAAACAATTCCACCGCCCGGTCCAGTGCTGCCGATGGGGCAATTTCCTGCGACAACGCAAGGATTCTTCGCCTTAGTTGCTGACGGTTTAACCGTGGGAGTTTTTGTTACGGGAGCAATACTAACTTTCTGCCACACCAATTTCTTACCAACTTTGACGCATTTAAGAGAGATCCCTTTCGATTTTGTCGTAGTTCCAACTTTTGTACACTTACCATTTAGCACATTCTTCGCGGCTATGGATGATGGCTTTGGTGTTGGAGTTGAAGCACTTCCCAATGTGTAGATGTAGCCAGGGGTAGTAACAACAAACTTGGTTCCATCGGCAGATAACGCAACTCCGTAGGCACTCTGAATCGAATTGATAGGAGTCCAGGTAGCACCAGAATCTTGCGATGTATAAAGGGCCCCCGTATAACTACTTGCCACAAGTTTTGAACCGTCACCTGACATCGCAATTCCCTGCCAGTATTTGTTAAGGTCGGTGGCACGCACCGTCCATGTAGCACCAGAGTCGGCAGAGGTGTAGATGTTTCCTGGGTTTCCGTACACGACCGCTGCAAGTTTTGACCCATCGCTAGAGGATGCGACTGCTCGCCAAAGGCGAACTGAGTCACGAGGAGTCCAAGACACCCCTGAATTCGAAGAAGTAAATATCTGGTCAGCTCGCGCGGTGGCAACAAGTTTGGTCCCATCGCTGGACGAAGTTACGGAAGTCCAATTTCGAACTGAATCCCGCGCAGTCCATGTTGCTCCTGAATCAGTAGAGGTATATATCCAGCCTCCCTCAACCGTGGCAACGAGTTTGGAGCCATCACTGGATGAGGCAAGTCCACTCCAACGTCGAACTGAATCCCGCGGAGTCCATGTTGCTCCTGAATCAGTAGAGGTATAGATCAGACCTTCTTGGACGGCCGCAACGAGTTTGGCGCCATTACTCGATGAAGCAAGGGCAATCCAGTTTCGTGCGGATTCACGCGGTGTCCATGTAGCCCCGTAGTTTGTCGAAGTAAATATGTGTCCGCCTGTTGCTCCAGAGTTATCAGCGGTAACAAGTTTTGAGCCATCGCTGGAGGAGGCAATGGACTGGCAGGAACAATTTAGATTGAGTTTGGTCCATATACCTATGTCGGCATTTGCCGACATAGGTTGGGTGAGCAAGGAATATAGAAGTGCACCCGCTATGAGAGTTGAGAAGTGATTTAGTCCAGATCTACGGAACTTCGACATTTGCAACATGGAAAGACCTCCCTGAGGCACTTTCACTCACCGCTGAATTTACAAACACCGAAGAGATAGAAGTGCCGAATGCTCATCACCTAAGCAAGGCTGCTTTTGGCGCTCTCCGTGTTCTGATAACTATCGTTTTACTTTCTTTAGATATTGTCAAGCGTTCTATCAGGCAGATCGCCTAGGATTGCGAATTGATCTACCCAACGTTCTTCGGAATAGTCAATTCGTCCATCCATGAAAAGAACCCCTTCAGTCAGGACTCTTCATTGAGTCTCCAACTTCGGGGGTTCAGTTCACTCAGGATGGAGTCTTTCTTCGTGCCTATACCAATGCGGGCGAGCAAGGTTTGTTAACGTCGCAAACGTGATTAGAACAGAGTGCGCCCGAAGGGATTCGAACGCTTGGATCTTTGCCTGCGCAAGTCTGTACTGTGGGTGATAACCGAGCGATAATTTAGGCTGTGAGAAAGTATCTCATTGTGCTCGCCGCGCTGACGCTGATCGTGGCGCAATCATCTGTGTCAACCGCTAGTGCTGCGTGGACTCAATACCAGTCAAGTCCGGCGGATACGTATAACCGTCCTGATCTTTCGCCCGAGTACGATATTACCCAAGTAGATGTTGCCGTGAGCGATACTGCACCAAATGAATACTGGTTCTTTTTAGGTTTCAGTACCCCTTTAACCGCGACACGTTTTTCCGATGTTAATAAATCCTGGGCTGCCATTTTTCTAGATCTCAATCTTGACGGAAAAGATGACTACTCATTGGAAACCCCCACGACTCCATTTTCAGGAAATTTTATTCAGCCGGGGAGATTCATCGATCGTAGTTCGGGTTCTCCAGTTGCTAGCTCGATATGTGCAGTGGGAACCTGGACCAATCTGGACAAGCAGGCAACATGGATTGGGTTTAGCATCCCAAACACTTGCTTACCCTTTGGTTCAACATTGGGTATTCAGGGATATTCAGATCACAATGGGAATGACTTCAATTTCCTCACCAGCCAATCCTCCGAATGATTTGGTCGCACTCTCATCGGCATTGACCAAGTCGGTCGTTACTGTGCTTTGCGGCAATAGCCTTGGCAGTGGCTGGTCGGTCAATGTTGATTTGAGTGCTGCCAATCTTTCATCTGGTTTCAAGAGTTACATCATTACCAATCATCATGTGATTTCAGAATGCACGACAAACAAAGACATTTATATTGTCCTTTCTGACCAAACAAAAGTGAGTGCGTATGTTTATGCATGGGATGAAGCAAATGACGTGGCAGGCATCCTCACGATGACGTCCATTCCGCCTCTTAATTGGAGAGGTGCAACTCCCGAGCAAGGATGGTGGTCCGGAATTATTGGTAGTCCATTGGGTTTCCCAGGTGTGCTTACAACCGGGATTGTCTCAAGTGTCACCAGTGCCAAATTCACGGGCACCACGACGGCGCCAATTAATCATGGCAATTCCGGCGGTCCTGTTTTTGATAGAACTGGGCGTGTTATTGGATTGGCCACCGCGAAATATATCGACTCGGAGGGGTTTGGAATATTTCACGGAACTCCGCTGCTCTGCTTTAAAATCCTCAATTGCACCTCAACCAGTCAGATCTGGACTGGTGCAGGCGTCATCACGTCCACCCCGACACCCACCCCGACACCCACCTCAACGTTGACTACAGCAATGACCAAGTCAGGCCAGTCAATTGGAAATTGGAACCTCCCGAAAACAGCAGTCATCACGAAATCGATACTTCCATTCAAAATTTCTGCAACGTCCGGTTTGCTTGTCACTGCCGTTTCCAAGACTGAGAAGGTTTGCCTAATATCCGAGTCCAAACTTGTTCTGGTGGCACCAGGTCGATGCATAGTCTCAATGTCGCAAGAGGGAAATAGTGAATTCCTAGCCGCACCAGTCAAAGTCATGATTATTACTGTTGCTGCCACTCCCAAAAAGATCACTATTTTGTGCGTCAAGGGAAAACTTGTGAAGAAAGTCACCGCAGTAAAGCCGGTCTGCCCAAGTGGGTATACCAAGAAAAGGTGAGTGCGCCTGGCAGGAATCGAACCTGCGACAACCCGCTTAGAAGGCGGGTGCTCTATCCGACTGAGCTACAGGCGCTGGGGCTACCTCAGGATACGGAGTCTAGCGACTCGAACCACTAAGGTTTATTCCCATGGCTGAGTTTATTTACACAATGCGAAAGACGCGAAAAGCGCACGGCGACAAGGTTATTTTGGATGATGTGACCCTCTCTTTTCTCCCAGGGGCCAAGATTGGTGTTGTCGGACCCAACGGTGCAGGAAAATCCACTGTTTTGCAGATTATGGCTGGCTTGCAGCAACCCTCAAATGGTGAAGCATTCCTGTCACCTGGATATTCGGTGGGAATTCTTCTGCAAGAACCGCCACTCAATGATGAGAAAAATGTTTTGGAGAATGTGCAAGAGGGCGTTGCCGAGACAATGGCTCTCATGGCCCGTTTCAATGAAGTTAGTGAAGAGATGGCGAACCCAGATGCCGACTACGACAAATTACTTACTGAGATGGGAAACTTGCAAGAGCAACTGGATCACCGGAATGCTTGGGATCTCGACTCACAATTAGAGCAGGCAATGGATGCCCTTCGTTGTCCACCACCAGACGCCGATGTCAAAGTACTTTCCGGTGGAGAACGACGTCGCGTGGCACTGTGCAAGTTGCTACTTCAGCAACCCGATCTTCTTCTTCTGGACGAACCTACCAACCACCTTGATGCGGAATCAGTGCAGTGGCTCGAGCAGCATTTGAGCAAGTATCCAGGAACCGTTGTGGCAATTACCCACGATAGATACTTTCTCGACAACGTTGCGCAGTGGATTCTCGAATTAGACCGCGGTCGCGCATATCCATATGAAGGTAACTACTCAACGTATTTGGAAACAAAATCAACGCGTTTGAAGATCGAAGGACAGAAGGATGCCAAGCGCGTAAAACGCCTCACTGAAGAACTCGAATGGGTGCGGCAGAACTCGAAGGGCCGACAGGCCAAATCAAAGGCGCGTCTTGCTCGGTATGAAGAAATGGCATCCGAAGCCGACAAGATGCGCAAACTCGATTTTGAAGAGATCCAGATTCCACCCGGGCCGCGTCTTGGAAATATTGTGGTTGAGGTTGACCATCTCTCCAAGGGTTTTGGTGAAAGGCTTTTGGTCGACGATCTTTCCTTCTCACTTCCTCGCAACGGCATCGTCGGTGTCATCGGTCCAAACGGTGCGGGCAAGACAACTCTCTTTAAGATGATGTTGGGTGTTGAAGAGCCAGATTCGGGTTCTATTAAAATGGGCGAAACTGTGAAGATTTCCTATGTCGACCAGTCTCGTGCAGGTATCGATCCAAAGAAGACACTCTGGGAAGTTGTTTCCGACGGGTTGGATTACATCAAAGTGGGACTGGTTGAAATGCCCAGTCGTGCTTATGTCTCCGCATTTGGATTTAAAGGTCCAGATCAGCAGAAACAGGCCGGCGTTCTTTCCGGCGGCGAGCGAAATCGTTTGAACTTGGCGTTGACTTTGAAGATGGGCGGCAACTTGCTCCTTCTCGATGAGCCAACAAACGACCTGGATGTTGAAACGCTAGGGTCGCTTGAAAATGCA
Organism: Candidatus Paceibacterota bacterium; assembly: GCA_035530615.1. Lineage (NCBI taxonomy): Bacteria > Bacillati > Minisyncoccota > Minisyncoccota bacterium. Next base: position 63,801 of record DATKUL010000002.1, read on the forward strand.
CTACTCGAATTTCCTGGTTGTGCAGTGGTTATTTCCCACGATCGTTGGTTCCTTGACCGGGTGGCCACGCATATCTTGGCTTACGAAGGCGATTCACAATGGTTCTGGTTCGAAGGCAACTTTGAATCGTATGAGAAGAATAAGATCGAACGGCTCGGTGTTGATGCAGCTCGCCCACACCGCGTCACGTATAGAAAGCTGACGCGCTAATGATTCACCATAGTTCAATTGAAGTTCGTTGGGATGACTTGGATGCATTTGGCCATGCAAATAACGCAGCGTACTTAACTTTTGTGCAAGAGGCCAGGAACGATTTCATATGGTACTCGCGCAAGGCTGCGGGGAAACGCGAGCTCTTAGGAGACATGGTCGTCGCACGAGCTGAAGTGGATTATTTGGAGCCGATCTACGATGGCGGAATCGAGATTGATGTAGCAATCACCGTTGGCCGTCTAGGGAATTCTTCATTCGAACTCAATTATGTAATTTCCCATCAAGGGATGATTCACGCCCGCGCCAAGACAGTGCAAGTTGGCGTATCTATGGAGACAAAGAAGTCTCGCCCACTCACTGAAGAAGAGCGAAGCTTTTTGTCAGATTACTTAGAGGTTTCCGCGGAAGGATAATAATGACAGACCAGAATTCACTCCCGGCACGTTCGGAGCGACCATGGTGGCGAGATGCAGTCACGTATCAGATTTATATCCGTTCTTTCGCTGACTCCAATGGCGATGGCAAAGGTGACGTAGATGGAATTCGTTCGCGACTTCCGTATCTCAAGGGATTGGGCATTGATGCAATTTGGATTACTCCTTGGTATCCATCACCGCAGAAGGATCATGGATATGACGTTGCCGACTACATGGATATCGAACCTGATTATGGCACGCTGGCAAATGCGCAAGCACTTATCAAAGAGGCGCACGAACTCGGAATAAGAATCCTCGTCGACATTGTTCCAAATCATTCAAGTGATCTGCATGAGTGGTTTCAAGCAGCCCTTAAAGCAGCCCCAGGATCGAAAGAGCGAAATCGATATTGGTTTAAGGACGGTAAGGGCGAGTATGGCGAACTTCCGCCCAATAATTGGACCTCCGTTTTTGGTGGTCCCGCGTGGGAGCGAGTTATTGAGGCTGATGGAAAGCCGGGGCAGTGGTACTTACATCTTTTTGCAGTAGAGCAACCGGATTTCAATTGGGAGAACGAGGAAGTCCGAGCTTATTTCGAGGATGTCCTTAAATTTTGGCTCGATCGCGGAGTAGATGGATTCCGAATTGACGTGGCTCACGGAATGGTGAAATTGGCTGGTCTGCCCGATATCGTGGCACCAGATCCAACATCGGAGATGCTTGCACCCGAGAACCGTCCATTCTGGGATCAGGAGGGCGTGCACGAGATCTACCGTCAGTGGCGCAAGATTCTTGATTCGTACCCCGATCACCGCATGGCGGTGGCTGAAGCATGGGTCAGTCCGTCCTCACGCATTGCCCGCTATCTTCGCCCCGACGAATTGATGAATTCATTTAACTTTGATTTTCTCAGCTCTGCGTGGAAACCCGATGAGTTGAAGAAGATGATCAACCATTCTCTAGAAGCACTTGCAGAAGTTGGCGCACCTTCATCATGGGTCTTCAATAATCACGATGTTGTTCGCTCGGTTGACCGTTTCGATTTGGGACTCATTGCCGGGACCGGAAGTACAACCCGTGAGCGCCACGGGGATGAAAAGCAATTCAACATTGTCCGCGGAACTCAAAGAGCCCGTGCCGGTGCACTTCTGATGCTGGCGCTTCCCGGTGGCGCATACATTTATCAAGGTGAAGAGTTGGCACTTCCGGAAGCCCGAGAAATTCCGGAAGCCCGCCTCACCGATCCACGCTGGTCACTCAGTGAGTACACCGATCGGGGCCGAGATGGTTGTCGCGTTCCTCTCCCATGGAAGAGGGATTCTTCGGGTGCTTTTGGATTCTCAAATAATTTTAATCTCACTCCCGACGAAGCATGGCTTCCACAGAGCGCATCCTGGGGATCGTTCTCCGTAGAAGTTCAAGATGGAGATCCTGCGTCTACTTTGACGATGTATCGCAAAGCCTTGTCCATTCGTCACGAAGAAGAGGGTTTGGGCGATGGACCGATGACGTGGATAGAAGCAGGTCCTTCAGTGGTGGCATTTTCGCGTCCAGGTAATTTCGCTTGTTATGTGAATTTCGGAGCACCATGTGATTTACCGTTGGGAGCTGACTTACTTCTGTCGAGTGGACCACTTGATGGAATTAAGTTGCCGACGGATACAGCAGTGTGGTTGCGACTCTCGAAATGAGTACCTTCTTTGAAGAGGTCGGTGGAAGTGAGACTTTCGCGGATCTAGTTTCACACTTTTATGCTTGTGTAGCCGTCAATCCAATTTTGAGACCAATGTACCCAGAATCAGATTTGAAAGGTGCGGCCTTGCGCCTCCAAATGTTTTTGGAGCAATACTGGGGAGGACCTACAACTTATTCGGACGAACGCGGACATCCGCGCTTACGTATGCGCCATGCCGGTTTTCACATTGCCATGCCGGAAAGGGATGCGTGGTTGGAGTGTATGAAATCGGCGATTGCAGCGTTGGATATTGAAGATCATCTCAAAGTTGAATTCAATCAATATGTTGAGATGGCAGCCAACTCTTTGGTGAATCAACCCGACTGAGAGCGGTTGCCGACCTTAAGAATTTCGCCGTTTCGCAGATACCAGAGGGTGCCCGCCTCATCTCGCACCGTCGTAATCCGAAGTCCGACCCTTTCGACTTTTCCGGAAATCTCTAGGACGTCAATGCGATCGCCCACTCCATACTGATCTTCAATGAGCATGAATAATCCGGCCAGTACATCGCGGACAATCGTCTGAGCGCCCAGGCCGAATGCGATGCCGATTACTCCTGCTGATGCGATGAGGGGACCGAGGTTGAGTCCGAATTCGCCAAGGATCATGCCTAGGGCGATCACCCAAATGACTGCATTGAGAGTGCTTGTGAGCACCGTTCCAGTGGTTCTGGCTCGTTCCTTCTGGCGGTTGACGGTGGCGGCGAGTCCGTGGCTGAGATCCACTGCAGCCAGTCGATTCATCGCTCGCGTGATGGCACGGCTGCCCAGCCGCTGCGCGATGAGGGCAACGAGAATGATTTCGAGGATATGCAATGGGGAGCCGCTAAACCAGTCCCAGATTTCCTGAGTCCGATCTGTGAAGTTCAGAGCCGTATTGCGAGGCGAAAGTGAGAAGAATGCGCTCATCATGGGACGACTCTAACTTAATCTTCTTTAAATACTGCGTAGGTGAGTTCTCTTACGGCAAGATATGCGCATCGGCGCGAGCCACGCGCCTGATCGGAGCGATTATGTCGCGCACTCTTGTGTTAAACGCAACCTACGAGCCACTAGGGGTTGTTCCAGAGCGACGCGCACTCATTCTTGTCCTGAATTCACGGGCCACCATGATTGAAGATTCTGGGTCGGTATTTCACTACGCAAGTGGTCAAATGGCGCTGCCGGCCGTTATCAAACTCAATCGATTTGTGCGTGTTCCCTACCGGCATAGCGTTCCACTTTCACGGCGGGCGATTTTCGCACGCGATGGTGGGCGATGCGTTTACTGCACCGCACCGGCAACTTCGATTGACCACGTGGTCCCGCGAAGTCGAGGCGGCGGACACAGCTGGGAGAACGTCGTCTCTGCCTGCCATCGTTGCAACGCTGCCAAGGCCGACAAGCATCTCAAAGATTTAGGGTGGCGCTTGAAAGCCCTTCCGCGTGAACCAGTTGGGGCAGCCTGGCGCGTCCTAGGTGCTGGTCGCACCGAGATTCGTTGGCTGCCTTACTTAGAACCCTTTGGAGTGGAAGCGGCTACTGCTTAACCTGCGCATCCTTAACTTGTGCTTTCAAGGCACGAGCCATCGCATCTCGGTTTTCCGAAACGATGCGTCGCAAACCGCCAGGGGCCTCTTTACCAATATGCGCCAGCCATGCCTCTGTTGCATCCAGAGTCGATTGAGCCACAACATATGTTGGGTATAGACCAACCACGATATTGGAAGCCATCTCGTAGGTCTCTGAATTCCAAACCTCAAGAATGATGTCGAAATAGCGCTCGACGTAAGGCACGAGGAGTTCGCGCTGCGAAGGACGTTGGAATCCGCGAATGGTCGAAAGTTGAATGTGGTTACTCAACTTCTCTTTAGTTGCAGCTTCAAATGCACGTGCTTTTGCTTCCGCCGTTGGGAAAGCGGCGCGCGCTAGCGCGGCTGAACGAAGGCCATTTGCGGTGTTGTCCTGCGCAAGTTCTGCTTCGACATCTTCGATAGTTGCGAGGCCTCGCTCCACGAGGGCATTGAGGAAATGCCAACGAAGATCGGCATCCACAACCAAGCCCTTGACCTCACCGTTGAGCATCCTGCGAATGCGAGCACCTTGTTCGGGAGTGCTTGCCGAACTTGCAAGTGCGCGGGAGTAGGAAAGCTGAAGATCGCTTCCAGCTTCGGCTCTATTCAGAAGTGACTCAATGCCATTTGCGAGTTGAACGCGCAGTCCTTGGCGGTGTGATTCTGCGGCAAAAAGTTCTACCGCGGTCTCGAGTTGTGTCAGGGTCATTCCAACTACTGCCACATCTGGCTCACCAGCAAGTGCGTTGATCGCCATGGGGACATAATCGCTGGCAGCAAGTTCGCCATCGCGGAGCATGTCCCATGCAGCCGACCAACAGAGCGCGCGGCTTAAGGGATCCTGGATAACGCCGAGGTGGTTCTTGAGAGTCTCGACTGATCGCTCATCAAAGCGAATCTTTCCGTAGGAGAGATCTTGATCATTGATGAGTACGAGGTCGGCTAACTCCTCACCCGAAAGTTCGGGTACGGAAGTCGAGGCGCCGAAAACATCAAGTTCAACGGCCCTTCGACGAACAAGGGCGCCATCTCTTAGGTCATACAGACCAATAGCCATGCGGTGTGGACGAAGCTCGGTGGATCCCACTGGCATCAAGGGAGCTTCCTGGAGGATAGAGACCGAGGAGTAATTCTCTCCGGAAATTTCTAACGCAGGACGGAAGGTGTTTACTCCCGCGGTCTTGAGCCACGTCGCAATCCACGGGGTCATATCGCGACCGCTGGATGCCTCTAACTCGACGACTAGATCGTTGAGAGTTGTATTTCCCCACGCGTGCTTTGCGAAGTACTTGCGCAGTCCTTCAACGAATTCATTCTTTCCAACGTAGGAAACCATCTGCTGCAAGACGGATGCACCCTTTGCATAGGTAATTCCATCAAAGTTGGTTCGTACTGCTTCCATATCGTGCATATCAACAACAATGGGGTGCGTTGATGAAAGTTGGTCTTGACGGTAGGCCCAGTTCTTTCTTTCGGCATTGAAGACGGTCCAAGAATTGGTAAAACGTGTCGCCTTCTCAAGCGTGTAGTACGAAGCCCACTCGGCGAATGACTCATTGAGCCAGAGGTCATCCCACCATGTCATAGTGACGAGATCGCCGAACCACATGTGTGCCATTTCGTGAAGAATGACGTTGGCGCGCCAGTTGTAGTTCTTGTCGGTCACCTTGCTGCGGAAGACGAAGTAATCTTCTGCGAAAGTCACGCAACCAACATTCTCCATCGCGCCGGCATTGAATTCGGCGACCGCTAGTTGGTCGTATTTATCAAAGGGATATGCCAGGCCAAACTCCTTCTCGTAGAAGGCGAAGCCTTGCTTGGTGATCTTGAAGATTTCATCCGAGTCCATATGGGGAGCAAGTGACTTACGGCAGAAGAGGCCAAGCGGAACTGTCTTCTCTCCAACGTAAACATCATCAACCCGGTGGTACGAACCCGCGACTACGGCAGTCAGGTAAGTGGAAATCACGGGTGTGGTTGTAAAGACCCAGCGCTTTTTCTGGTCTCCGACCTCGGTTACCGATTCGATTGGGTTATTTGAAATTACTTCCCAGTGCGCCGGGACAAGAGTTGTAATTGAGAAGGTGGCTTTGAGGTCTGGTTGGTCAAAACATGGAAATGTTCGTCGCGCATCCGCCGTCTCGTGCTGGCTGTAGAGGTAGACCTCGCCATCGGCAGGGTCGACGAAGCGATGTAGACCTTCTCCGGATTTTGAATAGATTGCCTCAACGCTCAAAACTAATTCGTTCTCAGCGGCAACTGCAGGAATAAGGATCGACTCTCCGTCGTAATCAGAAACATCAAGCAACTTGCCATTGAGAGTCGCGGATATGACACTCTTACCGACCGCATCAACAAAAGTCGGGGAGCCAGGCTTTAAGCCAGAGAACTTGATCACGGCATTTGATGTGAAAGTTTCAGTCCCCGAAGTCAGATCCAGATCGATGACATAACTATGGACCTTGATAACGCTGGCGCGCTCTTTGGCTTCGGCTCGGGTGAGGTTGACTCCTGGCACGTTGCACTCCTTATAGGCGTTGACGGTGATTACGTTGTTCTATCCAATCATGAAAGGCTGGGGTCGTGGACACCCCGACGATCAAGAGTTTCAAGCTCCGCGGAACTCGCATAACCGCTGCCCAAGAGGCGGCACGAGAGCGTTTGTGGGCGGTTTACGGCGTTGATTTCATTCCAGAGAGGTTGACTCTCGCATCCCTCTTCCCTACCGCCCAAAAGGTCGTGGTCGAGATCGGATTTGGAATGGGCGAGGCGACTATTGAAGTCGCAAAAGGGTTTCCGGAGACCGGGTTCCTTGCGGTCGATGTGCACCAACCAGGCATTGGGAAATTATTGGCATTGATTGAAGAATCTGGACTAACCAATGTCCGTGTGATGGATGAGGATGCGCACCTGATTCTTGGATCCATGATTGATAATGAATCCCTAGACGGCATCCATCTCTTTTTCCCCGATCCTTGGCCCAAAACTCGCCATCACAAACGTCGGATCGTGAACGAGCAATTCATTTCTCTGATTCACTCCAAATTGCAACCAGGTGGAACATTTCACGTTGCCACTGATTGGCATCCCTACGCGGAGTGGATAAAGGATTGCTTGGCAAATTCAAATTTATTTGTTGGAGGAGAGGTAGACCGACCGGAATGGCGTCCGATCACTAGATTTGAAGGTCAAGGAATTCGCAAAGCACATCGGGTTGCGGATCTGATTTACAAAAAAATTTAGACGATGCCTTCGTTTTCATAGTCAGCGATCTGACCAATGCGACGCATATGTCGCTCATCTCCGCTAAAAGGTGTCGCAATGAAGGTGTCGATGAGTTCTTTGCAGACCTCAGGGGAGTGCATCCGTCCGCCGATGGAGATGACATTTGCGTTGTTATGTTCGCGTGCGAGTTTGGCAATTTCATTGCTCCAGACAAGTGCTGCGCGAATTCCCTTGACCTTATTTGCGGCCATTTGTTCGCCATTACCGGAACCGCCAAGGACGATTCCGAGTGATTCAGGATCTGCTGCAGTCGCTTGAGCCGCTGGTATGCAGAAGACGGGGTAGTCATCCATCGGGTCATATTCAAAGGGTCCATGATCGGTGACTTCGTGGCCACTGTCTTTCAAGTGGTCGATCAAGATTGCTTTTAATTCAAGCCCTGCATGGTCGCTACCGATGTGAATGCGCATGGCGGAAGTCTCTCATGAACCCTGCGGGGCAAAGCAAAAACCCGCCACTGCCAGGAGTGACGGGTTTTGCTGACCTTTATTCCGCTTTGGAAGTGCTAGTTACGAAAACCCATTCCGTGAGTTGAGAATCTAGTTCCCATTCCCATGCTCCGACCATCATTGTCGTTATCGCCGAATCCACGGCCCATACCTATTCCGACACCGATCCCAGTATGCATTCCGCCATACATTCCGCTATGCATTCCACCAGTGCGATTTACCATCGCGGTGACGTTAGCGGTCAGATTGGTTTTAAAATCGGCTGCCTGAGCAGCAGTGATTTTCCCTGCAGTGACAGCGGCATCGATCCTTGCAGTCGCTTCAGCCACGAGAGCCGAAATGAGAGCACTGGTCTTTGCACCTGCGATTGTTGCGAGTGAATCACCGGCAGCTAAGCGTGTCTGCAAAGTAGCAACAGAGATACCAAGCGTGTCTGCGATCAGTTGCTGATGCGTTGCACGATCTGAAACACCGTCATTTTGATTGGCGGCACGAGCAGCGGTGATCGCAGCGGTGATCGCGTCAACCTGTGCCTGCGTCAGAGTGCCCTTTGCCACAAGTCCCTTAAGTACGGTTGCAAGTTCATCGTTTGCGTAGCCACTTCCACGCATTCCGACGTTCATGCCACCTGGGAAACCGATGGAGTTGGAGATGGCGGATTTGACCTTGATTGAATTCCGATTTTGTGAGGCGGTAGCGAAACCTACAGTTCCCAGCGTTAGTGCTGCACTAGTTATCGCGACTGTGATTACCTTCTTTTTTGATGACATTTTCTTACCCTGCTTTCCGTCCCCTAGAGGATTTCTGCCAACGACCCTTCGTCATCGACTACCCCTAGATAACTCCCGCATCCTGAAGAAGTTGGTCGGAAATCCTTAGAACCCCGTTAGAGTTTTCCAGCGTGAGAGCCAGCACCGAGTACTGCGTTCACGCTCAGATAGGGCAACCCTTACCCTTCCAGCGAGTCATGTCGGGGGATTCCTGATTGTTTGCTGATAACGCTGCGTTAAAACTTGGTGACCGTGTGTGAATCTTCCCGGAGAGCGGTACATGAGGAACTCTAGAAACATATTCGCACGCACTCTCATTCTGGTCATCCTTATCAACGCATTAACAATTCCGCCTACATATGCCGGACCACGACGCGAACTTGTCCGTCTTTTCATGGCGGGACGAGTTTCAACAGCTGTCCCTAACACGATTTTGAACGGAATTACTCCGCCACGAAGTTCGATTGGAATCAACGGCGACTTCTATATAGATATGAAAGCCCTTGTTTTGTATGGTCCAAAAAGTAAATCACGTTGGCTCAATCCCATTAGTTTGCGAGGACCGCAAGGAACCCCGGGAGCAAAAGGAGCTAATGGAACTAACGGCGTTGATGGAAAGAATTCAACGAGCGTAGGTCAGATTGGTCCGCAGGGGATCGCTGGACCAATCGGACCTCGCGGCGAGGCGGGAATCGCTGGTGCGGCGGGACCGGCTGGCGCAGGTGGTGCGATGGGACCGATGGGCCCAGCGGGTGCAGCAGGCTCTCCTGGTGCAAATGGAACAGTGGGTCCCGCGGGTCCTGCGGGCGCACAAGGATCACCTGGAGCAAATGGTGCACCTGGTTCTGCAGGAGCATCTGGCGGAATAGGCCTCGCTGGTGCAACTGGTGCAACTGGCGCAACGGGGGCAGCAGGACCATCGCGTGTTTATGTCATTTCTATTCCTGCATGGACCTTGTCAACGGCAACGGGGGGAACAAGCGCGGACTCTCTTTCATTTGGAACCTTGGCAGCGCAGAATTCTTACCATTACTCAATCATTTTGCATGGAGTAACTCCGGTGACAAATGCTTACTTCGGACTATCAATGAAAGTTGGCCCACTTGCTACAACCACTTTGTATGAGTCCGCAATAACTGAAAACCGTGCTTACATCGGTGCTGCCTTTGTGCATCGATATACATTCATAATTCAAGGAACAATTGTTGTCGGCTCATCCGATACCTGGCTGAAAGTGAGTGTCACAGACGGTGCCGGCGTCACTTCAGGTGTTGACAGCATGTCAATATCCGGCCAAGCGATTTTTCAGCAAGTCGGTCAAGTCAACTAACTGCATAGATTCAATTCAAAAGGACTCTCACCCATTCGTGGAGTACTATGGATTTGTACCCGCCACCCGAAAGGAGCGATAAGTGATCCGCTACATAATCGGAGCCGTAGTTGTCGCATTTATTGGCGTTCTGGCCTATGCCGGACTCACCGGCAAGGTGAAAATGGATGATGGGTGCTGTGCCCCCAATGATCCGAGTAAAGATTTGAGGATGCGGGACTCCTAAATGGACTTCTTCTCTTTTATGCTTCGTCGATGAATTCGTATTCAATATCAAAGGATTGCGGATCGGCTTCAAACCAGAAGGCAATTGCCTCGCGAGTCATTTCTTCGACGGTATCTCGAGAGAGAGCTTGACTGTAGAGCCCGCTAATTTCAGGAACTGATATTGCCCAATACGCGCCAGATTTCTGAACGAGTGCTCTGTATGTGGTCTTAATCATCTGCTCCACCATTTCGCACCTAACTCTTTCTCTAAGTGTTTCATGATCGACTTGGCTGTCAACTCATCGATGTCGCGGTGTCTAGGAATTTGTACCTGGGTGTCACGGAGAGTGAATATGGAGTGGTTGCCACCCTCGCGAGTCATTACCCACGTAATCCAACGTCTGAGGCGGCCTGAGAGATCATCCTAAGGAGGTCAACGCGTTTCATTGCGCAATTAGAGGTGCGCTACCTGACAGAAATAAGTAGTCTAGAAAATCATGCGGACAAGACGTTGCGATGGAAAAACGAGAAGGATCAATGTCGCTGAATTGGAATTGGCGCACTCAAACCGCTTGTGAAACTGTCACCTGAATCGCGCTGGGAAAGTTGGAGAGTAAATCATGCCAAAACCGTGAAAAATGGTGTTTTTCCATGGATTTTCACGATTATGTTGACAAAACCGTGAAAAGAACTATGCTCATTGCATATGGCAAAGAAACTGGCTGTTTTTAATAAAATCAACGCCTTAAGAGAAAGATATTACAAGGCAGCTATCGGCAAAGATGCCCTGATCAGACTTATCTCTGAATCTGAGGTCGCCGAGCAGGTATATAACTCAAACGCTATTGAGAACAGCACGCTGTCCCTTGAAGAGACGGAGAAAATACTTCTTCAGATTGATCTTGACCGATTTATCAGCGAACGAGAAATATTTGAAGCGAAAAATCTTGCGCGAGTAGTGTCCTACATAGACAAGAGAGCCAAAGAACAAGAGTTGACGCTCGACGGCATACTATCGCTTCACAAAATGCTCATCTCCAATATTCGCGACGATATCGCCGGAAGATTTAGAGTTGGCGATGAATATGTCCGCGTGGGGAGCCACATTGCTCCCGCGCCAAAGGAAATCTTGGAACGACTTGAAAAAATGCTCGCAGAATATAATGCCAGCAGTTACGAGAGTGTTATCAAGCGTATTGCAAGGTTGCATCTTGCGTTTGAATATACGCATCCATTTGTAGACGGTAACGGCCGCATTGGGCGCGTACTTAATAATTACTTGCTCATACGGGAAGGTTTTGTGCCGATCAACATTAAATTTGTTGATAGAAAAAAATATTACGATGCGTTCAAAGAATTCGATGAGCAAGGAGAAACTTCTATTATGGAAGAGATCGTCGGCAGAGCATTGACGAATAGTTATCATAAACGGCTGGCATATTTGGAAGGAAAGAAGATTATCACTCTTGCCGAGTATGGAAAGAGCAATAAGATTTCGCACTCAAACCTCATCAACAAGGCTACTCGACAGACGATTGAAGCTTTTTTAGAAAAAAATGTGTGGAAGATCGGGGAAGAGCCTTTGAATGGCCCTGAGAAACTAAAATGAATTATGAAAATAACCGGTACCAGATTTCTGAATAATTGCTCTGTATGCGGTCTTAATCATCTGCTCCACCATTTCGCACCTAACTCTTTCTCTAAGTGTTTCATGATCGCTTTTGCTGCCGACTCATCGATATCGCGGTGTCTAGGTATTTGAACCGGTGTGTCACGGAGAGTAATTACGTTAGCCAAAGTGACGTTCCGCGCATCTCGTTGGAATAGGCGTTTTGGGGAGAAGAATTATTGCTCCAGTGGCAGAAGAGGACAATGAGTCCGCGCTTCGCGAGGCAGCCCTTGTGGCTCTGACTGAAAAGGAATTTCTTGAGAAATATGATGGTTCGCCCATCCCAGCCGAAAAAATTGCTCACAACGTTCTCGAGCAAATGGGCGTGCCGTTGGCGGCAACTAAGAGGATGAAACTCACATTGTGGCGGGACCGGTGGAGCGCAACCGGAAGAAAAAATGCAGGATGAAGGTGGAAATGAACACGGAATCTTGAACCAGCATGTTCTCATCGAAATCGGTGCGGCGATGGCCTTGTATGGCGACAATGAAAGTGCTGAAAGCTTTGAATCAATTCAAGGCAGGTGCCAAATAGACGTGATGTATGAATGGAAACAATTCGGATTTCTCATTAAGTTAAATCTTGGAATCGATGGATTTAAGCGTTATGACACCTGATCCGCGACCGAAGCGTGGTCTCAAAAAGAAGCGAATGGTCAGCCATGAAGAAATTGAACACCGCACCAAGCGCTCTTCTGAAGACATTCACGAAATTGCCTACTTTGAACGACACAAAGATGACGACCCTGATTGCCACATGCCAGCTAGAGATTTTTTGAGCAATGAATGTCCGCCTAACGTTCGAATCAAGCTCCAGAACATTCTTATTGCCGTCGCGAAAGCACCCCCAAAGAAGTTTGCTGGTGGTGGTGCTTGGGAGGCAATGAGCGGTGATATGAATGGCTGGTTTGAGGTGCGGGTGGATGGCCCACCAAGCCGGACTCATTTCCGATTATTTTGTCTTATCGATTATGACGCTATTGGCGAGTCCGAACCGCTACTGGTCGTAGTGACGGGAATGAAGAAGAGATTTCGAACTACTTTCAATTCTTCGGATTATGCAAAAGTTAGGATTCTTGGAGACGAGTATTTGAAACGAAATCCCCGATCGACTGCCTAACTAGATCGAGAGAGCTTGAGTTTCATCTTTTTGGTTAGTCTTCTTGATCTCTTTGGATGTTGAGATTTTTCTAGCAGAGATAATTTCATGCGAGAGTACTTTTGAAATCTGTGCGCGTTGCTCAGGAGACAATGGTTCTAGTGTGACGCGCATCCCCAAGGCTGCGGCCACTTCCGTCAAAGTACTTAACGTGGGATTTATCGGTCCTTTTGCGAAAAAACGCCTAACGTTTGAAGCTTCGGATCCAAGTTTCCGGGCTATTTCAGCCTTCGTAATGCCCTTTTCAAGTCTGGCCTCATCTAGTTGGTTAATCAGGGCGTCGACTGTAGAAATTCGAAGTGACTCTAAAAGGAATGTGCGAAGGTATTCGGGATCCTCCAGATCCTTTGCCAAGTCATCCCAGAACACACTTTGCTTAGTCCTCATAGTGAGCCTCTCTCTTGCTCTACAGGCCGAAACTGTATCAATTATGATACACTTCCACAAGTATCATGGTTGGCTTGTGTAATGCGGTCAGTCTTAGGTGCTTATTCTGAAATTGGGTTTGGCATTTAAGGGCTCTGGATTGTCATATCTACGCCAGAAAATTCAAGCGAAAGTTTTGATTTCTTACGTTAACTAATTACAAGCCCTAGAGCCGTTAGATTCATCAAACAAATTTTACATTTGAGCGAGCGCCAACTTGAAAGAGTGGAGCGGGTGACCGGGATCGAACCGGCATGGCCAGCTTGGAAGGCTGGGGCTCTACCATTGAGCTACACCCGCATAATTGTCCAGAAGCCTGGTTGGCTCCCGTTCAGGGGATAACGATAACGGTAAGCGGAGGTCATTTTCTCCTCTAGACTTCCCACTTACGCCACGGGGCGTAGCGTAGTGGCTAGCGCGCCTGCTTTGGGAGCAGGAGACCGAGAGTTCGAATCTCTCCGCCCCGACCAGAAATTTCGGTCCATTCACCCATACTTGGCGAAAGCAAGGAGTTCCACGTGAAAAGCACGGTCGAGGCCCTATCTCCTACCCGTGTAAGACTCACGATCGATCTGACCTTTGATGAACTATCGGGTCATGTCACAGAGGCTTACAAGAAGATTTCATCCCAGGTCAATGTTCCTGGCTTTCGTAAGGGCAAAGTCCCGCCAGCCATGATTGATCAGCGCGTGGGTCGTGGAACTGTCTTGGATGAGGCCATCAACATGGCTCTTCCCGACTTCTACTCACAAGCCGCCCGCGAGCACGAAGTGCTGACGCTTGGTCGGCCAGAGGTTGATATCAAGGAATTCGTTGACAAAGAGAAGTTGTCATTCACCGTCGAAGTCAACGTTCGTCCAGAGATTAAATTGCCAGATTTTTCAACAATAACAATTAACGTCGATGATGTTGAAGTAACAGATGCTGATATTGATGAGCAAGTTGAGTCACTTCGCACTCGTTTTGGAACACTCAACACTGTGGAGCGTTCTGCAGCGGTTGGCGATTTCGTAACCATTGATCTTGTTGCTCGCATCGGTGGCGAAGAAGTTGAAGGCGGATCTGCATCCGGAATGTCCTATGAAGTCGGCTCCAATCGAATGATTGACGGACTCGACGAAGCTCTCGTAGGTGTCAAAGCTGGGGATGGAAAAGTTTTTGAAACACAACTCGTGGGCCAAGAAGAGGGCGAAAAGGGAGAAGTTGAAGTCACTGTGCAGACGGTAAAAGAGCGCGAACTCCCACCTCTGGATGATGCCTTCGCTGCGCTCGCAAGCGAGTTCGATACCTTGGCGCAATTACGCGCAGATTTTGCAGAGCGCTTAGCCAAAGTCAAGAAGATGGAACAAGGTGCACAAGCACGCGATCGTCTCGTTGAGAAGTTGCTCGCTGAGATCGAGATTCCAGTTCCGGAAGAATTTGTAACTGCTGAAGTAAACGATCATCTCCAGAGCGAAAGCCGCACGGAAGACGAAGCCCATCGTGCCGAAGTTACGGAGCAAGTTATTTCTTCACTCAAGTCTGACTTCTTGTTGGACGCAGTCGTTAAAGCTGAAGCCGTAGAGGTAACTGAGATTGAATTGACGGAGTACTTAGTCCGCGCTTCCCAACGCTATGGAATGGCCCCTGAGCAATTCGCTCAAGAACTCTCCAAGGCTGGTCAAATCAGCCAACTCGTTGCCGAGGTCGGTCGTGCGAAAGCCCTTGCCACTGTTTTGAGCCGCGTATTGGTGATTGATGCTTCTGGAAATGCTGTCGACTTAGAGGCGATGCGCCCACTAGCCGACGCCACGGAATCTAACGCACCAGAATCTGAGTAATCAGGGGAGTCACCACTCCGCTATAAGCGAACAAGCACGCTCAAAAGGTGGAATCGGGAAGTATTTGCTCATCCATGTGGTTAGGGTCATTACAGGAAGATTCAACAAGGAGGATGTCCGTGGATTTAATTAGCACCCATTTGCCAGCGGCGGAGATTATTGCTCGCGCCCCTCAATCAGGCTCGGGTGGCCTCGATGACCAGGTCTATAACCGTTTGCTCAAGGAGCGCATTATTTTCCTTGGCTCTGTTGTAGAAGATTCCATGGCCAACGCCATCTGCGCACAGATCCTTCTCCTTGCTGCCGAAGATCCAGAGAAAGACATCTACCTCTACATCAACTCACCTGGTGGTTCTGTCACCGCCGGTATGGCGATCTACGACACCATGCAATATGTCAATAATGACGTCGCCACAGTAGGAATGGGTCTCGCTGCATCGATGGGTCAATTCTTGCTCTGTGCAGGCGCCGCCGGAAAGCGCTACGCGACACCACATGCGCGCATCATGATGCATCAACCTTCAAGTGGCATTGGCGGAACAGCAACCGATATCAAGATTCAGGCCGAACAAATTGGTTTTACCAAAAGGAAGATGGCCGAGTTGATTGCCTTCCACACTGGCCAGAGCCTGGAGACAATCACCGCAGATTCGGATCGTGATCGTTGGTTTAATGCAGAAGAAGCGAAGGAATACGGATTTGTTGATCACGTTGTTCGTTCCGCTGTACAAGTTTCGGGTCGTGGAGGCACCGCATGATGAGTCAATTTGATCGAGTCAACGAAATCACCAACCGTTATGTTCTTCCTACCATTGAAGAGCGCACGAGTTACGGTTACAAGCGCCTTGACCCGTATACAAAGCTTTTTGAAGAGCGCATCATCTTTCTAGGCCAAGCAATTGATGACACGGTCGCAAACGATGTCATGGCGCAGCTTCTGACTCTTGAGTCAATGGATCCTGATCGCGACATCATGATCTACATCAACTCACCCGGAGGATCATTCACTGCGCTAACGGCGATATACGACACCATGCAGTTCGTACGCCCCGACATTATGACCATCTGTCTCGGTCAAGCAGCATCTGCTGCGGCAGTTCTGCTCGCAGGGGGATCCAAAGGCAAGCGAATGGCCCTTGAGCACTCGCGAATTTTGATTCACCAACCTTCTAGCGAAGGTGGGGGACAAGCGTCCGATATCGAGATTCAGGCGCGCGAAGTCATGCGGATGCGCGTTCTGCTTGAGGAATTGATCGTTCGCCATTCCACTCGTTCGGCAGAGCAGATCGCTCTAGATATCGAGCGTGACAAGATTCTCACGGCGAGTGAAGCGGTCGAATACGGGTTGATCGATCAAGTACTGGCTAGCCGTAAGGCAAAGCCCACTCACTAATTAGCGATTTAATCGCTATAAAGGTTATGCAATCGTTATTTATAAGGAAACGTTTACATCCGGTATGTCTAGTCATGTCCTTGCTATTAACACGTGACTACCGCCACACTTAGCGTTTCCGATTTTTCTGAGGTAGGGGTAATTTTTTGTGGCTTTAATCACGCCTGGAAGCATATTTTCCTACGCGGGCTATAGAAATCTCTGGCTATCTAATTTATTCGTGACGATAGGTGCATCCGCTTTTCCTATTGCACTTGCGGTCACGGTTCTTGATGCCGGCGGAACCACAACGACACTTGGATTAATTTTGGCATCACGAGTTTTGTCCTCCGTCATTCTTGCGCCAGTTGGTGGAGTGTGGGCAGATCGTCTGCCACGTAAGTTCGTGATGATTGGCGCGGATCTTTATCGCGCCGCTCTCATGATTGGTCTGGTTTTCATATCGACTCCCGATGTTCCGCCCTGGGCACTTGCTGCACTCGTTTTTGCAATGGGCGCGGGCGAGGCTTTTGGTTTCCCCGCATCTGGTGCGATTCTTCCGAGCATTCTGCCATCGGAAAAACTTCCTGCGGGAAATGTTTTGCGTAGTCTCGGAGTTCGTATCGCCCAAGTTGTTGGACCTGGCATTGGCGGATTCTCTGTCGCAGTTATTGGGGGTCGCATGACATTCGCCGTGACGGCGGCCTTCTTCGTTATTGGAACTGTATTGCTCTTTAGGATCGACGAAAAACCACGGACCGTGGTTGATGTTCAACCCACCTTCCTTACTGATTTACGTGAAGGACTCAAGACTGTTTGGGATACGCCCTGGGTCGCTGCGTGCATTGCGATGTCTACGTTGCAACTGATGGTCGTACTTGCAAGCGAGAATGTTCTCTTGCCCGTCATTACACGGCGCGAGTTTCATACCAATACTGTTTTCGCTGTTGCCGCCGCGATGTTCAGCATTGGTGGTTCGATCTCTGCTCTCATCGCGATGCGTTACAAAGCTAAACATCCTGGATTGATCGCTGTCGTTATCTGGGGATTTTTCGCATTTGCACCGCTCGTACTGGCATTTCCAGAGTCGAAGACTTTCGTGATTGTGGGTTACTTGATTGCGGGTATCTCGATTGGACCCTGGGAGGCGTATTGGAGTTCGGCGATTCAGCGGGAGATTCCACAAGAATTGCAGGGTCGGGTTTTTAGCGTGGATTACATGGGATCGGTCGGACTTATGCCCCTGGGAATGGCCCTGGTGGGTCCAGTGACTCACGTCTTTGGGGAGAGACCCTTTCTTATCGGGGCGATTGTTTTCCACTTGCTGGTCTGCGGTCTTGTTCTCCTCGTCCCAGGAGTAATCGATCTTCACACCCCAAAAAAGTCAGATTCTTCTCAGGGCGAACAGTTAAAGGCATAATCAGCAAGCGAACTCAGCCCTCCTGAACCTACCCTTGGCTCGTGCCCAACTTCCCTGTTTGTGGGCATAGAGGAGTGTCATGACCCGTATCGGTGAGACCAGCGATCTGCTTAAGTGTTCTTTCTGCGGCAAGACCCAGAAGCAGGTAAAGAAACTCATTGCCGGACCTGGCGTCTACATCTGCGATGAGTGCATAGACCTTTGTAATGAAATCATTGTTGAAGAATTATCCGAAGCCAACACGCTCGGTCTGCAGGATCTCCCAAAGCCTTTGGAAATTTATGACTTCCTTGATCAGTATGTCATCGGTCAAGATCGCGCAAAGAAATCTCTCTCTGTCGCCGTTTACAACCATTACAAGCGAGTTCAAAGTGGTGATACAAAACGCGAAGACTCAGTCGAATTATCCAAGAGCAATATTCTCCTCCTAGGTCCAACCGGATGCGGAAAGACACTGCTTGCCCAGACTCTTGCGCGGATGCTTAATGTGCCCTTCGCAATTGCTGATGCGACCGCTCTTACCGAAGCTGGCTACGTAGGTGAGGATGTTGAGAACATTCTCCTCAAACTTATACAAGCCGCTGATTATGATGTGAAGAAAGCCGAAACCGGAATCATCTACATTGATGAAATCGACAAGGTCGCTCGCAAGGCAGAAAATCCTTCGATCACCCGTGATGTTTCTGGCGAAGGTGTCCAGCAGGCGTTACTTAAGATTTTGGAAGGAACGGTCGCATCTGTTCCTCCTCAAGGGGGACGAAAGCACCCACATCAAGAATTCATTCAGATCGATACCACCAACGTCCTCTTCATCGTTGGCGGCGCGTTCTCGGGACTTGAAAAGATCATCGAGGGTCGTAAGGGTGCCGCAGGGGTCGGTTTCAATGCCGTCTTGCAGACCGAAGCCGATCGCGATCGCCAGGACATCTTCGCCGACGTTATGCCGGAGGATCTCCTTAAGTTTGGAATGATCCCAGAATTTATCGGCCGACTGCCGATTGTTACCAGTGTTGAAAAACTTGACAAATCCGCGCTCATGCAGATTTTGACTGAGCCGAAGAATGCACTGGTCAAGCAGTATGTGCGTCTCTTCGAACTAGATGATGTTGCACTTGAATTTACCCCGGAGGCTCTCGAAGCGATCGCCAAACTCGCCCTCAAGCGAGGCACCGGCGCCCGCGGACTGCGGGCAATCATGGAGTCGGTACTTCTTACGGTCATGTACGACGTTCCAAGCCGTACCGATGTTGCCAAAGTCATTGTCACTAAGGAAAGTATTGATGAAGGCACTGCCCCAACATTCATTAACCGCACGGGCGATATCCCTAAGCGGATCAACCGAGCCCAAAAGGGTCAAGAGGAGAAGAGCGCATAATCTAGACTCTCCTCTATGAG
The DNA here is from genome assembly GCA_035530615.1 of Candidatus Paceibacterota bacterium. Lineage (NCBI taxonomy): Bacteria > Bacillati > Minisyncoccota > Minisyncoccota bacterium. Next base: position 83,018 of record DATKUL010000002.1, read on the forward strand.
TCAGCGCGAATTGCCCTCGGTTTTTGCACCTTCTGAGATAGAAGGCCCGCTCTATCAAAAGTGGGTAGATGCGGGATATTTCACTGCGGATGTAACTTCGGATAAGCCCGCTTACACGATTGTCATTCCGCCTCCCAACGTCACCGGCGTCTTGCACATTGGCACTGCCCTTGATCACACTCTGCAAGACATCCTCATCCGTATGAAGCGCATGAAGGGCTTTACCACCCTCTGGTTGCCTGGCACAGATCACGCCGGTATCGCAACCCAGAACGTCGTTGAGAAGCAGTTGGCCGCGGAGGGACTCTCACGCCACGATCTTGGCCGCGCGGAATTTGTTAAACGCGTGTGGGATTGGAAAGCAAAATCGAGTGGCGCAATCCTCGAACAGATGCGCCGCTTTGGCGACAGTGTCGATTGGAGTCGCGAACGGTTCACGATGGATGAGGGAATGTCACGCGCGGTTCTCACTATTTTCAAGCGGCTCTACGATGCCGGTCTCATCTACCGTGCCGAGCGCATCATTAACTGGTGTCCTCGCTGCATGACCGCGCTTTCAGATATAGAAGTTGAACATAATGATGATGCTGGCGAACTAATCTCAATCCGGTACGGCGATGGTGAAAACTCCATTGTTGTAGCAACCACTCGCGCCGAGACGATGCTTGGCGATACCGCGATTGCGGTACATCCCGATGACGAGCGATATGCGCATCTCATTGGCAAGACGATTCTTTTACCATTGGTTGGACGTGAAATTCCTGTGGTTGCAGATGAACACGTTGATCCTGAATTCGGAACGGGTGCAGTCAAAGTAACTCCTGCACATGACCAGAATGACTTTGAGATTGCGCAACGCCACAATCTTGAAAGCATCGTCGTCTTGAATGCAGAAGGAGAAGTTGCTAATTCAGGAACGCGCTTTGATGGCTTAGATCGATTCGAAGCCCGCAAGGCTGTTGTGGAAGCCCTCAGGGCGGAAGGACGAATCGTTACCGAGAAGCGTCCATATATTCACGCAGTTGGACATTGCCAACGATGCGACACTGTTGTTGAGCCGCGTCTTTCCAAGCAGTGGTTTGTAAAAGTTGCTCCACTTGCCAAAGCTGCTGGCGACGCAGTTCGCAATGGGCAAGTGAAAATCGAACCTGAATCACTTGCGCCGCGTTATTTTGAGTGGGTAGACAATATGCATGACTGGTGCATATCGCGCCAACTCTGGTGGGGACACCGCATTCCAGTTTGGTACGGTCCCGAAGGAGATGTACTAGTACTCGGTCCTGATGAGAATGCGCCCGAAGGGTATGTTCAAGATCCGGATGTTTTGGATACGTGGTTCTCATCGGCTCTCTGGCCATTTTCTACGCTCGGATGGCCCGATACCACTGAAGATTTGAAGAAGTTCTATCCAACAAGCGTGTTGATCACTGGCTATGACATTCTCTTCTTCTGGGTAGTGCGAATGATGCTTTTTGGACTTTTTGCGATGGATGGGGTCCCACCATTTCGCGTGATCGCTCTTCACGGGCTCGTTCGCGATAAATTCGGCAAGAAGATGAGCCGCAGCAAGGGAAATGCAATTGACCCCCTCGAACTGATGGATACCTATGGAGCCGATGCCATCCGTTTCACCCTTGCTCGCGGCGCAAACCCAGGTGCGGACCAAGCCTTGGCGGAGGAGTGGATTGCAGGCTCGCGAAACTTCGGCACAAAACTCTGGAACGCGACTCGCTTCGCAATGATGAACGGTGCGACTGTCGAAGGCGACTTGCCTGCTTTCGATTCGCTCAACGTTTTCGATCGTTGGATCTTGAGCCGTCTCAACGAGACGATTACCGAGGTTGATGAACTACTGGAGACTTATGAATTCGCTCGCGCATGCGATCAGATTTATCATTTTGCCTGGGATGACCTATGCGACTGGTACCTCGAACTCTCCAAGGAATCATTTGCCACAGGTACTGCACACGACTCAAAGCGAGTTTTGGGATACGTTCTCGACCAACTTCTTCGTCTCATGCACCCGATCATGCCTTTTCTTACTGAGGAATTGTGGACTGCACTCACTGGAGGTGAGTCGGTAGTCATAGCTGAATGGCCAAGGCCAATAGATGATCACGTCGATCTTGTCGGCGAAAAATTAATTATCCAGGTGCAAGAAATTATTACGGAGGTTCGACGCTTCCGAAATGATCAGGCAATCAAGACAAGCCAACGGATTCCTGGTCGCTTTATTGCTCCTCAGGAATTTGCTCGATACGACGCCGCCATGCGATTTGTCCTGCGAATTGACCACCCTGAAGAAGACACTCTTTTCGTTCCGAGCGCAACTCTGGAAATCGGTGAAATGAAAGTTGAACTAGATCTATCGGGTGCCGTTGATGTTGGCGCGGAACGAAGTCGTCTTGCCAGGGATTTGGCTACTGCACAGAAGGATCGTGAGACGGCCAATGTCAAACTTTCCAATGAGAATTTCATGGCCAAGGCGCCAGCCAATGTTGTGGCGGAAATTCGAGAGCGATTGGTTAAGACGGATGCAGAGATTGATAGAATCAACGCCCAGCTCGCGAAACTTCCATCCGCATGACGAGCGGCGACGACCAAGCCCGTATTCACGCTATTGAGGTGGCGTTAGAGGCGCGTTGGCCTGAGACACGGATTGAGCCGACCCTTGAGCGGATATCAGCTCTGGTAGATCACCTTGGATCTCCACAACTGAGTTATCCGACAATCCACGTTGGCGGGACAAATGGGAAAACAACAACGGCCCGCATGATTGATTCCCTCATGGCCGCACATGGCCTTCGCACGGGTCGATTTACAAGTCCGCATTTGGAGAGTTTTCTGGAGCGGGTTGCCATCAACGGCGAACCAATCGAGCCCAAGGATTTCATTTTTGCCTACAATGATGTCGCGCCGTATATCGATTTGATGGATCAGAAATTTGAACACCCAATTTCTTTCTTTGAAGCGATGACCGCCATTGCATTCGTGGCTTTTGCAGAATGGCCGGTCGATATTGGCGTTATTGAAGTTGGAATGGGCGGGGAATGGGATGCCACCAATGTGGTGGAAGCCGCTGTCTCGGTAATTACCCCGATTGGATTCGACCACACCGCATATCTTGGGAATACGCTCACTGAAATTGCCAAGACAAAAGGTGGAATCATCAAGCCTGGTTCATCCGTCATTCTTGCCAGGCAAGAACCAGAGGCAGCAGTCGAATTGATGCGCCGAGTTGCTGAAGTTGAAGCCATCGTTGCCCGTGAAGGCGTGGAGTATTCCCTTGAGAGTCGGGCGATCGCCGTCGGAGGTCAATTAATCAGTATTAATGGCTTAGGTCGGCGGTATGACGATATTTTCCTGCCGTTGCATGGCAAGCACCAAGGGGCCAATGCGGCCACTGCCCTGGCCGCAGTCGAGGCGTTCTTTGGCGGAGAAGAATTAGTTCTCGAATCAGTGCAGGAAGGATTCGCTGCCGTTACTTCTCCAGGAAGATGCGAAATTGTTCATAGCGATCCGACAGTCATATTGGATGCGGCACATAATCCTCACGGAGCAAAGGCGATTGCCGAAACTCTCGAAACCGAATTTACCTTTGATGAAATTATTGGAATATTCGCGGCCTTCGCGGATAAAGACGTCGAAGGAATTCTCACCGAACTTGAACCTGTGTTGAGTTCAATTATTGTTACCGCGAGCGAGTCATCACGTGCAATGCCGGTGGGGGAAGTAGACAGAATCGCGACGAGAATTTTCGGAGCCGATCGAGTGGTGAAAGTCGATCACTTGGAGGAGGCAATCAAGCGCGCCATAACTGATGCACGTCGCCCACTTAGCGATGACTCAATTGGAATCGTCATTACCGGTTCTGTTGTAACAGTCGGACAGGCTCGGGCAATTCTCAAGCGGCTCTCAAGAGATTGATCCGGATGTGAAAGTTTTAGGGTCTGCGGTACTCGCCATGGAAGTGATGGTGATGGGTTTTGCAGTTCTTCTCGCCTCGAAAAATGAGAGCGGCGGACTCTTGATCCTCGGGGGAGTCATTGCCTTTCTCCTTATTATCGCGGCGGGGATGCTCCGGAAGCGTTCGGGTTGGATTCTTGGGTCGATTCTTCAAGTAGCCATGATTGCCTACGGGTTCGTCGTGACCCCCCTATTTTTTCTGGGAGCACTTTTTGGTGGCCTCTGGGTCGCGGCGATTGTGGTCGGTCGCAAGGGGGAGGCGGCCCGAGCCGCCCTTTTGAAGGCGGGCGAGAGCGCGGGTCACAAGAGTCAATAGACCGATTAGACTCTCGGGGTGAGCCCAGAGAGAGTGTTAGAGAGAACATTAGTATTGGTAAAGCCCGATGGCGTACGCCGTGGTCTGGTTGGCGAGGTCATCGCACGGATCGAAACCAAAGGTTACTCAATTTCTGCTCTAAAGATGATGAATGCAGACCGCGCAACACTCGAACGTCATTATGCAGAGCACGCAAGCAAACCATTTTTCGAACCACTTGTTGAATTCATGCTCTCGGGTCCGATCGTGGCAATGATTGCTGAAGGCAATCGCGTCATTGAGGGATTCAGATCTCTCGCGGGTGCGACTGATCCGACTGTTGCCGCTCCCGGAACAATCCGCGGAGACCTGGCTCGCGATCAGGGTACAAAAGTTGTTCAGAACCTTGTTCACGGATCTGATTCGGTCGAGTCGGCCGAACGCGAAATAAAGATTTTCTTTGGTGGATTTACCGGAACAGCTGAGAGGAATACATGAGCAACAGAATGTCATTTATTGGTCGCGATATGGCCATCGACTTGGGGACCGCAAATACCCTCGTTTATGTGCGTGGACGCGGCATTGTCCTCAACGAGCCAAGCGTTGTAGCCGTCAATCAAGATACCGGCGCGATTCTTGCCGTTGGCCATGAAGCCAAGAAGATGATTGGTCGTACCCCAGGAAATATTGTGGCAATCCGCCCACTCAAGGATGGCGTTATTGCAGACTTCGATACAACAGAGCGGATGCTCCGTTACTTCATCCAGAAAGTACATCGCCGGCGCTACCTCGCCAAGCCGCGTATCGTCGTCTGTGTACCGTCGGGTATCACTGGCGTAGAGCAACGTGCGGTTAAGGATGCGGGTTATGCCGCAGGTGCTCGTAAGGTTTACATCATCGAAGAACCAATGGCAGCGGCAATCGGTGCTGGCCTTCCTATTCACGAGCCAACCGGCAACATGGTCGTCGATATCGGAGGCGGTACGACTGAGGTCGCGGTCATCTCGTTGGGTGGAATTGTCACGGCTCAGTCCATCCGAGTCGGTGGAGACGAGCTTGACCAAGCCATCATCAACTGGGTTAAACGCGAATTCTCACTTCTTTTGGGAGAGCGCACCGCCGAGGAAATAAAGATGGCTATTGGCTCGGCCTACCCAATTCAAGGCGAACCAGATGCAGAAATTCGTGGTCGCGATTTAGCGACTGGATTACCAAAAACCATTGTCGTCACGGCTGCTGAAATCCGAAAAGCAATAGAAGAGCCGGTCAACGCAATCGTCAATGCAGTCAAGAGCACTCTCGATAAAACCCCACCTGAGTTATCTAGCGATCTCATGGACCGCGGCATTGTTCTTACTGGCGGTGGGGCCCTTCTTCGCGGACTTGATGAGCGTCTACGACGCGAAACAGGAATGCCGATTCACATCGCAGATCGTCCTCTTGATGCAGTTGTAGAGGGCACCGGGAAATGTATCGAAGAATTTGAGGCTTTAGAGAAAGTCTTGATTTCCGAACCTCGTCGATAGGTAATCTGTCATGCGATATGGCGGCGACAATAGAAGTCGCCTGTTGCTGGTGACTTTGATTGTCACCTCCCTCTTTCTGATTACTCTGGATATGAGGGGTGTGCAACTCATATCCGGTCTGCGTCAAGGAACTCAGAGCGTTCTGGGTCCCTTCCAACGGGCCGCGAGCACAGCCCTAACTCCACTCGGTAATTTCTTCTCTGATGTCGCACACCTTGGTCGCACTCGTACGCAACTCGCGAGCCTTGTAGATCAGAATGCAAAACTTCGGAAAAGCCTGATCGATCTTAAAGGTACTGATGCGCAGATAAAGCAACTCAAATCGATTCTTAATCTTGCCGGCACGGGCGGATACAAGATTGTGAGTGCGAAAGTCATCTCTCAAGGAACGAGTGTTTCGTTCAGTCAGTCGATCACAATTGATGTCGGTGCCAACGCTCATATAACGAGGGACATGACAGTTATTTGCGGTGATGGCCTCGTTGGTGTTGTCAAAGAGGTGTATGCATCGACTGCACTAGTTCTTCTTGAGTCCGACCCCGCTTTCCGAGTTGGCGTGCGTATCGCGGGAAGCCAAGAGATTGGAATTCTCAGCGGTCAAGGGACGGATCGGGCAATGCTGCAACTTCTCGATAGTCAGTCTTCTGTGAAAAAAGGAGATGTCCTCGTTGCGCGCGGGAGCGAAGGAGGTAAGCCATTTGTTCCCGGAGTGCCCGTGGGCGTTGTGACTGCAGTTCCGAATTCTGCCGGCCTTATCTCACAGTTGGCCGAAGTCAAATTTTTCACTCATTTACATTCACTTTCCGTTGTTGCGGTGGTTCTCAGGGCTCCGGTGATAGATCCCCGCGACGCACTCGTTCCTGCAAAACCGACACCCACACCGATTCCAACGGTCACCATTTTTGTGACTCCGACGCCATCTGCTTCAGGTGTCCCCTCCGCAACTCCGTCCAACTCAACAGCCACGAAAAAATAGAACCCCATGTACACGAGAAGAGGTTCCTATACTGCTCTAATTTTCCTTCTCGTTTATGCGATGGAGTTCATGATCATCGACCAGGTTCATCTACCATTCGGCGGCTTCTCTCTCTTCCTTATATTTGTTCTTTCGTGGTCTGCCCTGAGTTCGCCAGAGATCGGCGCAATTGGCGGTTTCTTCGGCGGCTTCTTATTGGACCTGGCTCCCTCGTCAAATGGGCCAATGGGCCAATGGGCACTTATATTGTCCGCCGTTGGATTTGGCATCGCATTCCTTCGCTACGGGGACGACAGCCTTCAGGGGAGTCCGCTGAGTCTGGTTGTTTTTGTGGCCGGCGCGGCAGTCATTTCGATATCAGTTTACGTACTTTTGAATTCACTTTTTGGTCTTGAAGTCGGAAATATGCGCCAACTTGTGCGTTCCATCGTTGGAAATGGTCTTTGGACATTGGCAATTGCTCCCTTTGTTCTTCCTGTGGCTTCCCGACTTCATCGAGCTATATTCGAAACGCGTGAGTTCCAGTGAACCAACGTTCGAGATTGAGTTTGATCGTTACCCAAACGTTAATTCTCTCGCTCATGCTCGCCTTGATGGGTCGTCTTTTTTATTTGCAGATCGGAGCCGGAGCAAAATATCGCGATGCGGCATTGAGTATTCAAAGTCGCGACATCGTTACGCCTGCAACTCGCGGACTCATAGTCGATTCATCGGGTGTGCCTTTGGCACTTAACAGAGTTGGACTCGCCGTCACCGTTGATAGAAGTGTTTTGGATCGTCAGAAAGACGGTGGCAAGGCAGTTCTGGCAAAAACAGCCAAACTTCTCGGACTTAAATATGCCAACGTTTATTCACAGACTCGACTCTGTGGTGAAATTCCGAATTCGGTACAAGCGGGATGCTGGATAGGTACTCGCTACCAGCCAATCCCAATCACCAAGGATGCAGACCCAAATAAGGCGCTCCAGATTGTGGAGAGAGCAGATCTCTATCCTGGTATCGACTCCAAACCGGTGGCCGTGCGGAATTATCCTGGCAAGGATGGAGTTAATGCAGCGCATATTCTTGGATACGTCGGCCCTCTGACCGAGTCGGACTTATCCGGTGCTGATGGTTTTCACTTCTATCGGAGCGAGTCAATAGGAAAAGCGGGCTTGGAATATCAGTACGACAAGTACTTACGCGGAAAACCAGGCATTCGCACGGTGATCGTCGATCGACAGGAGTCTGTCACCCGACAAGCGCAGAACATTCCGCCAATTCCCGGAGATCATCTCGTGACAAGCATCGACGTGCGATTACAGGCGGCAACCGAGAAGGCTCTGTCCGAAGCGATTACCCAAGCACGTGCCAACGGAAATCGTGGTGATTCGGGTGCGGCCGTCGTCATGGATGTGAAAACCGGTCGGGTTTTAGCGCTTGCCTCTTACCCAACCTATGATCCAAATATTTGGGAGAAAGGGTTGACCTTTAAGCAAGCGAAGGATCTCTTCAGCGAAGAGAATGGCGTGCCAGCACTCTCGCGAGCATTGCAAGGCCTCTTCGCTCCCGCCTCAACTTTTAAATCTGTCTCGGTTCTCGCTGCGGCAAATGCGGGTTACAGCATGAATGCGACATACAGTTGTCCATCGAGCGTGAAGGTTGGAAATATCGACTTTCAAAACTTTGAGAGCAAATCTCAAGGAACCATTACGATGAAGGAAGCTATTGCAATCTCCTGTGACACGATTTGGTACAAGATTGCTTATGATGAATGGCTACGTGATGGTGGTCTTTCTCCCAAGAAGAATGCCCATGATTACTTTTTCTCGGCAGCGCGTGGTTTCCAAATCGGAGAGAAGACCGGGATTGATCTTCCGGCGGAGTCTGCGGGTCGTCTGCCGGATCGCCAATGGCGTAAAGCTTGGTTTGCGGAGAATAAGAATTACTATTGCAATTACACTAAGCGTGCTCCCAAGAGCCAACAGACAACGTTTCTTGTGGCACTTGCCAAAGAAAACTGCATTGATGGAGACAAGATACGAGGCGGTGACGCCGTGAACTTTTCCATCGGTCAAGGCGATACCGTCATCACACCACTCAAACTGACACAGATGTATGCGGCAATCGCCAATGGCGGCAAAATTTGGCAACCCACGGTTGGTGAGGCAATTGTTACAACGGAAGGGAGAGTTATTACCCGCGTTACTCCGAAAGTTTTGGGCACGCTACCGGCTAAGAAATCCACCCTGAAATTCTTACAAGGCGCCCTTCGTGAGGTGGTCGTTAGCGGCACCGGCGGATTCGTCTTTGCAGGTTTCCCAATTGCGGTCAGCGGAAAAACAGGTACAGCAGAAGTTTTTGGCCTCAATGCCGATGGGACAAAGAAGGACAACACCTCCTGGTTCGCGTCTTTTGGGCCCACCGAGAAACCACGCTACGCCGTCGTGATGATGGTGAGCCAAGGTGGGTTTGGTTCGGAAGTGAGCGGACTCGGCGTGCGTAAAATCTACAATGCCATTTTCGGAGTGGTCGGGAACAAAGTTATGCCAGGCAAGGCGCTCTTCCCGTCTGGTCCGCCAACCACACTTCCTCGGATATCACCAACTATGAAAGTCTCCTCCAAATGAGCGCGACAATGACTTTCAGACGGCGGACTCGGCGTGGTTCTTTGATGGCCGGCTCCGATCCGATCCTTACCGTCGCGGTTGCTGGTTTACTCATTATCGGAACCCTTCTCGTTTATTCGGCGACTCGTGCTTGGTATGCCGGGATGGGGCTAGATCCGCAGTATTACCTAAAGCGACACGTCATCAATATTCTTATTGGTGGTTTTCTTGCGGTGAGTGCGACCTTTGTTGATTACAGATTATTGCGCGCTTACACGCCGCTGTTTTATGGGGCGAGTGTTCTGGGATTAATTGCAGTCTTGATTCCCGGTATCGGAAGTACCGTCAACGGCGCGCGGGCATGGATATCTCTTCCTGGTGGTTTTCAGATTCAACCTGCCGAACTCGCGAAGATATCCATCATCGTTGGAATATCGATGGTTCTCTCAGAGCGGATTCATGATCGCGAATCACCCACGCACGAAGATGTAGTGAGAGCACTGCTTATTGCAGCATTGCCCATTCTGCTGATTCTTATCCAGCCCGATATGGGTACCGTCATCATTATTAGTGCATCGGTAGTGACAATTGTCGCCGTCTCTGGAGCACCGTCGCGATGGGTTGCCGGTCTTCTCATTGTTGCGCTCATGGGTGGATTCACTGCAGTGAAGATTGGAGTCCTGAGTGAATATCAGGTGAAGAGATTGCAATCTTTTGTCAATCCTTCTGCCGATCCCGAGGCAAGTGGTTATCAGTTGCGCCAATCCAGAATCACGGTTGGATCTGGCGGCCTTCTCGGTAAGGGACTATTCAATGGTCCGCAAACCAACGGACGGTTTGTTCCCGAACAGCAGACCGATTTCATCTTCACAGTGGCAGGTGAGGAACTTGGCTTTGTGGGGAGCTCTTTTATCTTGCTCCTCTTCTTGGTGATTCTTCTGCGAGCTTTCCGAATAGCTCGAAGATCGCAAGATCTTTTTGGCAGGCTAGTCTGTACCGGCGTCATTGCATGGTTTGCTTTTCAGGCATTTGAAAATATCGGCATGACCATGGGGTTGATGCCTATGACGGGTGTGCCGCTGCCCTTTATCTCCTATGGCGGATCAAGCATGTTCGCCAACCTCATTGGGATCGGTCTGCTCCAAAATGTTTACGCACGTCAAAGAGGTTAGTGAGGTTGGTCAACATGGTTGACCTCCAATAGCCGGGCTACCCCGTTGTGTTATTGCTTCTATCTCGGCAGGATGGGCGGATGTCAAAGGCGCGCCCTGCAGGCTGGAATACGGTTCGTGTCATCGCTTCGGCGCGTGCGCTTTCGTTTCTCGGTGATGAACTCGCGATCTTCGCTCTTCTGCTCCGCGAGAAACATCATGGCGGCGGAGCCTTCTCTATTGCTGTTATTTTGGCGGCAGGGCATCTACCTCTGATCTTGCTTTCGCCTTGGGCGGGAACTGTTGCTGACCGTGTGCCAGTGCGTCGCCTGGCTCCTTTCGTCAACATCGGGCAAGCGGTCTTTGCTGCCCTACTTGCATTTAACACACCACTGTTTGTCTCACTCGGGCTCATAACTTTGATTGGAGCCGGCCAAGCGTTCACCGCTCCTGCGTGGTCTGCCACATTGCCAGAGATCGTTGGCAAGGATGCTCTACCGCAGGCTCTTTCGCTTATGCAGGCGTTGTATGCAATAGCCGGAATGGCCGGCCCGGCGATAGCCGGGCTCATGGTGAGCCAGTTCGGTTACGTAACGCCAATGCTCGCCAATGCTGCGACATTTGCGTTGCTTGCCATTGTTCCTGCATTTCTAACTCTGCCGTTTCATGCTCGTGAGAGAGGTCCGCGGCAGCGCGGAGATGTGTGGGCCGGATTGCAGATTGTGCAGCGCGAACCTGTCATTCGAGCTCTTGCCATTTTGATGTTCAGTCTCGTAGTTGCGCTGGGGGCGTACAACGTGGCTGAATTATTTTTCGCACTTGACGATCTTCATGCGTCAACATTCATTTATGGTCTTACTGCCTCAGTGTTTGCTGCCGGGCAGTTCATCGCTGCACTCATCAACGAACGGCGCGAAGTAGATCAGGCTCGGCTACCCGCAAACATCATTGTGGGAACTCTAATGCTTGGCCTTGCCGTACTACTAACCGGCTGTGCTTGGCACTGGGCATTACTTCTGCCTACCGCTGCACTGGCAGGTGCAGGCGGCAGCACATTCACGGCTTACGGATTCGCACTAATCGTTCATCGATCACCTGACGAGAGTCGTGCTCGTGTTATTTCAGTGGTTCAAGCCGCAATTTCTACTGGCAATCTCTCTGCGCTGGCAATAGCGGGTCTCGTCATTTCTCTCATCGGTCCGCGAACCACAATTTTGCTTAGTGGCGTTGCTTCCATTCTTGTAGTTGCCGTGTTCGCACCGGCACTACTCCGTTCTGTAGTTCAAAACCCAATCGGAGAAATCAATCCGCCTTTTTGAGTCTTAGCGCATCGATCTCATGTGCTTGTTGTTTAGTCAATCGAGAGCTTCCATTGTCTTCCTCATTTTGACTTTGCCACCCGTGTCTTTTTTCTAGTGGGTCCTTCCTGATCGGTACTCGTCGCAGGAAGTAGTACTTCCAAAGCTTTCCCGTTTTCTAATATGAGTCTTACGGTAGGGCTGGCCTTTCTAGGTGACTGTATGTCCGTTATTTTCTGTCCAATCGCCTCCGAGAAACTTGCATCTAACACTGGCACGCGAAGTGAATCCATCCTCGCGAGTGCGTAGCGCAACTGCATTCGAGCAATATCCGACAAACTAGTTAGTCGCTGAGTAAGGGTGAGGATATCAACTGTGGATCGGTAACTGAGGTCAACAACCGTTCGGCTTATTGCAAGGTTCGTCTCGTCTTGCAGAGGGAAATAACCTAGCATCGCACCGCGGAGGACATTGTTGGTGAAGTTCTGGTCTCCTCCATTAGGTATTTGGTCAACATCCACTAGTGGGGCGACGAGAACAAACCGATCTAGTTCAGGGTTCTTCTCTGCGATCTCAAAGGCTTCTTCCGAGGTGAGGCTCGGATCTGATTTCATTAGGTTTCTAGCAGACCTGTTGAGTTCTTTATCCAACTGGCAGTCGTGGCTAAGAACCATCACTAACGATGAGCCCCCGATTGCTCCCAACCCAGAGTCTCCTGATTTGGACGTACTTAGTTGGCTCTGTATCGTGTCGATTCCCGCCCATGCTGGTGGTATGAAAATGTCTTGTAAGGCAGTCAGTCGGACAACGCCACTGCCGAGGACGATATCTCCCTGTTGTAGTGGCCGAGTGTCATCCGTTACATAGATACCGTTGGTCACTATTGGGATGGTACTTACTTTACTCGGGCCGACAATGGTCGGATCCGACGTCGCGTGGTAGCAGGCTCCTCTAGGTCCGCAAAGTTGACGGAATCGGTCATATCCAAACTCTCCTCTTGGCGAAGCACGTGAGATCCCCGACTGGTCGGGACTTTATGGGTTCTGACTGTCCCCGCCTCTATGGCTGCGAGAACTCGTTCTAGTGGGGTTGGTGTGCTTTTAGTTACTGGTTCTACCTTGAATATCTCATCAGGGCCAACCTTAAACTCCGTGCACAGTTTTAGGAGTGTCTCATACCGAATACTTGAGGTTTCTCCCCGCTCGATCCTGCCCAAGTCATCCTGGCGCATGCCAACCCTGGCGGCGACCTCACTGAGTGTGCGAGCGCCCCGAAGTTCCCTCACTCGGACCACCAAGCAGTTCTCTCCTGCAACTTCGGCTACTACCGTCTCGGTACCCATGTCATCTCCTTCGCCTATAGCCGTTACAGTAACGGCTATAGGCGGTAAAGACAAGCATCTGAGAGGACTTCTTAGATGACACCTTCCGGGTCTCGGCTGCGGCTGGGTCACAACTATTGCTTGAACCGGATGTCTCCCCTCCTCCGAACTGGGGTTTTGGGCGTTGTGTTGGGCTTTGACCCGCCTTTCTGCCATACTTAGCCCAAAGTTCAGCGCGGCTCGCGATTTCATCGCGGTCACCGCCAGCGCGAACTCAACAAAGATTTGCTCGGAAGCGAGCATGAGCGCGTTTTTTTGAACGCATAGAGGATTTGGTACTAGATATGGCTATTGAGCCAAAAACGCCGCGCAAGCGTGCGGCTAAGAAAGCTACCGCTGTAGTTTCAACCGATACGGGTGAAATAGCGACAAAAAAGACCCCCGTTAAGAAGAGCGCTGCGGCGATTCCCGTTCCCATGTTCCAGGCAGCCCCGGTGGCGCAGGCGAAACCGGCCCGTGTTTCCCGAGCCAAGGCTGCAACCGAGGAAAGCGCCCCAGAGAGCGTCGTCAAGAAGGCCACGTCACGGAAGAAAGCGGTTCCAGCCGTCATTCCCGTTGCAACTGAGCCGGAAGCGGCAAGTTCAGCCGACTCAGAAGGGCGCGGTCGCCGCCGTCGCAGAGGCGGCCGCGGTCGCCGCCGTCCAAACGAGTTAGATGTTGAGTCCACCGAATCTGATGTTGGAGATTCCGAGTCCGAAAAAAGCGCCACCCACCGACGACGTCGACGCCGTTCATCCACTGATGGAGTCACACCGGGTGAGACCGTAGAAGAAGATGGCGTCATCACAGTTGTAAAGGTGCGTGAACCGCGCGAGCCTCGTGAGGTTCGCGAACGTCCAGCCCGTGGTGCAGCCCGCGATCGAGCACCTCGTCGTACTCGTGAAGCGCGAAGTGAATATCGCGAGCCGTATCGCAAGCGCGGAACAATCATTACCGAAGGCGAATTCCTGGCACGTCGTGAGAATGTCGACCGTGAGATGTTGGTCCGTCAAATAGGAGATCGCACGCAGATCTGCGTCATCGAAGACAAGGTCATGGTTGAGCACTACGTCAACCGTCACACCAACGTTTCATACGTCGGCAATGTTTATTTGGGTCGCGTACAGAATGTTCTTCCCAGCATGGAAGCGGCATTCGTCGATATTGGAAAGGGCCGCAACGCAGTTCTTTATGCAGCTGAAGTGAATTGGGATGCTGCTGGCATTTCTGACTCACAACCGCGCAAAATTGAAATGGTTTTGAAGACCGGACAACCAGTGCTCGTCCAGGTGACGAAGGATCCGATCGGACAGAAAGGCGCTCGCCTAACAAGTCAGATCAGCCTTCCCGGTCGATATTTGGTCTACGTGCCAGGTGGTGGAATGAGCGGTATCAGCCGTCGACTTCCGGAACCAGAGCGCGCACGATTAAAAACAATCCTCAAAGCCGTTGTTCCGGATGAAGCGGGCGTCATTGTCCGCACCGCGGCAGAAGGAACAAGCGATGCGGAAATCGAAGCAGATGTAGCGCGACTGAAAACCCAGTGGGATGACATCGTTGCAAAATCTGAAAACCCAAATTTTCATGCACCAGCACTTCTTTATTCAGAGCCTGATCTCGCAGTCCGTGTTATTCGCGATATTTTCAATGAAGATTTCCGCAAGCTCACCATTCAAGGAAATGATGCATGGGAAGAGATCAACAACTATCTCGGCTTCATTGCACCAGAGCTCACTTCAAAGATTGAGAAGTGGACGGGTTTGGGAGATCTCTTCACCGATTATCGAGTAGATGAGCAATTGGCCAAAGCATTTGATCGCAAGGTTTATCTACCTTCAGGTGGATCTCTGGTTATCGATCGCACGGAGGCAATGATTGTTATCGACGTCAACACCGGAAAATTTATCGGTAAGGGCGGAAGCCTGGAAGAGACGGTTACCAAGAACAACTTGGAAGCAGCCGAAGAAATTTCTCGACAACTGCGCCTGCGTGACCTCGGTGGCATTATCGTCATCGACTTCATCGACATGATTCTCGAATCTAACCGCGAGTTGGTTCTGCGTCGCCTTGTCGAATGTCTCGGGCGTGATCGCACCAAGCATCAGGTTGCCGAAGTGACTTCGCTCGGTCTGGTTCAGATGACTCGCAAGCGAGTTGGGCAAGGTCTCATTGAAGCCTTCTCGACCCCGTGCGAAACTTGCGGCGGCCGCGGAATACATATTCAGACCGATCCCGTGAAGGCTCGTCCATCTCTTCCCTTTGGAGGACAGAATGGCCTGGGCGATGTTCATGATGCCATTGAGCATGAAGTTACTGAGATGGAAGAGGTCGAACTTGAGGTGGAGTCGGGTGAGGATTACGAAGCCTCCGGGGAGAGCGAAACTGCGGAAATGCCACATGTTGTGACTCCAGAACCAGCAAAGGGACGACGCCGTCGTCGCGCGGCAAGTTCGGGAGTAATCACACCAGGCGCCTAACTTTGGGAGCCTGGTCCAGGTCCAAAATGAGCCTATAAATGGGTCTCAGTTTGACCCAGGGGGTCAAACTTCCGTACCCTAAGCCTCTGCTTAGTGGTCTTTTTATCCTAGAAGTGCCGAATAAGCGTGAAAGCCAAAAGAACTGGAGTTGTTACGTGTACGCAATCGTGAAGGCTGGCGGACGCCAAGAAAAGGTCGCCGTCGGAGACACCGTGACTGTCGATCGTATCGACGCCGCGGCAGGATCCACCGTAACTTTCCCCGCAGTTCTCGTCGTTGACGGTGCAACCGTCACGACCGACCCAAAGGTCCTCTCCGGCGTAAAAGTTATGGCCGAGATCGTGGATGAGACCAAGGGCAAGAAGATCGACATTCTTCGTTACAAGAACAAGACCGGCTACCGCCGTCGTCAGGGTTTCCGTTCGAAGAACACACGCGTACTTATCACTGCCATCAACGGCATGAACTAAGGAGTTGAGAGATGGCAAGTAAAAAAGGCGTTTCATCGACACGAAATGGTCGCGACTCAAACGCGCAATACCTCGGAATTAAGCGCTTCGGCGGACAGGTAGTCAAGAACGGCGAGATCCTCGTGCGTCAGCGTGGCACCCACTTCCACCCAGGCGCAAACGTAGGACGCGGCAAGGACGACACACTTTTTGCAATGGCAGCTGGCGCAGTTGAATTCGGTCGCGCGCGCGGACGTCGCGTTGTGAATGTGGTCCCCGTCGCCTAGTTCTCGGTACTCATAAATGAGCGGGCCGTGCATGCGGACCCGCTCTTTTATTTTTACGGAGCATTTAAAATTTAAGGACTACTTACCGACAATCGAAGGGAGCAGAGATGACAACATTCGTTGATCAAGTCACGCTCTTCGCCTCTGCCGGAAAGGGCGGCGATGGATGCGTCTCCGTGCACCGCGAGAAGTTCAAACCCCTCGGTGGTCCAGATGGTGGCAATGGAGGACGCGGCGGAGATATCAAACTCATTGTCGATCCAAACGTCACAACACTTCTTGATTACCACCACTCACCACATCGCAAGGCAACGTCCGGTCGCGCAGGATACGGCGATCGCAAAGATGGACCTGCAGGTGAAGATCTCACTCTTAAAGTTCCCAACGGCACTGTTGTCTTCGATGATAAAGGCAATCAACTTGCCGACTTGGTCGGCAACGGGACTGTCTTTATTGCAGCGCAGGGCGGACACGGTGGCCTGGGCAACTTGGCGTTGGCCTCCTCCAAACGTCGCGCACCCGGCTTTGCGCTGCTTGGCGAGCCAGGCGAAGAACGCAAACTCATTCTCGAGCTCAAGAGTGTTGCCGATATCGCACTCGTGGGTTACCCAAGCGCTGGAAAGTCTTCTCTTATTGCAGCCATGTCGAAGGCTCGTCCCAAGATCGCGGATTATCCATTCACCACCCTTATTCCCAACCTCGGCGTAGTGGAGGCGGGGGAGACTCGCTTTACTGTCGCTGACGTTCCTGGACTTATTCCTGGTGCAAGCCAAGGTAAAGGCTTGGGACATGAATTTCTCCGTCACGTCGAACGTTGCGCCGCGCTCGTTCAGGTTCTGGATTGTGGCACGCTAGAAACAGATCGCAATCCGATCCAAGATTTAGAAATCATTGAAAACGAACTCGCCGAATATGGCGGGCTCGAAGATCGCCCACGCATTATTGCTCTCAACAAAATCGATCTCCCTGATGGCGCAGCAATGGCCGACATGGTTGCACAGACACTTCGCGATCGCGGGTATGAGGTCTATCCAGTCTCCGCTGCATCGCATGCCGGATTGCGCGATCTAACTTTCGCCATGGCGCGCGTCATTCAGAAGAATCGAGCCGCCGCCGCGACGGAAGAACGGACACGAATTGTTCTGCGTCCAGTCTCCGTTGATGACTCCGGTTTCGTTGTCATTCCAAATGAAGACGGCTCTTTCTCCATCACGGGCACGAAGATTCTTCGCTGGGTCCGTCAGACCAACTTTAAAAATGCTGAAGCCATTGGCTACCTTGCAGATCGCATGGCGATACTTGGTGTCGAGCGCGAACTTCTCAAGAAAGGCGCAGTCGCCGGAAGTGAAGTACGCGTTGGAGAAGGCGATGACGCTGTTATCTTTGACTGGGAACCAACGATTGAATCGGGCGCCGAACTCCTGGGTGCGCGAGGTCAAGATGAGCGATTTGATTCTGTGTGGCGCGGATATGAGAAGGTCCAAGACCAACTCAGCGATGAAGAACTCGCCCGTCAGTGGGAATTTGCCATTGACGATCCCCGCACTCCGGTATTGAAGTCGGAATTGGAAATGGACGCGGAAGATGTGGCCGAGGCGACTGCTGATTCAGAAGAAGATTCAGAGGTTGAGGAAAGCCGATGAGTCGCGGGCATATCTCCAAGGCTAAGAGAATTGTCATTAAGGTGGGTTCATCTTCGCTGACGGGAAAGGCTGGGTCAGAATTAGACCCAACTGCCGTAGATCGCCTGGTTGATCTCGTGGCAACTTGTCGCGAAAGAGGTGCCGAAGTTGTCCTAGTTTCATCTGGTGCCATTGCTACCGGACTTGCTCCACTGGGGCTCAAGGCCAGACCCAGAGACTTAGCAACGCAGCAGGCCGCCGCCGCGGTCGGACAGGGTCTGCTGCTGCACCGCTATACGGAGAGTTTCGCACGCTACCAAACAACGGCTGCCCAAATCCTTCTGACCACCCAGGATGTCATCCATCGCTCTCATTACAAGAATGCCCAGCGCACTCTTTATCGTTTGCTCGCCCTCGGCGTTGTTCCAATCATCAATGAGAATGACACAGTTGGCACGCAGGAAATTCGCTTCGGAGACAATGATCGACTTGCCGCTCTGGTTTCACTCGTCATTGGGGCCGATCTACTTGTTCTGATCTCCGACATTGACGCTCTCTATGACGCGCCTCCAACAAAAGTTGGAGCACAACGGATCAGCGAGGTTGAGTCCGTCACCGATATTGACGACGCAACAATAGGCGGAGTCGGCGCCGCCGGAGTCGGAAGCGGGGGAATGGTCACCAAAGTCGAAGCCGCCCGTATTTCGACTAGTGCAGGTATCCCAATGCTCCTCACTTCTCTTGCGCAATCGAAGAGAGCACTCGATGGTGAAGATGTGGGCACTTACTTCCATGCACAGCACTCCAAAACAAATTCACGTTTACTCTGGCTCGCACACGCCTCCACGCCCAATGGTCGCCTGACTGTCGATGCTGGAGCAGTCACGGCTCTAATCGAGCGGGGCGTCTCACTTCTTCCCGCTGGCGTTACTGGGGTCGAAGGGGAATTCAGTGCGGGTGATGCCGTGGAAATCGCAACCCAAGATGGACGCGTTATTGCACGCGGCCTGGTCGCTTTTGATTCTGTGGAAATTCCTCAGATGCTGGGACGTTCAACGAAGGAACTTGCCAAGGAATTGGGCGCCGAATACGAACGCGAACTCATTCATAGGGATGATCTAGTTCTTCTCTAGCTTTTGCAAATGTGGGCTGCCACTCTCATTTTCTTCACTACTCAAATGCGCCTCTTACTAGACTTTTTGTCACGGCAAAGTCGTGTTGAGGAGTGGCAATGGAAGGTTCGCGTCGCCGAAGGTTCTCCATATTCGCAATTGTTTTCGTGCTTATCGGCCTCAGCGGGGTTAATATCTCTGGCGCTGCTACTTCCAAATACTCGCTTCCTTCGGCCCCGACAAATGTCACCGCCGTAGGTGGATTGAATAGCGCGACATTGAAGTGGAAAGCGCCTGCGACGAATGGCGGCAGGGCTATTACTTCGTACAGGATTACCTACAACCCCGGTAAGAAAGTTTACGTTTGTAAGAGTTCGGCCACGACATGCAAAGTTCCTATCGCAAATCCCAACAAGCCAAGCAGCAAACCGGCACCGGTCTGGTTCTATTTCACTGTGGCGGCGGTGAATTCAGTTGGAACCGGGCCCGATTCAATCGTGGGATTTGCGCGCGTACTTGTTCGTTTTCGGGCGACAAAATATATCGCGCCCAAGTATGCGAGCCCTACTCCTACAGCGACGACCGCGCCTTTGCCGACAGCGACCCCAACTCAGTTTCCACAGCGTCCTGGCATCACAGCATTCGATGGGAAGTACGTTGGCACTGCCATTGTGACGGTGACTCAGAACGACAATGTAATCTCCTTACTTTCCTCAACGCTCAACACCTCTAACACTGTCCTCAATGGCGACATCATTGGAACCGCCGATATCTGGAAGATCAACGGCTATGTCACTGATGTGTCCGGTGTCGCCACAGTCACTGCTTCAAACTCGATATACGGAGCAATGACCTTTACAGTGACGTTTGTATCTGATCCAGTGACGCATGTGGTGAAGGGAACTGGAAAGGGAACCAACACCGTCGAATATCCGGGTTTGGGCACCGTCAAAGTGGTCTTCGACTTCAGCATCTCCAACGCCGCCTAGGACCAAATGCAAATTTGGGCTTAGTACGCTGCCGTCGCGACATCGTGCAGAACCCCTGCAGTCAGTTCTTCATTATTTCCATTATCAGTTGGCTCATCACTTAGTTTCACAATTACCATGTGAGTACTGGGCTGAATGAAGATGTACTGGCCGTGTAGCCCCAAGAGCATCGACGATCCCGCAAAGGGATGCCACATCTGTGCGCCATATCCCCAGCCGTGATCTAGAGTTGTTGCGGCAGTAGTGAGGCGATTCATCCAAGCCGCATTGATCAAGTTGGCATTTCCCACTTTACCTGCGCCGTTATTGAGAACTAGCGCGCCAATACGTGCCCAGTCTCGTGCTGTGGCATTGAAACAGCAGAAAGTCTTCTCTAGACCTCCCACATGGTCCACGTTCCAGAACGCACTCTGCTCGGCACCGATGGGCTGCCAGACATGTTGGCTGAAGTAATCGGAGACACTCATACCGGTGACTTTCTTGATGATGAAACCGAGCATTTGCGTATCAACGCTTCGGTACTCGGATTGGGTTCCTGGATCCCAATTCATCTTTCGGTTGTGCTCCATAAAGAAATTGAGGTCGGTGGTCGCATACATCTGCGCAATGGCCACACCCCAGCCGGAGGGACCACTTGGATAATTGTCACTCACGCCGACACCGGATTGCATATCGAGAAGGCTCTGAATAGTGACCGTGTCGAAACTTCCACCAGTTTTGAATTCGGGGAAGTACTGAACAAAGGTGTCAGATTCTTTGATCTTTCCTTCTGCGATAAGTTGGCCGATCATGATGGAAGTCAAGGTCTTAGCCATTGAGTACGAAGGGAGCTTGCTCAGTGCGTTTATCGACTTGCCGTACCACTCATAGGTAATCACGCCATCGCGCACCACTAGAAAAGCAGTAGTTGAGGTAGTTGCCAGGAAATCCTTGAAAGAAATATTCACCCCATCCCAATTGACGCTTGCAGGCATAGACCCTTCTGCCGAACTCCACAGAACAGGCTTGGTCGCAGGATCGACAATATGAAATGGCATCAGAGTCGGCGTCTTGGAGGCCGGAGCAATTCCCAATCGAATAGCGGCGATAGGTTCGGGGTAGTGGATTATCCGAGTCGCGCTGAAGAGAAGGATGTAGAAGGCAAGGAGTCCGATGACTAGATTTAGAACGAAGCGAAATAAGGTGCGCACCTGTGAATCCTAAGCCCGTATAGGCTTGCCTTTATGGATGCCGCAACGCTGATCTCCGACCTTGCCACTCGTGCCCGACTTGCTGCCCGCACTCTCACAACTGCATCGGGATTAGAGCGAGAGGCAGCCCTACTCGCCATTGCCGATGAAATCGAGAGCAGAAGCGAAGAGATCCTTGCTGCTAATGAAGAAGATATGGCTCGTGGTCGCGCCGAAGAGATGCACCCGCAACTTCTTGACCGGTTGCTCCTCACCCCACAAAGGATCCGCGATATTGCAAAGGGCGCACGCCAAGTCGCCAATCTTCCCGATCCACTCGGAATAACCCTGCGCGAATCCACCCTTCCCAATGGACTTCACCTCAAGCAGGTCACAGTTCCATTCGGGGTTGTCGGCATGGTTTATGAAGCTCGCCCCAATGTCACAGTCGATGCCGCTGTCATCCTTCTCATGTCCGGCAACGCCGCACTTCTCCGTGGTTCATCCAGCGCATCCTCCAGCAATGAAGCACTCGTCAACATAATGCGCGATGCCCTTGCCAAGACAAATATCTCTCCTGATGTCATCCAACTTGTCCCTTCCTACGATCGCGAAACCGTCCACGCTCTCCTGCACGCCCGTGGCAAAGTAGATCTGGTCATCCCACGCGGAAGCGCGGGGCTTATCCGCATGGTTGTTGATGACTCCACGGTTCCAACTATCGAAACTGGCGCCGGTGTCTGCCATGTTTACGTTGACGAATTCGCTGACCTCGAAAAAGCAATTCCAATCCTTCTCAATTCCAAAACCCATCGCCCAAGTGTCTGCAACGCTGCCGAGACCCTTCTCGTTCACAGTTCAATCGCCGACAAGTTCCTCCCGATGGCACTCATAGCGTTGTCTGAAGCGGGGGTTGTTCTTCACTCTGACGAGAAGGCACTAAAGATCGCAGACTCCATTCACATCGCCTCGTCATTAGCAACGGATGAGAATTGGCAGACCGAGTACGGCGTTCTTGAAATGAACATCGGCGTCGTTGATTCCGTCGATGAAGCCATCGACCACATTGCCAAGTACGGAACTCAGCACACCGAAGCAATCGTCACCGAATCAGAAGCCGCCGCGAACCGATTCATCGCGCTCTCCGATTGCGCTGCCGTCATGGTCAATACTTCAACGCGATTTACCGACGGCGAACAGATGGGCTTTGGCGCCGAAATCGGCATCTCCAACCAGAAACTCCACGCTCGTGGTCCAATGGGTCTAGAAGCAATGACCACGACCACCTGGATCGTGAAGGGCGACGGCCAGATTCGAAGTTAGATGTAAATGAGATTTACGCGATCCCTTTCGGATGTGATGTTAAAAGGGATCAGATCCCATTGAGGAGTACCAGAAAAGAAACCTTTGATGAATGAGCGACTGGCTTCGCTAAACCCAGTGATGATGTCGCGGCGCAGCGCCTCTCGGACTTGTACGAGTTCATCAATGATCTCCGCGGGATCAAGAAGCATTGCGGATACATCAATTGCGAAGATTTCTGATGACATTGGATTTAGTGAACGGAGTTTTGGCTCCAATACGGTTCCGCGAAACACAGTGTTAATCTCAATTTTTACTTGAGTCGAACCGTTGGTGATTAACAACTGTGATTCATTGACGTCCTCCGCAATAGCACGGTGGACACGTAGCCCCATACCCTCCGAAGTTTGTGCGATCTTGCTGACTTCATCGTTGATCGCGAGCAAAGCTTCATCACGTGTTATACCGATCGGAAGAAACACGGCATCAATGTCGACGGACAACCGCGGCATGTCATCGAGATACAGATTGATTGCGGTGCCGCCCTTGAGTGCCAATTGGCCACTTTCGAAAACACTCGGCAGAACCTGTAAGAGTAGGCGGACCGCGTTAACGTATTCGGTTTGCATCATGCGGGAAGCACCAACTTCGTACCGTCAGCGAGTTTCCCTATCCATCGCGACGAACTTCCTGTTGGAAGTATGTATTTGGCACGTAATTGCTCGACATTTATATTGTCAGCTTCATGACCCCACATCAGGAATAGGCGGACTGTTCGCACATTCGTGCATCCTTCAAGCAATTCGCCAGCATGTTTTACTCGCATACCCTTCGTTGCGAAGAACAGGTGTCGAGCTTCTTCCAAATCCACTTCTGTTTTGATATCTCGCAGAAGTTCAAGCAGGGCACGCTCGCGCGCGGATACTTTCACGTGTGGTGTTAACTCTGGTGGCGTGAATAATCCTCGACCCGCTACCTTGTTGTTAAGAAGTGACCAAGACCGGTAGTTAGATGGAAACTGGCTTACAAACCAACTTGGCAATGTGGTTTTTTCCTCGCCCCATAAGGTTAAGGTTTCAACTGTCGATAGATAGTGGGTCACTCCCTGCCACGCTAAGGCAGTCTTCCCTCCCACGTGTAGCCCAATGATGCGTTCTTGCAGGAATAGTAGGCATTGGTCTCGATCAAGACGCCCGCCTGGAAATGCGTAAACTCCGGGTCCTAATCGAGTGAGCCACCCAGTACGCGAATAATGAGCGGCGAGGGCGCCCGAGACTCTGTGGTTGGCCAGGGTCTTGAGGTCCAGTGGTTGATCATGGCGAACTGAGCGAAGAAGTCCGTTGATTAGAAAATTGCTCTCTATGTCAGCCACTTTCGAAAAATACACCCTTTTTTAATCATTTTCAACCTTTAGCCTGAGGCTTTTGAACTTACTGAGCGTGTTAGAAGACCTTGGCTGATTCCTTGCATACGGTGGCCGCAAGGGCAGCCCAGAGTAGGTTACAGTTATTGCAGATGACAGTTATTACACTTGGAGATGCTATGGCAAGTCCATCTGCCGTAACTCAGGTTACGGCCAATAAAAGTGAACGAGAGAATGCCACAGAAGTATTAGCTTTTTTCGCTTCGCATGGAACTAACGTAAAAATTGTCGCAAAGGATGGATCCTCGCTCAAATTAAGTCGTGCGCTGACAGAAGTATTGGAAAGTGCGGCAGATCTTGTCGAACGCACAGGCCAAGTACATCTTGATAATGCAGAGTCTCAGTGGCTCAGTCCAAACGATGCTGCTGCACTGCTCGGCATTAGTCGGCCCACTGTTCTTAAAATGATCGACGAAGGTCTCATGCAAGCAGAGAATGTGCCGGGTAGCAGCGCCCATAGACGCTTACTTAGATCAAGTGTTGAGTCATTCAAGGTCGAACGCGATGTATTTCACGGACAAATGAATAAGGCGGCTGAACAGGCAATCAAGACAGGTCTCTTTTCTCGGGCTGCCAGGAAACATTGACGGCAATTGAGTCCAATGAATTAACTAACTGAATTAATTAAGTAATAGTCAAAACTGTCCCTGTCATCCGTTCGCTTCTTTGGAACAGACAGTTAGGGGTTTGAATCCCATCGTGTATCTGGTACAAAATCTCGTACCAGATGCTAGGGTTCTCTCTTGGGTAAGAAAAGGAGCACATCATGGTCATAACTGCCTCGGAAGCTCGGGCACAACTCTTTCCACTAATCGAACAGGTTAACAACGACAGTATGCCAATTACCATCACATCAAAGAAGGGCAACGCCGTCTTGGTCTCGGAGAGCGAATGGGAATCAATGATCGAGACAATGTATTTACTTAGAACCCCAACCAACCGAGAGCGCCTTGCCAGAAGTCGCGCTGATGTCGCAGCGGGAAGGTTGATTGAATTTACGCTGCCACTTTCCAGCGCTTCTCGGGTAAAAAACAAAGTCACTAAAAGCAAGAAAGTGACGACCCCTACGAAAGCAACTAAGAAAGTAACAAATAAAAAAGTTTCCTCTTAATGCCAAAGGAGCCATCACTCAGGAAACTTAAACTTTCAGAAGATGCCTGGGAAGACTTAAAGTTTTGGGAAAGTACCAGTCCAAAAACAGTTGAACGTATTAATGCGTTGGTTGATTCAATTATGAAAAGTCCAAGTACAGGAATCGGTAAACCAGAGAAACTTAAATATGAACTTTCAGGAACGTGGTCTAGGCGCATTAACCACAAAGACCGAATTGTTTACCAAGTTGAGGATGAAACGCTAATTATTTTGCATCTTCGAGACCACTACTAGTTGAATGAGGTTCCCCGAAGATAAGGCGCAATCACGATGGCTCTTTTTGGTTTATTGAAGTATTTACAAAAAGTCGCCAACGGCTGATTCTTTTCCCACTCTTAGTTTGCCCTGGGTCTAAATGGCTGACCAGATAGTCATGATCAAGAAACTTTATTTTGGATGCCCTAACTCGATTAGTTGTTTTCACCACAGTTGGTCTAAAGACTTGCTCGGTGAGAGCCCAGTGCCTTGCTGCGGTCCACCCCGAGAAGTAACAGGGTGACCAAACTTCAGTAGCTACCACTAAGGCATCGTTCGACCACATCGCCAAGTACGGAACCCAACACACCGAAGCGATGACCACGACCACTTGGATTGTGAAGGGAACTGGTCAGATTAGAGGATAGAGAATTAGATTGAAAGCGCTGCTTTCAATCCTTCATTCAGATTCGACATGGCCCCTGGGCTTAGGGCACCAAGATCTCTGAGGATTTCATCTTCATACAGTTCAACGATGTCATCGCAGACAGCCCGACCGAGAAATACTTCTCCCTTACCCAATTCGACAATGCTGGGAATTCTTGGTTTTGACGAAGTCGTGAGCCGCACGGCGAGTACTTGCGGAAGCTGGGAATTGCGCTGATTGTTCGAAACGACAACAAAATACTTTTCATTCTTAAGGTTGGATAATTTTGCTGCATACACTCTGCCACGAAGAAGTGGCCAAGGGGAGTTCATGCTTCTTCTGACCATGTAGGACGACGGCGACGGGCGCCTGTTTTTTGTTGTTTGGATTCAACTTTTGATAGTGAGGCGGCGATTTCGGCATATCCCTCGAGCTCGGCCCTCTGTCGAACCGCGGCGATTCCAGCTTTGAATATCGCGGTCAATAGGGCGGCCTCGCTCATTTTTGCGTTGAATACTTTCATCTCAGATAGTTGCTCAAGAGCAATCTGGTACGAGGACGATTCACGGATCTTGGAAAGATCGCGCTCATTCTGCTCAGTGAGCGGGAGAGATGTTCGGCGTACAACTGGGGCTTGAATGCGAGTTGTCATGCCTAAGATAATGCCACAGTAAGTGATGCACTACAACTCGCAGCCGGTGCCTGTTAGAGAGCCTCGGCGGTGGACTTGGCCACGGCGCTGGCACAGGAGGGCGAGAGTACGCCGAGGCCAGTGCGCTCGGACCCTGCTACTTACCCGATTTCTTGCTTTCACGTTCATGCGAACGAATGAATTACCAGTGATGCAATCCCTTTAATCTTTGAGGGTGAGCGGTCCAGTTTTAGTCTTGAATATGAGTGCATAAATGTGGAATAACAAAGATAGTGCCGAAGGTTGATGGAGGCAGATGAACCTTGAGGCTGCGACTACGACGACCGAGATTGTGAACGGGATGGGTCAGATTCGGAAATGAAAGGAATGCCCTCGTGCCAGTGGTTTTCGCCTTCCTTATGGGCGAGTGAGCACTACAAACATGTCGACTCTGTGTTGGAATTGTCCAGTAAGAAATTTTTTTGTCGGATTGTAGTGCCCTACGAATCCAATTACCTGGACACTGCGCTCTGAGTCATGAGATTCTGACCATCTGTATTCTGATGGTGGTTTGTTAAAGAATTCCGCTCGAGGGACCGTGCCGAAATCTCATAACGATTCCTTTCAGGAATACTTAGGTTCAAAGGGGAGATTTCACTATGCACGAAGTCGAGAACCATCAATCAGTAGATTCTCAGAGTTCGCGAGCGGGTAGAGTGCAACTCTTGTCGGAGACGCCATCTCAAAAGGATCTTTTTGACGGGCAAGCGCATGAAAAAGTCGCATCGGCAATTACGAGTCTCCTAGAAGACCCGGACTTGGTATCCGGGAGAATCGTTGGCCTAGAAGGCGCCTGGGGCTCTGGAAAATCCACGATTGTCGGCTTAGTGGTCACTAAAGTGGATCCAGGTAAGACTGTGACCGTGATGTTTGATTCTTGGGCACACCAGGCAGATCCGTTGAGAAGAGCGTTTCTAGAAACTGTAATAACCACCATGGCGAAACTCGGTCACCTTAGTGAGAACTTGGCGGATGGGTTCCGAAATCAGCTTTCCGGCAAGGCAACGAAGGTCATTACCAATTCTTCTGCCTTCTTGTCTAAAGAAGGGTTAATTGTTTCGTTATCATCACTCTTAATGCCATTAGGGGTACACCTGTCTTCTATCAAAACGACAACTTGGCAGGGGTCGTACCGTGTACTTGGAAATATTCTCTTAGTTGCGCCCCTGCTTGTAATCATCGCCATGTTGGGATTTCAAAAAGTGGGAAAGTATTTGGTCAAGAGGTCGGAAATTAACGAGAAAGGTCTAGAAAATTCGAGAGGAAGTGTTTGGCGAAAGAGGCTATCCGAACTCGAGCCTCTGAGTTTTTTCGCTAAAAGTCAGAAAATCAATACTACTGCGCTTGGAGTCGAAAGAGGAGAGCCAACTTCTCTGGAATTCGAAAAGTTGTTCAAAGAGATCGTGGAGGCGTCGACGCTAGATTCTCGGCAGTTATTAATAATTTTAGATAATCTGGATCGCGTTGACGTGGAGGTAGCACGACAGTTATTTGCAACGATGCAAACATTTATTGAAATATCACGAACTTGGAATCCCTCACATCACACGAAAATATGGTTGCTCATTCCCTATGATCCCCAGGGATTGGACTTGCTTTGGAATCCGGTTGAGTTAGGAAATGATACGAGTGATGAGAATACATTGCCACTTCCATTTACAACTCCCGTCTCCGTAGCATTTATTGAAAAGTTATTTAACGTGCGATTCGAAGCACCTCCTTTAGTTGTCTCAGACTGGCACAAGCGTCTTCGTGAACTTCTCGCGGAAGCTTTACCAGGACATGCTGAGGACGAGTTTGATGAAGTTCGCAAACTTCGGGTTCGGTATGTGCAATTTCAATCCAGATCGGTCGTATCACGGGAAGCCCCAACTCCGCGTCAACTCAAAAATTTTGTGAATCAAATCGGCATAATCCGTAGATTGACAAATACTGTTCCCCTGCCTCAAGTCGCATATTATGTACTTCTTCGACAAGATAGAATCAATGTGGCGGAGATGCTTTTGGGATCTCCGCCTCGAAATTCGAAGGTTGAGGCCCCCCTTGGCCAGGATTTGGCGACAAATTTGCTGGCATTGCACTTTGGAACGGATCCAAAGCTAGCCCAACAACTCTTCATAAGTCCAAGGCTGATTGGGGCATTTGGCGAAGGATCTGTCGATGGAATCGTAAACCTAAAGACGATGCCTGGATTTATTGAAGTGGTTGAGAATCTCGATGTTGACGACATGATATTGGCTGGCGGAAGTGAACTAATGAGAAATCTCGGGACCCTTTACTCGGCGAAAGTTTTCGAAAGCCCAGAATTAGGTAAGTGGCTCGAGAAAGATGTATCTCGGATTGCTCGCAAAGTGAGTTCTTGGACCCTAGACGGCAGCGCATCGGGGGTAGGTCTTGCCTTGATTTTTAGTAAGTTGAAACCAGATGGCCCAAGCCTTGCTGACTTAATTGCCAAGATTTCACCTATTTCTGTGAATCCGAATCCGGTCGAAAGCGAAGCATATTTTCTTGGTTTTGTGGGGTTCCTGAGCGCAATGACTCATGACTTCTTCCCGAATGATTTATTCGAAGTGCCAATTCAGTTTCCCACAGTGAATCTAGTGCTTCATGTTTCAAGGTTATTGGAATTAGTTAGTGATACGACGGATTTGAGTAGAGTGCAGATCCAAAATACTCCTGAAGAGATCGCTCGTGCGCTAGTCGATTCATTGCAAGATGATCAAATTCAAGGGCTTGAAACTGCTCTTCGGTGGCTTCTAAATCTCGGAGGGAAGATTGACTTGGCTGTTCTGCAACTAGGTCTTACTCAAGCTTTGGATGCAAGAGCCATAGATTCCAAGGATAAAATAGTTTCTTCCATTAAACTGATGGAAGAAGTATCTCTAGAAACAAATACCGACCAGTTCTTAAGACCTTTGGCCGAGAGTGGTGCCCTTTTGCATTTGACGTCGGTAACTTCCGGAAATGATTTTTTTGATTTGATGGCAAAGGTCACCCTGCTTCATTTGATAGCAACTCCCTCAATGACAGAAACCGTTCTATGTGGAGACTCTCGGAGTGGAAAACAAATTTTAGAGCAAGTCCTTCTATATCCTGCCAACAACACTCAAGTGATCGCAGAGCAATCACTATGGCTCTCAGAGCATTCCGACAAAGCATTCTTAATCCTCCAAAGCGTCAGACCGTATTTCCCCCTATGGGTTTCTTCGTTAATGCATGATCTTGCAAGATTATCTTCCCTTGTCATTAGTGCAGATCAATATTTGTCTCATTTGGAGTACTTGCGATCTGAATTCATTCCTTCGGAATTGGATTCAATTTCCCGACACTTGTTCGTTATGCAGACGAGTCGTCTATACATCATGAGCAATTCTTCTGATATCGAATTAGCAATTTCAGCATTGAGAATTTCTCAATCAGAACCCGACATAGGGTTAGAAATACGCGAATGGGCCAAAGAAATAGTTTTAGGTTTAAAGGCAACGGATTGGGAAGTTGCCCTTTTGAATCCAGAGGGGGCCCCCCTTCTGACCTTGGCGGTATTGTTGGCGGACACCGATGAAAGTCCTTTGAACCCCACCGGGCTCCCTAGTGCGCTTCATTTGCATTTCGATAGGCTCGCAGAGGGATCTGCGGTCTGGCATCCGGCTCCGGAGATTTTTGTAAAAATAACTTCTCTACTTCCCAGCGCATCAAGGCAAGTTATCGCTCAGGAATTGTGCTCGAAATTGCAGCCACTTGATGGCGAGGTTCCTTCGGAGCTGCTCTTAACGTATCAAATTTTTCTGGGCTCTGAAAAGAAGTTTCGAACTCATTTAGCACTGCCACATTTAATCGAACGAGCCGTCTCTAAGCAACAATGGGGGACAGTGCAATGGATCGTCGAATTAGCGGATAGATACAAAGATACGCTTCAAACGAGCAGAGGGTCTGATGGTATGGAGCACCTCAAAGTGACGGTGAAAGAGAAATTGGGCGAATTCCAAGATCCTCAAGCAAGCCCACCCGAATGCCTTCTAGCTCTCGCTAAGAAACTTGGCTTATAAAGGCATTTACTAGCTGTTGCGACAATCATTTCTCCAGTGGCAAATTCGTAGTTAGAGGCTCTTCTAATAGACTCCACCCATGAGCAACTTGTCGCCAAAAGACCTAGCGAATCTAGCCCGCCTGGCTCGAATCGAGATGACTGATCAGGAACTTGCCCATCTATCCACTGAGATGGATGTCATTCTGAACGCGGTAGCCCGCGTGCAGGAGGTGGCAACGGCTGATATTCCGCCGACTTCACACCCTTTGCCTTTGCGCAATGTGACCCGTCCTGATGTAGTGGCTCCGAGCCTTACCCCAGAGCAGGCGCTCTCAGGGGCTCCGGCAAAAGAAGATGGCCGCTTCCGGGTGCCACAGATTTTGGGGGAGGAAGCATGATTACTCGCTCCGCACATGAGATGGCTGCGGCAATGGCGGCGGGGGAGATTACTTCTGAGAAATTAACCCAACAGCATTTTGATCGGATTGCTGAAGTTGATGCTGAGGTTCATGCCTTCCTGCATTTGGATCATGAGGGTGCTTTAGCACAGGCTCAATCGGTCGATGAGGCGCGCGGACGTGGCGAGAAAGTCGGGCCGTTGGCTGGGGTTCCACTGGCACTGAAAGACATCATCGTTCAGAAGGATGTTCCGACTACCGCTGGATCCAAGATTCTTGAAGGGTGGCGTCCGCCCTATGACGCAACCATCGTTACCAAGATGAAGAATGCTGGAATTGTCATTCTGGGCAAGACGAACTGCGACGAGTTTGCGATGGGTTCGTCGACTGAGAACTCTGCGTACGGTCCAACACATAATCCGTGGGACCTATCTCGTATTCCTGGTGGATCTGGCGGTGGGTCATCCGCATCCCTTGCTGCCTTTGAAGCGCCTCTTGCTATTGGTACAGATACGGGTGGATCTATCCGTCAACCAGCGGCTGTAACCGGAACAGTGGGAGTGAAGCCAACCTATGGTGGAGTTTCGCGTTATGGATTGATCGCGTTCTCATCGAGTCTGGATCAGGCAGGTCCTTGTGCGCGTACCGTATTGGATGCGGCGTTGTTGCATGAGGTGATCGCTGGACATGATCCAATGGATGCAACGAGTGCCAATGTGCCAGTGCCACAAGTTGTGAATGCTGCCCGAAGTGGTGAAGTGAAGGGCATGAAGATCGGCGTTGTGAAAGAACTCAATGGCGATGGGTACCAAGCGGGGGTTCGTTCTCGCTTTGAGGAGTCTTTGGAACTTCTTGCTAAGGCTGGCGCAGAAATCGTTGAAGTCTCCTGCCCTAATTTTGAATACGCGCTTGCTGCTTATTATTTAATTGCTCCGAGTGAATGTTCTTCCAACCTCGCACGTTTTGACGCCATGCGTTATGGAATGCGAAAGGGCGATGATGACGGAGTTTCGGCAGAACTCGTTATGAATATCACCCGCGAGGTGGGCTTCGGCCGCGAAGTGAAACGCCGAATTATCCTTGGAACATATGCACTTTCCTCGGGTTATTACGATGCTTATTATGGCAGCGCGCAGAAGGTACGCACGTTGATTATGCAGGATTTCAACAATGCATTCGCCAAGGCGGATGTTCTCGTTTCTCCTACCGCACCAACAACCGCATTCAAGATCGGCGAGAAAGCTGATGACCCATTAGCCATGTATCTCAACGACATTGCGACGATTCCAGTGAACATGGCGGGAATCGCAGGAATGAGCCTGCCTTCCGGGCTGGCTCCAGAAGATGGGCTGCCCACGGGGTTTCAGATTATGGCTCCTGCAATGCAGGATCAGAAGTTGTATTCGGTGGGTGCTGCGTTGGAGGCGGCACTGCTTGCTAAGTGGGGTGCGCCATTGCTCTCGCGTATTCCTGCATTGGGAGGTGCGAAGTGAGTCTTTCCTATGAGGACGTGATTGCTAAGTACGAACCTGTATTGGGTCTTGAAGTTCACGTCGAACTCAATACCAATTCAAAGATGTTCTGTGGGTGTGCGACAGTCTTTGGTGCGGAGCCAAATACTCAGACCTGCCCCGTCTGTCTCGGCATGCCTGGTGCGATGCCCGTGGTCAACGAGAAGGCGATTGAATCCTCCATTCTTATTGGTCTTGCTCTGCATTGTTCTATTGCGCCGTTTAGCCGCTTCTCGCGGAAGAACTATTTCTATCCAGATATGCCAAAGAACTACCAGATCTCGCAGTATGACGAGCCGATCTGCATCAATGGTTTTGTGGATGTCGAGATTGATACGGATGAAGGTGTGAAGCAGTTCCGCGTTGAGATCGAGCGCGTGCATATGGAAGAGGACACGGGAAAATCATTGCACATGGGCGGGGCCACTGGACGAATCCACGGCGCTGACTACTCGTTGCTCGACTTCAACCGGGCAGGTATTCCTTTAGTGGAGATTGTGACCAAGATTGTTCCGGGCACAGGAAAGTACGCACCTGAGGTCGCCAAGGCTTATGTCGCAGAACTCCGTGACATTCTCCGCTCCCTCGGCGTGAGTGATGTTCGCATGGAGCAGGGCTCACTTCGTTGCGACGCCAACGTCTCATTGCGACTGATAGGTGAGACGGCACTTGGAACTCGTAGTGAGACAAAGAACGTCAACTCGCTTCGCTCAGTCGAGCGTGCGGTGCGCGGAGAGATGATCCGTCATGCAGAACTCTTAAACGCAGGCAAGAAAGTTGTTCAGGAGACTCGTCACTTCCAAGAGGAGAGCGGACTTACTCGCTCCGGTCGTTCCAAGGAGCAGGCCGAGGATTACCGTTATTTCCCTGAGCCAGATCTTGTCCCAGTAGAGCCAGATGCAGCCTGGATTGAGGAATTGCGAGCCACTTTGCCTGAAGAACCCACAACACGTCGAAAGAGATTGCAGGCTGAGTGGTCGGTGCCGGATAAAGAGATGGCCGCGATGATTAATGCTGAGGCTCTGAACATTGTCGAAGCCACAGTGAAACTCGGAGCAGATCCGACCCGTGCGCGCGGGTGGTGGCTTGGCGAGATTTCACGTGTTGCCAACGAGAAGGAAGTTTCAATCTTCGATCTGGCAATTACACCTAAGGATGTCGCCGACATTGTGGCTCTCGTTGCTGCCGGGGAGTTGACTGACAAGCTGGCTCGCCAAGTTGTAGAAGGCGTCATTAACTCAGAAGGCACGCCTGC
The DNA here is from genome assembly GCA_035530615.1 of Candidatus Paceibacterota bacterium. NCBI lineage: Bacteria > Bacillati > Minisyncoccota > Minisyncoccota bacterium. The sequence goes on from DATKUL010000002.1 coordinate 116,664, forward strand.
ACAAGTAATGGAATCTCGCGGCTTGAAAGTGGTCTCTGATGACTCTGCACTCATGGCTGCGATTGAGAAGGCCATTGCCTCTCAACCCGATACCGCTGAGAAAGTCCGAAACGGAAACATTCCTGCCGCCGGCGCACTCATCGGCGCGGTCATGAAAGAGACAAAGGGCCAAGCAGATGCTGCTCGAGTTCGAGAGCTCCTACTCGGTCACTTAGGTCAGATGTAAACGGCTAACCTTCCAGGGTAAGCGGGAGGCGGTCTCGTTAGAACTTCCCAGAAAAAGTTACACCGGAAACTTGTATAGTTGTTTAATGCCCAACTTAGTATCAAACCTTCAAGCGTTTGGAAAAAGGACTCTCACTTCGACGTACAAAGGAATTCCGCTAGAGGCTGATGGCCAGCGCATCGAAGAGTTTCTCAAAACTAAACCAAACCTCTTCACATCTGGATTTCAATTTCCCATCGCAATTCTACGAAAATCTGCACTTGATAATAATCTAAAACGCATGGCGGAATATTGCACAGAAGTTGGTGCCTCTCTTGCTCCACATGTGAAAACGACCATGTCGCCACAGATCGCGCAGATGCAGTTGGAACATGGTGCTTGGGCCTTGACTGTTGCTAACTATTCTCAGGCCCGCGTGTTTCTTGACCTTGGATTTGAACGCATCATCATTGCAAATGAAATTGTTGATAGACACTCTATTCGTGCAATAGCGCTAAAGAATTTGGAACCGAATCATGAGGTAATCTTCTACGTAGATTCACTAGATGGACTTGAAATTATTCAAGACGCACTAAGTGGTCTGAGTGATGCCCGGATCCATCTTCTACTTGAAATTGGATTCATCGGCGGGCGTGGCGGTATTCGAGATAATGCCGATGCCCAAACACTCGCAGAGAAGGTTGCTGAAGATTCTCGGCTGATCCTGCGGGGCGTCTCTGGTTTTGAAGGAATAGTCGATGGAGCAGATCGTTCGAGCGATGGCATGGCAAAAGTTCGCGAGTTCTGTCAAAAGATAGTTGTCGCAGCGAAATTGGTAGCGCCATATGTTGGTGCCGAAAAAATCATAATCACTGCGGGTGGAAGTGCTTTTTTTGATATTGTCGCCGAAGAATTCAATAAGTACGACGGTAGTGCGCACCTCATTTTACGCAGTGGTGGATACATTTCTCACGATAGCGGGTTCTATGAACGAATCTATCCTTTCGCCGATCAGCCGAGCGTTAAACAATTGTTGCCAGCCATTGAATTATGGGGTCAAGTACTCACCCAACCCGAACCTGGCCTAGCCATACTCAACCTCGGGAAACGAGATGTAGGCAATGATGTTGATAATCCATCGCCCTTCAAGAAATATCGTGGAGAGATCTCAGCTATCAGTGGTGTGATTGATCATTTAAACGATCAACACGGGTACCTGCATTTTCAGGAAGAAGAAGATGTGAGAATCGCTGATGTGATCGGTATGGGTATATCGCATCCTTGTACAACGTTTGATAAGTGGAAACTCATGCCGCTGGTGGATGATAATTATGATGTAGTAGAGTTCATTCATACCTTTTTCTAAAACGAACCCCAAAACAAATGGAGACACGATGACTGCCAATTTTTTTCAAGTAGAAAGCGCACCACTGCCAGGAGGTTCATATTCCCACGGAGTAGTCGCAAATGGATTTCTCTATACATGTGGCATGGGTCCTGTCGATCCAGCCACTGGGAAAATTGTCGAAGGTGGCGTGGCCGAGCAGACACGACAGACGCTAAAAAATCTTGAAAGCATTCTTGCTGAGCGTGGCGCGACCATGGCTAATGTCATTAAAGTGACCGCACACCTGCAAGAAGTTCATCGCGACTTTGCGGCTTACGATGTTGTTTATCGTGAATTTTTTAGCGAGCCTTTTCCTGTACGTACGACCGTTGGCTCGGATCTCATAAATATCTTGGTCGAGATTGATTTGGTTGTTGCTCTGTAATTTATGAACTAACTCTCACGTTCCGGAATTTTAGATTTTTTGGAATGGATTGTTAAAAACAGTTTCTTCAGTTGCCTCAAGTTCAAGAAGTCGGTTCCATTTAGCGGTTCGCTCTGATCCGTGAGTGGAACCGACTTTAATTTGACCGGCTCCCCAACCAGTTGCTAAATCTGCCAACCAACTATCTTCGGTCTCTCCCGAGCGTGCTGAAACAATCGTGGAGAAACCATGTTCCTGTGCGTGGCGAAGTACATGATGAGTCTGAGTGACTAGCCCATTCTGATTGGGCTTGATAAGAATCGAATTTGCGCTCTGAGTGTCGATGCCTTGGGAGAGTCGAGTCAGATTCGTTGTAAAAAGATCATCACCCACTACTTGGATTGGCTTTGGCAGTTCGGTCATGAATCGATCCCAAGAACTCCAGTCATCTTCCGCGAAGGGATCCTCAATAGAGGCTATGGGGTGTGACGACAATAATGCAATGAGTTGTTCGCGCCATTGTTCTGGCGTGAAAACCATATTTGAACTTCGAGATATGTAATTTCCTTGATCGTAAAATTGGCTCGCTGCGATATCGAGTGCAATAGAAACTTCTTCTCCAGGTGTGAGTCCTACTGCCTCAATACATTGCTCCACAAATGTGCACGCTTCCGAGGAGCCCTCAAAAGGAATACCTAGTCCACCTTCATCTGCAACCAGATTTGTTATAAACCCTCGTGATGCTCCGATTCTTGCGGCGGTATCACGGATTGCAACGATCCAGGAGAGGGCTTGTTCGAATGTTGCTGCGCCATGTGGGATGACAAGAACATCTTGAATATCAATGGCCCCGTTGGCATGCGCACCACCTGAAAGGATATTCACCATCGGCATGGGAATATTCAATACGCCCGTGGGTTGATAGAACCGGGCCATGGATAGTCCACGAGTACGCGCCGCTGCTTCGACTGTAACGAGCGACACCGCCAAGGTTGCGTTTGCTCCTAAAATTTCGTGTCGCTCCGTTGCATCGATTTCGCAGAGCAGGTCATCAGTTAGTTGCGAATCAGCAACTGTGCCGATAAGTCGTGGGCGGATTACGTTATTGATGTTGGCGACGGCTGTATATACGCTCTTACCGCCAAAAAAATTCTCCGCATGTGGTCCACCGCTGTCACGGAGTTCGAACGCCTCATGGACTCCGGTAGACGCACCGGACGGCACACTCACCTTATGGACACTGCCGTCGCTTAGAGTCATTCGGGCGCAGACGGTTGGTCGTCCGCGAGAGTCAAGAACCTGCAACCCCTGAAGATCTCGTATTGTGATGCTCATGCTTGAGAGAATATCTCAGTTATCGTGGGAGGTGTCTCACTTTGTAAAATAGTCAAGGCACGACGGCGAAGACGATCTTGTGCAGCCGAGTCAAGATAACCTACGGGGGATTGTCCATCTACGCGGGCAAGCGCAATGGCGGCGACGTGCCAAGGTAGTGAGGCAGATACTGGACTCTCGGATGATTTTTCATATGCTTGAACAAAAGCGTCAGCTGCTTGGGCAAGCAGAATTTTTTTGTCTTGTTCCTGAAAAAACTCATATTTGCACAGTAAGTGTGCCAACAAGAACCCCAAATCAAACACAGGATTGCCAGTATGCGCAACCTCGAAATCCAGCACGATGACTTTTGATCGACCGTCAACGAGGATATTCTTAGGAGAGTAATCGCCGTGAACAAGGCAAGGTTTGTCTTCGAGAAGTTCGGTAATCAACGCCCCTATGCGTTTTGAGATACTTTCATGCTTAGTGGCTACGGTTCGATAAAATGGGCTGATTCGCAATTGTTCGAAAAGGGAATCCTCTTGAAATTCCTGAAGTATTGCTGGATCTTTGGCGGTATTTCTATGCCAGAGACCCAAGATTTGACCTAAGTGCGCTGCTATATCAGGTTGAATCGAACCTGATAGCAGATCTTCTTTCCAGATCGTCATTGTCCGCGGTGCCCGTTCAATAATCAAAATGAATTGATCCGGATCGACATCGTAAAGTTTTGGAACATTTTCCGGTGTTAGTTTGTGCAAGACTTCTATTGCGTGCGCTTCCACAATAGCTCTGCGCTGGTCAGCTATCCATTCTGACGCGACTTTCAATTCAGGTAACGCCTGCTTTAAAACTAAATCTTTTCCCTCTCCGGAAACAGCGAGAACAACATTAGAAACCCCTCCGGTGAGAATTTCAACGAGTGGACTCGATTCTGGTGAAAAGATTTCTCGATCTTTAAAGTATGCCACAACCGTCCCCTGATCAAGAAGTTTAGGATTGAGCATGGGCGCCTCTCAAGTCACTCTTCAGACAGTTGGTCTCTGGAGGAATTCGCGATAGTAGATCCTTGGTATTGTTGGTCCGCGTAATTCTTACAGACGCAATTCTAATGAATCTACACCCTTGCGGAGTACCTGGCGCCGTCGGGTTTGGGAATCGAGGGCTGCCCGCCCCGGAGAAATCGCATGAGGGTTACAAGTCAGAGGGGTAGTCCTTTCCATACGGGACCGTTTGAGTCTAGATTACGCTCTACATAATCTAGACTCAAATTTATTGGAGGTCCATCTGTGAAATCTCGCTACAAAACCTTAAAGGTATTTGGTGCAGCCGTTGCTGTACTTAGTTTGGTGCTCACGGGTTGCTCCAGCACATCAACTCCAAGCGCAACAGACGAGACGAAGGAAGTTACCCTCAACTGGTGGTGGTGGGGCACTGGAGATGTTCCCAAGATGAATACTTGGGTTGACTGGGTTGCGAAAGCATATGAAGACGCGCACCCGGGCGTCACCATCAAGTACGAAGAGAGAACAGATACTGATATTACAACCGCCTTTGAAGCGGCAGCCGCGGCAAAGTCAGGTCCTGACATTGCACCAGCTTGGGCAAGCAGTCCAGTACTCAGCCAGGTCTGGGCCGGGAACGTCTCTCCCATTTCCGATTATGTAGATAAGACAGAAATGGATAATTGGTTAAATACGGCTGAAAATGCTTATGAAGGGAAGATTTGGGCAGCACCTACTTACATCGTTGGGTTGCCAATCGTGTACAACAAGACCCTCTTTAAGAAAGCCGGCATTGATACAGAGACTCCACCCGCAACGTGGAACGATTTCCTTGGACTTTGTACATCTCTCAACAAGGCTGGGATCACCCCAATTGTTGGAGGTAACCGCGGTGGGTTTGAAGGTTCATGGTGGTTTGCGCATCTCGGCAAGCAATATATGGATGCGCCATCAGACCTTCAAAAGGCGGCAGTTTCGGGAGACTTCACTCGAATTGCGCCATGGGCTAGCAAGTTCGATGAAATGTTTAAGAACAATTGCTTTAACAAAGACATTAACAGCCTTGAACTTCAAGAAAAATATGATGTGTTCAATAAAGGCGGGGCTGGAATGGTCCTTGCTATTGATGGAGCCGCTCTCGGTGCAGCAGATGCATTGGGTCAAAGCAACATCGGCATCATGACCCTTCCTGTCTTTGGAGATGGAGCCATGGCGAAGTACTACACCGCTACGCAATCTATCTCGCACTTCATTACTAGTTGGAGCCCAAATAAGGAAGTTTCTGCAGACTTCATCAAGTTTTGGCATTCGACCGAGTCACTTAACAAGTGGTTCGAATTAACTGGTGTTATGCCTGCCGATAGTCGATTTGATCAGAGCACTGTTACTGACCCAGTCAAGCAAGCACTCTTTGCTCTTAACAAACTACCCAGCGTCTGGCTAAGCAACTTTGAACCAGGTTCTGTTTTCGAGCAAGCAGATCTTGCTGGTGGTCAGTTAATTAGTACCCGTAAAGGTGATGGTCCAGCAGACATCGCCCTCTGGAAGAAAGCATCCGAAAGCTGGGTAACGCAAAAGCCAGAAGAGGTCGCTAACTTCAAAAAGTGGGCAGGAATAAAGTAGTAAACTGACGGAAGTCAAGAAACCCCCTCGTCTGGTTTTTGATAACCAGTTCGAGGGGGTTTCTTTAAGAAGGGATCTCCCTAAATGAAGGTACCTATGGCCAGTAAAACAGGGTCAATACGGAAATCTACCGTCGCGTTTGGCTACACAGCGCCAGCCATCGCATTAATGCTATTGGTCTTTGCGTATCCACTTATTCAAATTGGGCTACTTGCTTTTCGTCGCTCAGGGAAATTTGTTGGATTAGCAAATTACAGAGCCTTGGAAAGTGACACTGTTTTTCGAACATCCCTTTTCAATAATCTAAAATTACTAGCACTCGTCCCCGTTATAATTTTGATTTCTCTCGTTCTCGCAGTAGTTATTAATGAGCGTCCTCGTGGATGGACCATTCATAGATTCGTAATTCTGATTCCCTTCATCTTACCTATCCCGGTGTCTGCAATTGCAATCGCAGCGATTGTTGCCTACAGGGGCGGACTAAACCAACTTCTCAATAGTGTTGGATTAGATTTTCTTGCCGTCGATTGGCTTGGGCAGGCGAACACGTCATTCTTTATTATTTGCGCAGCATTGATCTGGCGAGAAATTGGTTTCAGTTCGATCCTAATTTTCTCGCGTTTAGGAAATATTGATCAAGAAATTGTGGAGGCCGCAGAAATTGATGGGGCTGGTTGGTGGCGCCGATTAAGGTATGCAATATTGCCACAGATCGCTGGAGTGCTCATTACATTGATTGTTCTCGAGGTTATTACAGTATTTTTCTATACCTTTGAGTGGGTCTACATGCTTACTCGTGGTGGCCCAGCGGGATCAACAATGGTTGTTGATCTCTATATTTTTCAACAAGCGGTGCAATTCCGGTCCATTGGAATTGCAACTGCAGCATCTAGTGTCGTCGTCATCCTGCTTCTAGTAATTCTCTTTAGCAGCAAACTACTACAGGCATTCTCTGTATTGCGAAGAAGAAGACGCCTCGTCCCCAAAGCATTCAGCCCCCTTTCGGCCAATATAAAATCGTCGCCACGAACACCATCACGAGCGAGTAAATTCAAGCGTTCAAGGATTGGCTATAAACTTAATTCCACTGTAAAACTGCTCGTGTCTTTAAGCCGACATCTACTGCTCTTGATATTTAGTACAATGTTTCTTATTCCTCTTTATTTCATAATTGTTAATGCATTTAAGACCACTCTAGATTACGGAGATTCACCGTGGTCTATTCCATTGAAACCCACTCTAAGGGCATTTCATGAAGTATTCTCGCGTGGAGAGATTTTAACTTGGTTTAGAAACAGTGTTGTTGTAACTTTCGGAACCGTTTTATTGATCACGATTACTGGCATTCTGGCTAGTTACTATGTCTCCACCTCAAGAAATTGGATAAATGGTGCCTTTCGAAAAATATTCTTACCTTTACTTGCGGTGCCACCAATTATAATAATAGTTCCGCTTTTTGTACTATTTAGTAATCTTGGTTTGATAAATTCTTTTGTTGGCGCAATTATTGTTTTTACGGGTCTCCTGCTTCCATTTAGTTGTTATCTCTTGCTCGGATTTTTTGACACGTTTCCAAAAGAAATTCTGGAAGCAGCATCAATGGATGGGGCTGGGCGACTGTCGACCCTTTTCCGGGTAGTTTTGCCAACCGCTAAGGCCGCGATTGGAACGCAGCTAGTGCTTAATATGCTCTATGTTTGGAATTCGCTTTTGATTGTTCTCATCTTCTTGCAAGGAAACGATCGGCGTACACTCGCTGCGGGTATTAGCGTCTTTCAAGGACGTTTTTTCCGAGACACACCTCTTGTTATGGCAGCTTCATTGCTCGTAATTTTGCCAATGTTTGCTGTTTACTTATTCGCGCAGCGATATTTCCGTCGTGGCATTATGGCTGGTGCAGTGAAATGAAAGATCAAGACAGGGAATTGACTGCACGTTCAATTCCTGCAAGCACAAGGTCAATCTCGCCTTCGGATAGCATGTCTGGACTGATATAAAGACTTTCTGATAAATCAAGAACTATGGATGGATTCTCGTTTACCAACGATGTGTATACCCTCTGCGCAACATCTGTAGGCTGAGAGGGATCAAAGGAAATCTTTACTCGGGGAACCGGCTGTCCTGCTTGATTCACGTTCTCGGTAGTTCCGGCAACACCTGGGATCTTTTGTAAGCCAGAATTAATTGCTTGGCAGTCGCGGAGCCAACCTTTGAAATCTTCTTCGTGATCGTGAGCTATATACATTTCTACAGCTTGGAGCAATCCAAATATTTCCTCTTTGCCTACTTTGAACGCTCTTGCTATCTCTTGGTTGGGAGCGGCAAGCGAGGCGGCAACGTCCAAGATTTTAGATTTGCCCATCATCAGACCGCTGGCTTGGGGCCCTCTCAATGCCTTTCCTCCGCTAAATAAGACAACATCAGCTCCAGCATCTGCGGTGAAGAACCAAAGGTTTGAAACTGGTGGCAACTGAGCCGCTGCATCAACAATTACAGGGATTTTGTACTTTTTGGCAATCTTGACCGTAGAAATGATGTCGAGGGCGTCTGCTCCCACATAAGAACCGGCAACCCAGAAGATAGCTAAAGTGTTTTCATTGATTGCCTTTTCCAAATCTTCTTCTGTTCTCTTGCCACTGGTGCCGTATTCCTTGATTTTGGCGCCGGCAAATGTAATCGCCTGGTCATAGGGGATCCGATGAGATTTATCAATGAGAACATCGGTCCGAGTGGGCGAGTCGGACAATCTACCTACCGCCAAGATGGAAAGAACAATTGCAGAGGCGCAGCCAGGGGTTATGTAGGCCGCCTCATTGCGAGTAATTTCAGCGAGCCTCCTTCCTGCTGCTGCATGCAAGCTTTGCATATCAACAAAAGATTCTGCGCCTCGGTTCATGGCTTCAATGACCTCAGGAAGCATTAAAGAACCTCCGAGTCGCGTGTACGTTGTCGCGCCATTTATCACGCGTTTTATACCAAGAGATTCATAAGATATTTTCAGTTGAGTGTCTCCAATTCTTCACCAATGATCATTACAAAACTAATCTTCGTGTAGTTATTTTTTTACGCTAAAACCACCGTCTACGAGCAAGGAGGCGCCTGTTATATATGACGCCGCATCCGAGGAGAGGAAACAGACGGCTTCGGCTACTTCCTCAGGCATGCCCATTCTGTTGAGCGCGGTATTTCTGATTGCCTCTTCGAAGTCTTTCTCTGTCGCAGTGTCCCAGACTGGCGTTAAAATCGGACCCGGTAGTACGGAATTAACTCTAATTTTTGGTCCGTATTCAACGGCCAATTGATTGCTCAATGAAACAATGCCGCCCTTGGTTGCTGCATAGACACCATGTCCGGGGAACCCCAAACGCGCATGTACTGATGCCGTATTAACCATACTTCCATGCGTTTCTTCGAGGTCGCCGAGAAAGACGATCACAGATTTGTGAATCCCGCCGAAGTTGACTTCAGTTTGACGATTCCACTCCTCTACTGTGGTCAAATGGGCAGGTTTGACGATTTTTATATAAGCGTTATTAAAGACCACATTCACTTTTCCATAAATCTCATGGACGTGGGTTTTAACCCTCTCCCAATTGTCAAGATCTGTGATATCCAGTTTTAAACTGATGGCCTTCCCATTTGCTTCCTTGATAGCAGTAGCCACCAATTCTGCGGATTCTTGATTGATATCTGTTACTACAACGTTTGCGCCATATTCGGCAAACTTCTTAGCCGTGGCGGATCCGATCCCACTTCCACCACCAGTGATCAGAACAGTTTTATTATTTAGGTTCATGCTGCATTATATGCCTAGCAGCCCTGTTTTACTCCTAAGAGTAATTTTGAATTACTCTTCAAGATCCATTCGCAGACTCCAGCTAATTGATTCCTCAGGTTTAAGAATTCGTATTCGGTGGGCCGTTTCAGCGTTGCGTTCACTCACGCGGTGGGCGATTGCAGGTTGTGGCGATATCACCGTTTCCTTTGCATATTCTTTATTATCAACGAAAATTCCAAAGTACGGTACTTCTGACTTGTTCCAAGAAAGACTTAGTCGCTCACCTGTTGAGCGCACGAGTGTGATTCTCTCTATTGCAGTTTCTGGTCTGCACCAATACTCAACGGATGTGTTCGGTGGGAGGTCCTGCGGTAGAAAAGTTTGTTCGATTCTCGGTATTAATGGGGCGGTTTGTTCAAAGCTGATGTTTGGATAGATTTGCACTTGGGTGATATTCGCCGCCGAAAATAGCGGATGGCATGACCAGAACGCGGGTACATTGACCCTTCCGACATTGGTAATTCGGTATTCGATGGCAACGCTTGACTGCTTCATGTCTGACGAATTGAGAGAGACCTTTCTCCAAAATTCCAGAGTTCTTGTTGAAAGTTTTATGGACAGGGTCGCGGATGTCGAATTGGACTCTTCAACTCTCCAGGGCCTACTCCACACTTCGCCATGATCAGGCAGATCGTGAAGGCCATCCAAGGATCGGCAGGCATCCGTCGTCGGCACCATTTCATCCCATCCTGAAATCTCTGGCCGGATAAAATTGTCGCCTATATTCCTTGCAACTAAAGGGGCCGATGGTTGAGAAATCCATTCCTCGCATCCATCAAGTTTGACGCTCGCAATCCTTCCTCCAAATTCTGGCAGAATTGTGAGCGAAATATTGCCGAGCAGTAACTCGATACTAGACTTTTCCATAAGGAAGATATTGTCCTTCACTTTCAAAACGTTTTTTGGCCTCGTTCAATGCTGCATCGTCTATATCGAAACCGAGGCCACTTCCCTCTGGAAGTCCCCATTTAGGCGAGGTGGTAGTAGGGATTTTTTGGAGCAGGATGTCGCCTTCCATGTGTGCCGCGGTCTGTTGATTGCCCAGGACAAGATTGGGAATGGTGAGACTGGCGTGGTGAAAAGCTGTGGCGGCGATGCCCAGTTCGCCATGGGTATGACGACATACCTTGCTACCCATTACTTGAGCAACGTAGGAAACTTGTCTAAATTTTTCAAGTGACCCGACCCAGTATGGCGAAAAGGTGTAAACATCGGCAACGCGGTTGAGTATTAATCTGTTTGCATCTTCCTCAGTCCACAACCCTTCGTTAGCTGCAAGGGGGATTGATGTTTTTGTACGTAAATTTGCCATTAAGGACGTTGGATGTTCGCGGACTGGTTGTTCGATGAAGTCAATTCCAAAAGGAGCGAAACGCTCCAGGAAACGTGGAGCGTCCTGCAGCGACCAAGCCCCATTTGAATCAAGTCGTATGCGATTCTTCGGACCAATGGCATTTCGGATTGTTCTTACCATCTCTATCTCATGTTCTAAATCGACCCCAGTTTTCAGGTAGTAGGTTTCATACCCAGCTTTCATGCCCTCAGCGCACTGAGCCTCGATATCCTGGAGGGTCCCGTGTCCTAGATAGAAGAAATAGTCAACGTCTTTATGAACCGCACCACCCAGTAGTTTGTAAACTGGCAGTCCGGAACTCTTGCCGCAGAGATCCCATAGAGCCATGTCGAAAGAAGCCCACGCGTAGTTGCCGGTCATGGCACGTAGTGTCCAGAGCCCTCTGCGGAATAGGTCGCGCATAATATCGGCCGAATCCCAAGGAGATCGTCCTTGCACGAAGGGGAACATGGCTTTGACGGCAGCAGATATCGAGAGTACATCGGCGCCTGAGCAAGCCTCACCCCACCCAACTAAACCGGTATCTGTCGTCAATTTCACAACTACAGACGTCACGCCGCTTCTTTGGACTATCGAACTGACTTCAGTTCGCTTATAGGGCACGTTGACAATGAACGTTTCTAAACTTTGAATTTTCACCACGCAACTCCATCCACGAGTTAATCTATGGATTGGACATTACACTGAATCACTCGAGATGGAAGGAAAGATATGATTGAACTCATTGCCGAGTGCGTTCCTGGGACAAAGGGAGATCTTTGCGAAGGAGTGCTCTGGGACGAGCGGTCTGGCACTCTTCTATGGTCTGACATCTTCAAAAACACGATTATTCAGTGGAAGCCAGGAAGCAATTCCTTTTTCCGAAAAGAATTCAAGAACATTATTACTTCGATAGGAAAGAACGCCGCGGGAGGATTCATTGTCGCGGCAGGGAATAGCATCCAACTCCTTGATGAGAATCTAGTTGTGATAAACGAGACATTATTGGAGATGCCAAATCCAAATGTTCGAACTAATGATGGAAACATTGATCCACTGGGCAATTTCTGGATTGGCAGCATGGCATACGATGCGAAGGCCGGGATGGGCGACCTCAAGAGAGTTGCTGGAAATTTTCAAACTCACGTCGTGTTGCGAGACGTAACAATCTCGAATGGTATGGACTGGTCCCCACGTGGAGATATTTTTTATTACATCGACACGCCCACGCAGCAGGTGAGCCGCTTTACATTTGATCTGGATTCGGGTTCGTTGGGTCAAGAAATGGAACCGATAGATGTGAGTGACAGCCCAGGAATGCCCGATGGCATGTGCGTCGACGCTGAAGGTAACTTGTGGGTTGCCTTCTGGGGCGGGGGGCAAGTGCGAAACTTTTCACCAGAGGGAAAACTCTTGGGAGTTGTCAAGGTTGCTGCCTCTCTCGTAACAAATTGTGCATTTGGGGGTGAAGACCTTTCAACGTTGTATGTCACGACGGCAGACGCCTCATATGAGGAGTCCATTACCAGCAGTGAGCCTCTGGCGGGTTCACTGTTTTTCGCTGATGTGAAAGTCAAGGGCAGATTACCGAACAACTTCAAGGCAATCTGATTCGTGAACTTCTGCGTGCGGGGTCACCTTTGGTACCTCTAAAGGCGCACAACGTATACATCCTGTTCTACGAGGCTTCTTCGTGAGACTAATCCGGCAATTAAAGGGGATTAGTATTAACTAAAAGGCGCATTTGGTGGATAAATCACTCTGACCAACAAAGTCTCAATCTAAACTCAAGTCGTTCTTTCGGGGCTCCGGGGTATAACTATTTCGAAATCTTTGAAAAACCCTTGAATAGTCATTCCATATCATCTATACATGGACAGGCTGATTCTAGCCAGACCTACTAGGAGGACATAGATGAGAGCACGTCGTATTAAAGCCGGAGTAACAGCGCTGGCACTCGCCGCATCCGTTGGATTAACAACCATCGGTACTGCCACGAGTTCGCAGGCAGCAGGTGGTTGGTGTTCTGGAGTAAAAATCGCCGCATTCCCTGGTGGACCTCAAGGTGGTGTTTTTGCTAACAACGTCTACAACGGTTTCAAACAAGCCGCGAAAGATCTCGGTCCAAGTGTCAAGTACTACTTCTCTGACTGGGATCCAGGAAAAATGATGACGCAATTTAAAGAGGCAGTCGCGACAAAGCCAGACGGAGTTGCCATTTATGGATTTGGCGGACCAGAGGCCAGCAAGCCTATTGTTGACGCGGCAGAGAAAAAGGGAATCATTGTCACGACTCTTAACACGTCGCTGGTTGATTTGCAAAAAACATACAGCGCAAGAGGTTTTGGATTCGTAGGAGCTGTGAACTACAAGGCCGGCAAAGATCTGGCTGCCGAAATGGTGAAACGCGCAAAACTTAAGAGTGGCGATTCAGCCTTTGTTTGGGGTCTAAAGGGACAAGGTGGAGATCGCGGTCAACGCACAGTTGGTGTGATTGACGGCTTTGAATCTGCCGGCGTAAAGGTTGTTTATCAAGAGATTGACCAAGCAACTAATACCTCACCTGCATCTGGTGGGCCAACCTTTGCCGGAATCATGGCAAAGAACCCTGATATTAAGGCTGTTGTCACCGACCATGGTGGTCTGACTGCAACTGCCGCTACTTACATGAAGGCAGCTAATTTAAAGGCCGGCTCGGTCTATTTTGGTGGCTTTGATGTGTCACCAGCAACCGTGACTGCAGTCCAGAGTGGATATCTGCAACTTGTAATTGATCAACAACCATGGTTACAAGGGTATTTACCAATTCTTCAAATCTGCTTGACCAAAAAGTATGGTTTTTCGGGTTTGGACATTAATACCGCTGGTGGATTTGTCGATGCAAGCAACGTCAAAATAGTTGCGCCTCTTGCAAAGAGAGAGATCCGTTAAAACAGTAAAGTAAGGAAGCATTAAGGTATGTGGTGCTGGCGAGGAGTAATTTCTCCTGGTCGGCACCACATATTTTAGGTGAGAGTGTTAATGGGTTTTTAGTATCAACGAAAGGGCGGTCGTGAGCGTAGTTCCTGTTATTGAATTAAAGAATGTTTCTAAAACGTTCGGTGAGGTTAGGTCGTTATCAGATGTCAATCTGAGCATTTATCCGGGTGAAATCGTTGGCCTTCTTGGCGATAATGGCGCTGGCAAATCCACACTTGTAAAAACCATCATGGGGTTTCATGCACCCGATGAAGGGGGCGAGATCTGGTTTAAAGGTGAGAAGATTACCGAATGGAATGTTGCCAAAGCTCGCTCCATTGGAATCGAAACTATTTACCAAGAGCGTGCGCTCTGCGAGCAACAACCCATTTGGCGCAATATGTTCATGGGGCGTGAGATCACAAACCGTTTTGGCAAACTTGATGTCAAGCAGATGAAGTCTGAAGCTGCGCGTTTAATGGGTGCCCATATGGGCTTTACGTCGACCGCAGTACACCCTGATAACCCAGTGCTGACGATGTCGGGTGGCGAGAAGCAGGGTGTGGCTATTACTCGAGCATTGTACTTTGATGCCGAATTAGTGATTTTGGATGAACCTACGGTCGGGTTATCGCTCTCTGAAACTAAGAAAACTTTGGATTTTGTTCAAGAGATAAAGAAATCTGGCCGCTCAGCGATTTTCATTGACCACAATATCTTCCATATCTATCCAGCAGTTGATCGCATGATTGTGTTGGATCGTGGGAAAGTTGCCGGTATGTACAACAAGAGTGAAATTACGATGGATCAGCTCATCGAGGGCATGTATCGAGTCGCCCGCACGGGCAGTTTGCAGGAGAATTAGAGATGAGCAAAAGTAAAGAAGTTTCCGTGGTCAAGAATAACGCTGCACGTCCGCCATCATTCTGGCGCCGTTTTGGAATGCAATTTGGAATCTGGGGTGTTGGGGTTGTCATCTGGCTGATCTTTGTTGTAACAGCTTCAGAGGCATTTACCTCTAGAGATATCTATCTGGCATTCGCTTCCTCTACGCCGATTTTTGCTTTGATGGCGATCCCATTGACATTAGTTGTTATTACAGGCGAAATTGATCTCTCATTTCCTTCAACGATGGCACTAGCCACTGCTGGATTTGCAAAAATCTACTCTGGCACTGGGAGTATTTGGATTGGAATTGCAGGTGCACTTTTCATTGGAGTGCTTTGCGGTTACTTCAATGGATTCCTGATTACATACTTCGCCATACCGTCACTAGTTATTACGATCGGCACAGGATTTCTTTTCCGTGGCATCGAACTCGCATGGATGAATGGATCAGGCGTTGGATTGACTGATCCTAAATTACAGAAGATTACGACTCTCCTTGTTGGGCGGTCGTTCTTTGGTATTGCAAATCAATTCTGGTGGACAATTTTGGCGACTTTGATTTTGTGGTTTATCTTGAATCGCACTAAGTACGGGTCTCACGTATTTCTTACGGGTGATAACAAAATTTCTGCTCAGTTAATGGGTGTCAACGTTTCACGAGTTAAGCGCAGCACTTTTGCAGTTATGGGCTTCTTTGCGGCATTGGCTGGGTTGGTGGCATCCTTTGAAGTATCTTATTTCTGGCCAACCCTTGGTGACGGTCTCATGCTCAACTCCATTGCATCAGTCTTCTTGGGTGGTACCAGCGTCTTTGGCGGAGTGGGTACCGTGACGGGAACTTTCGTTGGGTCCTTCATCATTGGCGCAATCAATGCAGGGATTGTCGCATCGGGAATCAATGCGTTCTACACGCAAGTTTTCTTCGGCTTAGTCATTATTCTTTCTGTAATCATGCAGGCAATCATCAGCCGCCGAGTCAAAAAATAGTTCTGCAACAGGGGGTAACCACGAGCAGATGAGTAGTATGCAGCAAGTTCGTGGCGTCTGCCCTGTTCTCTCCGTTCCATTTACGCTAACTGGTGAAGTGGATTACCAGAGTTTTCGAAATCTCGTGCAATGGATTATTTCATGCGGCGCTGAATCGGTATTGATGTTTGGCGTCGCAAGCGAAAACATAAAATTGGATGATCTTGAGCGCGATCGGCTACTTGAAATCTTGGTAGAAGAAAAACGTAAGGCATCTCTCACGATTGTGGCTTCAGTTGCTGATCATTCTCTCGAACTAGCGGTGGTTCGTGCGCGTAAGTATGAAGCGATGGGTGCTGATTTCATCAATATTTTGCCACCCTCTTTTTTTGCACCATCGGCCGAGCAAATCCTCGAACACCTGCGAGGAATCCTTTCTGCAGTGAAGATTCCCGTGATCATCCAACATCTGCCGCAGGCAGGGGGGATGGAGGACGTCGCAGTGCTGGCCCAATTGGCCGGCGAGTATGAAAATTTGGCAATGATTAAATGTGAAGCCAACCCACCTTCGGCATCCATTGAACGAGTAAAAAGTTTGACTCATGACTCAGTTGGAACGCTCATTGGGTGGGGCGGAATTTTCTGGGCTCAGGGAGTTCAAGCGGGTGCTCTAGGAGTACAACCGGGGTGCGCACTAACCGATGCGTATATATGGGCCGAAGACGCATTGGATGCGGGCGATTTTACAGAATTTGAAAGACGCTTGAACACTTTTATTCCTTGGATTGCACGTTGGATTTCCAATCTTGAGCAATTGATTGCGGTTGAGAAAAGTATTCTGCAACGTCGTGGGATTATCGCTACTGCCTACTGTAGGCGCCCCACCACAATTTGGGATGCTGAAATTGAGGCAACGCTAGACGAGTCAATAGTTTTCCTTCAAAGCATAGGAGTGCACTTATGAAGATCACGAAAATCACTACAACCGTCATTAATGCCAAGATGCGGAACTGGGTGATCGTTCAAGTCTTCACGGATCAGGCGGGACTTATTGGAATTGGGGAAGCGACAGTTGAATTTCAAGCCCAAGCAGTCGTGGGTGCTATAGAAGATCTGGGTCAGTTAATTGTCGGACAAGATCCACGGGATATTGAAAAACTTTGGCAGATAATTTATCGCCACCCTTTCTTCAAAGGCGGCGTAATCACAATGTCCGCCTTGAGTGGAATTGATCAAGCACTCTGGGACATTAGCGCTAAGGATTTAGGCGTACCACTTTGGAAAATTCTTGGCGGCCTTGCTCGGGATCGAGTGCGAATGTATGACCATCTTGGTGGTGGTAGTTCGGATGCTGTTTACAACTCCGATACTGCACAATCCTTTGCTGAAAAAATGAAGCAATCAATTGCAGATGGATTTACAGCTGTGAAAATCTTGGCAGTGCCACAATCGGCGCCACTTGGGGGAAGTGCCGGATTGCGACATGCGGAAGAACTAATGGGATCAGCGCGTGATGCCGCAGGTCCTGATGTGGATATTATGATCGATTTCCATGGTCGTACGAGTGCAGCTATGGCGATCCAGTATGCAAAAGTTTTAGAACCATTCCATCCACTCTTTTTGGAAGAGGTGGTCCAACCAGACCAACATGAAGCCTTGGTGCGTGCCCGGCGCGGCATCAATCTTCCATTGGCAACAGGGGAGCGTTTACTCACGCGCTCTGAATTCTTACCACTCTTGAAAGACGGTCTCATTGATGTCGCCCAGCCTGATGTCTGTCACGCTGGCGGCATCACTGAGTTGAGGAAGATCTCTGCGCTCTGTGAAACTTTCGGTGTCGTGATGGCTCCTCATAACCCCTTGGGCCCTGTAGCCACGATGGTTAATGTCCATCTTGCGCTCACAACGCCCAATTTCCTTATTCAGGAAGTGATGCGCGCGGATGTTCCCTGGCGCGAAGAAGTATTTATCGGGGTGCCCGAGTTTGAGGACGGGCATATTCTTCCCCCGCAAGGTCTCGGTATCGGCATAGAGATTAACCAGATTGAGGCAAGTAAGCACCCATTCGTCTCGGTTATGCCAGTTCAGTGGTTCCATAATGACGGCTCAGTAGCAGATTGGTAAAATAAATGAAACTTAAGAACGAACATATTTTAGTTACAGGTGGCGCAGCTGGAATTGGCGCGGCCATTGTTCTGGATGCGGTACAAGAAGGGGCAAGCGTGTCCTTCTGTGATATCAATGTCCCGGCAGGCGAGAAGTATGCCGAAGAACTCAGCACGCAAGGTTTCCAAGTTTTCTTCCACCAAGCAGATGTTGGAAATTTCGATAGCCTAAACGTGGCACACGACGCAATGGTCGAACATTTCGGTCCAGTTACTGGCGTAGTCAATAACGCTGGTGTCAATGCCTATTACGATCCGGTTCTGATGACCAATGATGAATGGGAACGATTCTTCAACGTTGACCTTAAGAGTGTGTGGCACACGGCGAAGTGCGTACTCCCCGGGATGCGTACGGCAAGGCGGGGAGCGATTGTAAATATCGCATCGATCCATGCTCGCATGTCTTATCCCAAGTATTTTCCTTACGCAGCGGCCAAATCCGGTGTTATTGGATTGACCAGGAACCTTGCCCTTGACGAAGGGCGCAACGGAATTCGCACCAATGCAGTTTCGCCTGGATACACCCTGACCCCGCTGCTGGAGTCTTGGTTCGTCCAGGAACCTGCCAAGCGGACTGAGGCGATGGCGGTACAGCCCATGGGCAGAATGGCGCAGACCTCGGAAATTGCAAAGGTGGTCACATTCCTTCTCTCCGATGATGCCTCCTTCGTCAACGGTGCTGACTGGATTGTTGATGGCGGGCTTCACGCCCGTTTCGCCTGATGTCGTGAAGAAAAAGTGGAGTGGACGAGCGTTGACAAGTATTTCTTCATATGAAAGTATTTAAGTATGACACGTGGAGCCCTTGAGAAATTACGAGTAATTGATGCCACCCAGATGCTTGCCGGCCCCATCGCTGGAACGCGATTGGGGGATTTGGGCGCTGATGTGATCAAGATAGAGCCACCGATTTTGGGTGAGTTTAACCGCACTCGTGGCTTTGAGGATCAGATGAGTAATGGCGAGATGACTACTTTTCTCGCCGTCAATCGCAACAAGCGTTCCCTTGCTATTGATCTAAAACATCCTGACGGAAAAGCTGTTATTCATGAATTAATTAAGAACTCTGATGTTTTTTTGCAAAATTTTCGATACGGGACTGCAGATCGTTTAGGTATTGGCTATGAAGAATTGCACAAAATAAATCCGCAATTGATCTATTGCTCTATTTCAGGGTATGGATCTTTTGGTCCTTATCGCGATCGTCCCGGTCAAGATCTTGTTGTACAGGGATATAGCGGTTCGATGTTTAGCGTTGGAGCCCTTGGCGACGATCCAACCCCTAGTGCACTTTGGGGTGCCGATGTAATGACGGGGTATCAAGCGGTGATTGGAATTCTTGCCGCAATCGAATCACGCCATCTCACTGGCTTGGGCCAACATGTTGAGGTCGACATGCTGTCGGTAGTTATGGACTGCCAATTACAAGAGTTTGTTACGTATCTCAATACGGAGACGATGCCGCGCCGTATGGAAGAAAGAAGTGGGCATGGATCTATTCCTGCTCCGTACGGCGTCTACAAGACTTCAGATGGTTGGATGACCTTAGCAATGGTTCCGCTTCCTATCCTTGGTGAAATTCTTAACGATGATTGGTTACGTACTTTGGAGCATTACAACTCGGGCCATGAATATCGCGATGAGGTTTATCGCCTTATCCGTCATAAATTCGAAGGCAAGACCACTAAAGAATGGATTGAGATCTGCGATAAAGCCGGTGCATGGTGCGGACCCGTCTATAACTATGAAAACTTGGTTAATGATCCGCATATTCAGGAAGCTCAATACATTGTCGAACAACCGCAATATCGTGGCACTAGTGCTAGGACGGTGCGTCCTCCATTACGACTTTCTGAGACGCCACCGACGATCCGTCGCGGTGCTCCTGCTCTTGGCGAGCACTCACGAGAAATTTTGAATGGCATTCTTGGGTTTTCTGACTTACAGATAGATGCATTAGTAGGAACTGGTGCAATCGGACTAGTAAAGGACTAACAATGGCCGCAGCGAATCCCGGAAAAGTCATACTCGAACGCCATGGAAACACGGTACATCTGATTTTGGATCGTCCGGAGAAGATTAACGCGATGACCACGGTGATGGACGAGATGATGAATTCTTATATTTATGAAATTAATAATGACCTCGATATTCGTGCCGTTGTATTGTATGGCAAAGGCGAGAAGGGGTTTTGTGCGGGAAGTGATTTAACTGAATTGGACGAGTATGGAACTAACTGGGAATACCGTAATCGCTTTAGTAGAGGACTCGATTACGCGCGCGCAATATGGTTGATCAAGAAGCCCGTTGTTGCCGCAATTCATGGATGGTGCATCGGTGGTGGCCTAGAAATGGCCTGTGCTTCCGATATCCGTATTTCAACTTCTGACGCCAAGTTTTTAGCGGGAGAAATTCGTTGGGGTTGGCATGGTGGTTCAGGTCAGACCCAACTCTTAACCCATGCGGTTGGTCCTGGAAATGCATCACTTTTTCTTCTCCATGGCGAGCCGGTAGATGCATCTACCTCATTGCGTATGGGTTTAATACAAGAAATGGTTTCCCGCGAAGAAGTTCTTCCCCGTGCAATTGAAATCGCCGAGTCCATCGCGGCAAAGGCTCCAATCGCGGCGCAAATGACAAAACATATGGTTCGTATGGCGCAGAGTATGCCGTTGGAAGTTGGGCTTCTTTATGAAAATGATTCATTCGCGTACTGCATGACAACGCAGGATGCGCAAGAAGGACAGAGAGCATTTGCTGAAAAACGTCCGCCGAATTTCAAGGGAAGGTAAAGATATGTTCTCTGCCCCTGCGCTACCTAGTCGCCAGGAACGATTGGCAATACTTGAAAAAGTTGCAGCATCATTGCCTCGGATGCGTTTTGACACATGGAATTTTGGTGATTCCACTGGGTTCGAAGGCATGATCGAATCCGGAAGGGTATTGAAAGACGACACTTATTTTGCCTTTGCTCATGGGTGGATGCGAGCTTGGGCGACCAGACCAACTCCATACCAACGGATGGATGCCACGGCTCCGGGAATGGCGATGGTTGAGGTTGCACATTTAGCTAATGACACCATTCTTCTTGGAGAACTCATTGGTTTAGCGCGCTACTTGATGTCGCGGCCCGTTGATCGCGGGATTTTTGATATGTGGGAGAGCATGTGCTTAATTCCGCCCTATGGGGGTGAGATGCTTCCTCCCAAGGAGGCTGCGCTGCTTGCTCAGCCGCCGCGAGGGTCGTGCGTTGATTGCTTGCATTTTGACCCGCCTTTTTTTACTGCTTTAGGCAAGGCCTTAGACGATCCAGAATTTACCGAAGTTGGAATCTCGCAAGCACTTGCATATATTGAAGCCTTGCAACAACCTGATGGAATCTTCGATCATTTCTTTATGCATGGAGTAGCCGGAACTTTTGGCCCCGGATGGGGGCGGGGGCAGGGTTGGTCCATGCTAGGCCTACTAGATGTTCTTAAGAACATCTCCGAAGATAATCCCGCTCGAGCACATATTCTTAGCGCGGTACAGAAGCAGATTCACCGCATGATTGAACTGCAACGCCCCGACGGTCGTTGGTGGTGTGTTGTACATGATCCAACTTCGGGCGAAGAAGGATCAACTGCCGCCTTTATGGCAACGGGGTTTGCGCGCGCCATTAAGATGGGTATTGTGAGTAAAGAAGATGTATTACCGCACGCGATCAATGCCCTTGCCGGTGCACTTGATGATACGGACGCGAACGGTCATCTTCGCAATGTTACTGCTGCGGTAATGGCATCTACTCGCGCATCGCATTACGTACATACTCCGCGTGGTTTCTTGGTCCCATGGGGGCAAGGGCCATTGGCACTAGCAATCTGTGAAATGGACGACTTAATATGAAAACCAAGATCGCTAGAAATCTGCCAACCCAGATAGTCTGGGACTTGGGTAGTCGCATTATCTCTGGAGACATTCCACCAGGTTCAATTCTTACATCGGACACATTAGAGGAACAGTTCGGCGTGAGTCGCACGGTCGTTCGCGAGGCTCTTAGGGTTCTTCATGACAAAGGGATGACCCGTGCTCGCACAAAGACCGGCACGATTGTCCTTGAACGTGAAGAATGGAATTTGCTAGACCCTGATGTAATTTCATGGTTCCGGAGTTCTGGGCTGGCTCCAGAGTTATTGAAAGATCTTGAAGAGGTTCGTGCTAGTTACGAACCTTGGGTTGCTCGAATTGCTGCTAAACGGCGCGGCAGTAAAGATGTTGCCGTTCTTTCTTCAGCGTTAAAACGCATGACCGATGCGTACTACGGCAATGGCATGAAATCGGAAGTAATTGGCGAAGCTGACATGGCTTTTCATCAGGGCATGCTTGATGCGACGCAAAATGAGTTAATGAAACGGATTGGGACACTCTTCATTCCACTTCTGCGAATTCGCGATGAAATGGTTCGAGATGCCATTGATGATGGTTCTTTCATTATTCAGCATCAAGCAGTGCTTGATGCAATTATCGATGAAGACCCAGATGGTGCCGAACTTGCCATGAAAGCTCTCCTTGAAGCTGCAGCGCAGACCTCGTCGAATGCTCGGCGAAAGAACAAACAGTGACGCTGTCTATTCCAGTGCTCCCGGAAGAACTGGAATTTGATGTTGTTGATTCTGTTGCGACGTTAACACTCAACCGTCCTGAGAAATTGAACACGATGACACCAGCAATGGGCAAAGCGTTGATGCAACTAGTCTTTTACATTAACAACACCGAGAGTATTCGCGTTGTCATAATCACAGGGGCAGGGACAAGAGCATTTTCTGCGGGTAGTGATATCAAAGTCTTAGATGATTACGGTTCAAACTGGCAATTGCGCAATCGTGACGACTATGCGCGAAGTATCTGGCAGATTAGGAAGCCTGCCATTGCAAAGATCCGTGGGTACTGTATCGGCGGTGGTCTGGAAATGGCGCTCCTGAGTGATATTCGCTATTCAACTCCTGATGCCAAATTCGGCGCCGGGGAAATTAAGTTGGGATGGCACGGTGGAGCGGGCAACACTCAGCTCCTTCCACGTCATATGAGTACAGGTCGAGCCCTTGAGATGCTGCTCACGGGGGACATGATTTCTGCGGACGAAGCTGAGAGGTCTGGATTGGTTGACCGAATATTTAACGAAGATGAGCTAGATCAGAAAGTTGGGGAATTGGCAGCGCGAATTGCAAGTAATGCCCCGATTGCTTCAGAATTGGCTAAACATTTGGTTAGGATTTCGATGTCGACCGCTGTTGATGTTGGTCTAGCATATGAAAACGACACCTTTGCTTATTGCTTCACTACCCAGGATGCTCAAGAGGGTAGAGACGCCTTTATTGGAAAACGTGCCCCGCATTTCGAAGGCAAATAATTGTGAAAGGTTCATCTGTCATATATCGGATCTAGCAATCTACTGATCCTGGATACATCGCAGTGGAGTATTCTGACTCTCCTATCCTTTAATTCCACCACTTGTTAGCCCATCAACAATGCGTCGTTGGACAATTAGGAAAAAGATAATTGGTGGCAAGGTATAGAGCAAAGATGCTGACATGACTCGATCAAGGGGGGTTGTAAGTTCGCCAATAAGCGAGGCTAAGCCGGTAGAGGCGACCCTCTTATCCATATCAAGGATGAAAGTTGTGGCAAACAGGTACTCATTCCAGGCGTGGAAAAAGGCTAGAACCGCCCCAGCAACGATTGACGGGGCAATTAGCGGCCAGATGATTAAGCGCTGGATTTGCAACGTCGAGCATCCATCGACAATAGCTGCTTCTTCAATTTCATGCGGAATCGAATCAATTGCACCTTTGAGCACCCAAACAATGATTGGCATCACGAACGCTGCGTTAACAAGGATCAATCCCCAAAGGTTATTGATTAGTCCTAAGGAAATGAATAGTGCATACAGTGGAATCACTAGAAGTGCTTCTGGAAGCATTTGAGTTGCAAACATAATGAAGCCGATAAATCCTCGGCCACGAAATTTGCGACGTGAAATTGCATAGGCAGCAAAGAGTGCCATTCCGAGACTAGCAAAAGTTGTTCCGACTGCGATGAATGCGGAGTTCGTCAACCACTTTGCGATTTCCAATTTTTGAAAAAGATTAGAAAATCCACCTAAATTATCGAAGGAAGGCCACAGACGTGGGGATGATGTGAACATTTCATTTGTTGGCAGAAGCGAAGTGTTAAACATCCAATAAATAGGAAAGCCAGCGATTATGGCAATGCCGATAATGCATAACAAGATGATCATTGTTGAGATTCGAGAAGAACGTGCTTTCTTTCGGTTAGAGGACATTAGATATTCCGCTCAAGTCGACGATTGGCAAGAAAATAGACAACGGTGCAAGAAACTGAAAGGACAAATCCGATTGTTCCGATTGCTGCTCCATAACCGAGATTGCCGTACTGAAAACTTTCGCGATAGAGGCGAACAACGAGAGTTGAAGTTTTGTCAACGGGCCCACCTTGGGTCAGAACCCAAATCACGTCAAAACGGCGTAGTGCCCAGATCGACAAAAGCAGCATCATTACATACATCGTTGGACGAATTAATGGGATCGTCACATAACGGAAAAGCTTGAAGGATGTTGCCCCATCCACTTTTGCGGCGTCATAAAGATCTTTTGGAACAGATTGAAGAGCAGCTAGAAGTATCAGACTCGTCAATGGAAAGGTCATCCAAATCGTGACTGTAACGAGGGTTGGGAGTGCTAAAGATGGATTATCTAGCCAATGTTGTTCTTTTCCGATGATGTTTAATTTATGCAGGCCTGAGTTGATAATTCCGTATTGAGGATTGAACATCCAAGTGAAAATAAGAGCTACGGCTATGGGAGGAGATGCCCAAGGTAAAGTCACCATGGTCCGAACGAAAACCTTGCCACGCATTGATCTGTTCATTAGCAACGCTGCGCCTAAACCAAGTATCAGTGCACCGATAACACTTGCGATTGCATAACGTACAGTGACAGATAGGGTGCTGAAGAATCCAGAAGAATGTAGAATTTCGTCGTAATTCTTCAATCCAATGTAAGTATTTAATCCGGGATTCAATGTATTTGTTTCGGTGAAACTAAGTTGGAAGCCGCGGAAAAGTGGATAACCCAAAAATAGTCCAAGATAAATCAGGGCAGGAGCAAGAAGAATCCAATGGGCATTGCGTCTATACCAAACGTCCGTGTTTGATAATTTTTCCACTTTCGCCACTATGGCTTCTCCTTATTTTTCAAAATTGAGAGTACTTTGCCGGATAGATCGGTAACAATGTGGTTTGGAGTGGGATTCTGTTGCATGTTAAAACCCACTCCAAACCACATCAACTTGATATCTTGTTACTTATGCAGGATTGACTTCACCTCAGTTTGTGCTGCATTCATAGCGTCCGTAGGGCTCAAGCCGGATCGAAGGACCAGATCCATCTGCGCGAGAACCGCATGGCGAATTTCAGCAGTCTTCAACTCCGCCCGCTGAGGCAAAATGAGTTTGCCATAGCGACCAACAGCCTGATATGGCACTACCCATGGTTTATCGAAGATCAGAGCCTTAGGTGGAGTGACCACCGCTGCAACTCCAGGATGACCAAGGGCGTTCATCAATTGACGCTGTTGGGCTGTCTGTAGCAACCAATTGATGAAAACGGCCGCAGCTTCTTTGTTTTTTGAAGCTGCATTGATTGATGTACCTTCCAAGATTTGAGCATTAGTTGGAAACGGAAATGGATTCTTGATAATTACAAGATTCTTTTTGATTGCAGGATTCTGGGTGGAAAAGATTGTTGGTACAGACCCGTTATCAATCTCCATCGCAACTTTGCCTTCCCAGAACATTTGCCGATAAGTAGCAGCTTCTGCTCCTTGAGGGATGTACTTCTGGTCGAAAAAGTTCTTATATTCAGTGACAGCCTTAATTACTGCTGCGGAGTTTACGGTTGGGTTTCCATTTGCATCAGTCCAAGAGCCTCCGAACCCGTAAACCCAATTGCTGAGGTCATACCACCAACCAGTTTCCTGAGTCATTGTGTTACGGAAAGCGAACCCATACTGATCCGTGCCATTTGTTAGTTTTTTTGCAGCGGCAACAAACTCTGCGAAAGTTGTGGGCACTGCGACATTAGCCTTGTCAAGTAAATCTTTATTTACGATCAGGGCATAACCTAGCGTCTCCCAAGGAACTCCAAATCGTTTTTTCCCGACTAAAAATTTTGCGTCATAGACGGCTAATCCGCCTGCTGGTTTCTTAATTAATTTAGTGATGTCAGCAAGCAAGCCAGCTTGTTGGGCCTGGACGAAAACGTCATAATCTAAATTGACAACATCAGGGCCTGATCTAGCACCAAGTTGGGTCAAAATGGTGTTCGCGTAGGTTGGATACGGAACAGAGACTACTTTCACTTGAATTTTCTTGTGTGATTCGTTGAATGTATCAATCAAGTCGCTTAAGGCTTCACCGCGGCCTGGCTCAACAAACTGCCAACTGGACAGAGTAATTGTTACCGGTTTCACAGCCTTACTTTTTGCAGCGAAAGATGGAGAAACCGCTGATATAGCCAGAAATGAGATTGCTGCCCCTAATGCCAGCGCTCTCAGATGAGAATTTCGAATCATTAATCAGGCCTCCTGGGTTCTGGTACTCATAGAAGAAATTTGAGCGTGGCTGGGGACGGCCAATCGGCTTTTATTCAACATATGAATCATTTGTATGACCAATTGTGAAGTTCAAAATGGCGGTTGTCAATGGTTCTCAGGTGGTTTTTACCGGCGGCGGTGCCAGCGCCTGGTCGGCATTAACTCGTGTCAGCCAAGTCGGTATCCCCTCTGTATATAGGGTGGCCCTCGAGATAACGCTCTGAGTCATACACCTTGGAGTTCACCCGAGTATCCGAAAATGTGTCCGACATTTGCAGGGGAGGTAAGCATGGAAATTCTTCCAGGTATACATCGAATTGAATGCCCCATTGGCACTAGGTATATTGCCGTTTACGCAATTGTTGGTTCAGCGGCGACCCTCATTGTTGACACTGGATTTGATGGATCGATGCGCGAGGTTGTTGTCCCATATTTTAATGCGAATGGTCTTTCTTTAGATGCCGTTCTATATGCCGTGAATACGCATTCAGATTTCGATCACACGGGTGGCAACAGGGCAGTTAAAGAGTTAATGCCTAATGCTCTGATCTGCTGCGGTGAACGCGATCGACCCATGATCGAAAATCTTCAATCGATGATAGATGATCGCTATGGGGAGTTTGCAGATGATCATAATTTTGATGAAACTTCTGAGACGAAGGCATTTATAAGAACTGTTGCTTTCCAGACTCGTGTCGATATTGGGTTTTCAGGTAATGAACGCATTGACCTAGGTGACCGTGTTATCGAAATTTTGCACACTCCCGGTCACTCATGGGGGCACCTTTCATTCTGGGACGAGAAGACGGGCGTCGTCATTATTGGTGATGCGGTCCTTGGTGCAAGCGTGCTGCATGCAGATGGTCAACCAGCTTTTCCGCCCACCTATCGTTTTGTTGAGGCATATCGTTCCACGATTCGCTTGCTCAAGGGATACAAGCCAACAGAAGTACTCACTTCTCACTACCCTCGTTACCAAGGGCAGAGCGCCATTGATTTTCTTGATACCTCTTTGGCGTATACAGATCTAGTGGAACGCACATGCATGGAAACTTTACAGATGGCCTTTAGGCCATTAACGCTCATGGAATTAATCGACCAATGTCATGAGCGTTTGGGTCCATGGGGGGATCCGGAATACAAATACTTGGTTTACCCGGTACTTGGTCATCTTGAGGTACTTGAGTCGTACCAGCGCATTGCTCGCTCGCGAAATGCATCTGGCCTTATGACGTGGTCGGTAGATTAAAGTTTTCCAAAAGATTCAAGGTAGGAATGTCACGGAAAAAGCATTATCGACCAATAGGCTTTGGCCAGAAACTCCAGTGTTCAATTCACTGCCCAGTGAATAAACGCTATTTCCTACATCCGTAGGAGTTACTAATGTTCCAATTGGTGTAGCGTCGATGACATTGGCTATCTGATCCGACGTTAGACCTTTTCGAGACATTGGTGTATCCACGACACCAGGTAGAACGGCGTTGACCAAAATGCGATGAGAGCGTCCGAGATCAACAGCTAGAGACCGTACAAGTCCGCCGACCGCTGCTTTGGAAACTGTATAAGCAAATTTCTCTCTTCGAGTAAATACTTCCGCTAAGGAACTTACGACAACTATCTTGCCCTCTGTGGCAATCGCATTTTTCTCCATTAGGAGTTTTACTTGTCGAACAATAAAAGTGACATTAACATCAAAAAGTCGTTGGAAATCTTCCTCCTCGGTTGTCATAATAGAACCATTCATGTTTATACCTTGCGCAAATACGACTGAATCAAAACTATTTGCCACAATAGCATTTTCAAATTCTTTAGAGTCTTCTAACGGAAGCAATACTTCATCTACGAGGCCAGTCGACTGCCGTACTACTGGAAAGACTTGCCATCCATGACTTTTGTATGTTTCGCTGATTGCTGTGCCAAGTGCGCCGGTTGCTCCAAATAGAAGTACGCGATTTCGGGGCATCAGAGGATCAACCTTCATAGTTGTAGCGGGTCAACATCGAGTATCCGATCGCGGCACGGCGCACTCGTTCACGACCTGTCGCTTCGATAAGCCCTTGGATATGTCCGCCTGCGGGATATAGTCCGGGAGAGTTTCGGACGGTGAACTTAAGATAGATCGGAGCGGCGACGCGCACTAGATCAGGTACCTCGTAGTGACGTACCACTCCGCCAAAATCGTCAGGACCCTCAACATAGACATCGACTGGAATATCCACTTGCGCGCGAATGGTGGCAATTTGTTGAAGTGATAGATCGGTGGCGAGATTCAATGTCGATGCGCCTAAGTCGGCAAGCACTTGTGCTGTTGCTGCATTCGGACAGGGCATCGCTACTGAAGTTTTGAGGATGAAATCTGCAGGCAGATCCCCACGACTTTTCGCTTCGCCCAAGACTTTGAGTAGACCGATATCACCGACTAGGACGGAGCGCACACCTAGGTCGGCACCGTGAAGAACATCTTCGAGTGCAAAACGAACTTGATCTGTGCCACGTAACGTCGGGGATGCAACGCCACCGGCGGATGAAAGCGGTTGTTTGCCAATATCCCAGGCCGCTCGCGGTCCTACGAAAAGACAGACTTCGAGGTTGTGCGCATTTCCTAATCTAACCATTTCTTGGATCTCATCATCGGTCTGCATCATGATGCCTGAACCTTGCGAAATACGATGAAACTTCAAATTTCGTTTCTGTGCTTCGTCAAGAATAGCTTTAAACGCTGATGGACCTTCGACGGATGGAATTTCAATCTTCCATCGGTCTCCATCTGGAAATCTTTTCTCTGATTCGGGCAACCCGTCAGCATCGTGATATTCGATTCCCTGCGCTTGGAGTATAGAAATGGACTTTCCCATGGGACCATGTGGGTCTCGTGTCGATGGCCAGGTTCGCGCTGTCATGGATACTCCTTCGAATAATTAGCGTGATTCTATCCTTATTATGAACAGATGCAATGGTTGCTATTGTCACTGTAATGTTGGTGAACATTTATTTCGATTTGTACTTTCAAAACCGGTTTGTTTTGGAACAAATAGGAACCTATGCTCATTATTCGAGGAAAGCAGTAGACTTTTAACCGATGTTAGTTTAAGAATTATAAAGAGCGAGTGCCAAGAGCGAATGCGGGGTTGCATGTTTCATGAAGATCACTGGATTTGAAATTGTTGTAGTTGGGACGCCGTGGCGAGAGTTAACAATTGTCGAAGTCCAGACGGATGTTGGAATTACTGGTCTTGGAGAAGTACGCATGGTGAATAAAACCGATACTTTGATTGCGGCGATTGAAGAGTTGGGAAACCGTTACCTCATAGGCGCTGACCCCGCAGATCTTTCCAAGCTTGCTTGGAATATCAAAGTTGCTGAGTATGGCTTACCAGGTGAAGTTGGACAGAGCGCGTTAGCAGTTTTTGATATTGCGTGTTGGGACATCCTTGGTAAATCTTTGGGAGTGCCTGTTTACCAATTGTTGGGTGGTGTATTTACCGCACGGGTCGAAGCATATGCCAACGGTTGGTATCAAGGAGATCGTGATCCCAAAGTTATTGCGGAGTACGCGGGGAAGGTTGTTGAACGTGGATATCGTGGATTGAAGATCGATCCCTTCGGCCATGCAAGTGCTGAGATAAGTCGCAATGCTCTGCGTGAATCTGTCGGCATTCTGGAAGCGGTGAGGGGTGCGGTGGGACCGGATATAAATATTTATGTTGAAATGCACGGTCGATTTACATCCTCATCCGCTCGAGCGGTTGCCAAAGCCATCGAACATATTGAGCCGGCATGGATAGAGGAGCCTGTTTCGCCGATGGATATTGGCGGTTTGCGCAATGTTCGTAATCATACACATCTGCCAATCGCATTAGGTGAACGAATTCATCAAGAGACAGATTTGATTCCATTCTTGGAAGAAGGTCTTGTAGACATCCTGCAAGTTGATACAACTCACTGCGGAGGGATTACGGGACTACAGCGTTTAGTGGGGTGGAGTGATGCTTACAATGTTCGTCTGGCACCACATAATGTGGCTGGACCAATCGGTACGGCTGCGGCTCTGCATGTTGCCATTGCAGCATCAAACACCAAAGTATTAGAACACTTTAATGATTTCGCTGACCCGTGGATTCATGAAATCGTTGAGGGAGCCCCATACGTAAATCCAAAAGATGGTTGTTTTGAGTTGCCGACAGCACCTGGATTAGGAGTAACTCTCAATCGGGCGGCGTGTGCCGAGCATCCACGGACTGGTGGGCGACTAGCGTTGTATGCTCCAGGCTGGGAGAAACGACAGGATGTCAAGAACTACGGTGGCTGATCTTTTTACCTTTGGTGAAGCACTTGCGTTGTTTCTAGCTGAAGACACAGACTCAGTTGTTTCTGCACGTAAATTCGACCTCCAAGTGGTTGGGGCTGAGGCTAATGTTGCTGTAGCCGTGAGCCGCTTGGGTCTTTCCTCTATTTTTCAAACTCGTGTCGGCTTGGACGAATTGGGGGATGTGATTATTGGGGAGTTGCTAAAGGAAAAAATTGATGTTTCTCGGATCCGACGAGTTGATAACTACACAGGGGCGATCGTGCGCAACCGAGGAACCTCACAACCAGTCAACGTGACCTATTTGCGCACTTCGAGTGCGGCTTCGACGATGACGCCACGCGATATCGAGGCATCGGACATAGAGGAATGTCGTTGGTTGCATGTCACGGGAATAACTGCGGCAATTTCGCAGAGCGCCTGCGCTACTGTTGCCGAAGCACTAAATATTGGGCGCGCTGCAGAGACTATGAAGAGTTTTGACCTCAATATCCGTCGAAAATTATGGAGTGAGACGCGAGCGCGCGAGGTTTTATATGATCTAGTGCAGAATATAGATGTCGTATTCGGGGGTGCCGATGAGTACCAAGTGGTGTGGGGGTCAGATGATCCCAAAACAAATTTACAAAACGCCGTTAATCGGGGAATCAAGACAGCAATTATGACCGCGGGACCAGCACTGATCAGGGTGCTAAGCGATGGAGAATATTTCGAAGTATCCCCACCCCTGGTCACGGCGATCGATCCAGTCGGTTCGGGTGATGCTTTTGTTGGTGGCACGATTGCTGGCCTGCTCGCTGGACTCGAACTGGAGCGGGCTGTTGTGCAGGGAAGTGAATGCGGCGCTTCAGTTGCTACGCAAATTGGAGATTGGATCGGCCTTCCATATGGCATTGCGGGGCGCAGGATAGACACCAGCGAAAGGGAGCCGACTTCATGATTCAAGACCTTAAATCCAGTGGCATTATGGCGATTGTTCGCACGTCAAGTTCCGATGAAGCTCGCGAGATTGCCCGTAGCCTCATTGCTTCCAAAGTTCTAGTCTTGGAGTTCACCACAACTTGTCCCAATGTTTTTGATCTTATTGAAGAGTTCTCTCATGAGACATCTATACATATTGGCGTGGGTACGGCAATGACGACCAGTGATGTGCTCAATGCCAAAAGAGCAGGGGCCCAATTTGTTGTCTCTCCCAATACGGACAGTGACGTGATAAAAATGACGAAATCCGCGGGATTGATATCAATGCCGGGAGTGGCCACCGCAACAGACGTTGCAATTGCGATAGGGGCCGGATGCGATGCCTTGAAACTCTTCCCGGCTTCGACATATGGACCAGGGCATCTCAAAGCACTGCGAGACCCTTTTCCGAATCAGATATGGGTAGCTACGGGTGGAGTGAACAAGGAGAATGTGGCGTCTTGGTTTGGTGCTGGCGCAGATGCATTTGGTCTGGGTGGGCCATTAAGTGGTGGTGGCGTATCTGAGATCGGCAGTCGAGTTGATCTTTTCAGGGCAGAAATTGCTGATGTCAGATCGCATACGATTACCTCGTGAGCACATACGCCTGCGCTCACGACCAAATCAATGCAGTACGAGATGGCAATAGTTCTTCACGTCAATTGGTTGAAGCAGCTCTAGATCGAATCGAGAGCATGGATTCCTCTGGCTACGAACTTAATTCTGTACTAGCTCTGGCGCCCCGAGCCCGAGAAAATGCAGAACAGATTGATACCAACCTGCCGCTGGCAGGATTGCCGATAGTTATTAAGGACAATATTGAGGCGGTTAGTCTGCCTGGAACTGCTGGTTCTCTTGCCCTCACCAAGTATCCGGTAGAACGAGACTCTCCCATCGTTTCTCGTCTACGTGCAGCAGGGGCAAATATCATTGGCGCCACCAATCTTTCTGAGTGGGCAAATATTCGTTCTACTAAGTCAACAAGCGGATGGTCAGGTGTGGGTGGTCTGACCGCCAACCCATGGAAGCACATTCATAGCCCGGGCGGTTCTTCCTCCGGCTCGGGTGCCGCAATTTCTGCTGGTTTAGTTTCACTTGCAGTCGGCACCGAGACGGACGGATCTATCGTCTGTCCCGCGTCATTAAACGGTTGCGTTGGGATAAAACCAACTGTCGGATCGGTACCGCGCGGGGGAGTCATCCCCATCAGTTCGAGTCAAGATTCACCAGGCTCAATGGCGAGAACGGTCCAAGATTCTGCGTTGCTGCTAGAGGTAATGATGGGTAGATCGGGATTAGTGAATGCCACTTTAGACAGGAGATCGCTGAAAATTGGAGTCGTCAAATCCTGGTTAACGACTCATGAGGGAACAGATGCACTCTTTGATGGAGTGCTCACTCAGCTGAGTAAATTCGGCCTAACTTTGGTTGACGTTGATCTCCCAGCTCCTGATGAGTCGATTGGTGAGGATGAGGTTCACGTTCTGCTTCACGAACTGGTAGATGATCTTGCCTCATATTTTTCAATTCGCTGCGATTCGAAACTCTCATCCCTGGCAGATGTTGTTCGTTTTAACGCAGAGAACGCCGATACTGAGCTTCAATACTTTGCGCAGGAACTCTTTGAGCAAGCCCTCGAACTAGGTGGCCGTGGAATTGAGTATGCCGAAAAACGTGCCAGGAATCTGGCCTGGGCAGAGAAGACTTTGGCATTGGGATTGGATGGCGTTGATGTCCTGATTGGCGCTACCTATTCACCGGCATGGGTGAGCACGCTTGGCGAAGGTGATGACTTTTCTAAATCAAGTTGGATCACAACGGCGCCTGCCATTGCAGGAACACCGATCGGTTGTCTTCCGATGGGGTTCACTGACGGACTCCCAGTTGGGATGGGAGTTGTTTCGCGCAGAGATGATGAGGCTCGATTGATTACGGCGATGGCGCAGATAGAGAACTCGCTAGCCCTGGGAATATTAGAACCGACTTTTATTAAGTAGATCTATTCCAAGAGCGCGAAAGGTCGATTCTTTGGTCAGTGGGCTGAAACAACCAGGTCTGCTTCAACGAGTGATTCACGACCGATGCGGACTGTAAAGGCAAGAATCACTGCGCCTACAAGCAACAAAGTTGCTCCGACTCTGAATGATTCGGCGTAGCCATGTGTGAGTGCCCAGAACTGCGCCTGCTTGCCATTGCCTCCGTGGATCACAATGTAACTAGTTGTTGCAGTGGCTGCGATTGTGTTCAATAGCGCGGTACCTAGAGATGCACCGATCTGCTGGCTGGTGTTGAGCATTGCACTTCCCACGCCTGAGTCATGGCTCCCGATTCCATGCAGAGCGGTCGATGCCATTGGAATGAATACCAGTGCCATACCCGTGCTCATGATGATGAGCGTCGGGAGCACATGAGTGAGGTAGGACGTTGCAGGCGTGATTCGCGACAGGAGGAGAAGTCCGATTGCGGCTTGAACAAGACCCCATAACATCAAAGGGCGAGGACCTGTTTTTGGAAGCAACTTCGCCGCGAGACCTGCGAAGAGAATGATTCCCGTTGAGAATGGCAGGAATGCGAAGCCAGTGTGCAGTGGGGTGTATCCGAGAATCACTTGGAGATAGAGGCCAAGGAATAGGAACATTGAGAATAGGCCGGCGCTTACAAAGAGCGAACCGAGGTAGGAGCCTGCACGGTTTCGCTCAGAGAGGATTCGCATTGGTAGCAGTGGATTTTTCGCACGGCGCTCGATGGAGATGAAGACGGTAAGGAATACCGCTGCTAGACCAAAGAACAAGAAAGTGTGCCCATCTGTCCATCCGTCTTTTGCTGCCAGCGTGAAAGCGTAAACGAGAGAGAACAATCCCGCGGTCGCAGTGAGAACTCCGGGGGTATCATAGCTGCGATCACCGAGTGCTTTGGATTCTTTGATGAATGGTCGAGCCAAGAGCGCAGCAATGATCGCGATAGGGACGTTGACGAAAAGGCACCAGCGCCAGTTGGCATATTCGGTGAGAGTTCCTCCGAGAATAAGGCCGATTGCTGCGCCACCGCCGGAGATAGCGCCGTATACACCAAAGGCTTTTGCGCGTTCTTTCGGAACGGTGAAGGTCACATTGAGAAGCGAGAGTGCAGCAGGAGATAGGAGTGCGGCAAATGCGCCTTGCAGACCTCGAGATGCGAAGAGAAGTCCTTGTGTGGAGGCGATTCCACCCAGAGCAGATGCTCCAGCGAAACCTAGAAGGCCGACGATAAAGATCTTCTTGCGACCTACGTAGTCGGCGATTCGGCCACCTAGGAGAAGGAGAGAGCCGAAGGCAAGTGTGTAGGATGTGACAATCCACTGCTGATTTGCGTTAGTGATATGCAAAGAGATTTTTGCGCTAGGAATTGCGATGTTGACGATTGATGAGTCAAGAATGACCATTAATTGTGCAATGGCAATGACGAAAAGAGCTCTCCACCTCTTGGGATCAAGACCTTCTTCTGTGCTTGTGGTACTTAGATCAACTGTTGTCTTTGACACGCATGTCTCCTCTTAGATGGCTGCTTACGACGGATTATTTGTTGGTGTGCTTTATGACTGGGATAAGAACGTCATCGACGAAGTTCTCGACGAACTTGCGACTGACGCTCTGGTGAGACATAAAAACCCGGAAGCTGATCACTGCGGGAACTATCTGCAATATAAGTTCACGCTTGGCATCTTTGGAAATTTCTCCTCGTGCAACGGCTCGATCGAACATGGCTGCGTGGGCTGCACTGGCGTAATCGGCAAGTGATTGAGTCAGTACGCTGGCAAGGTCGGTGTCTGTTCGGGCCATACACATCAGACCCGCGATCAACTGACCATCTGCACTCTTCATTGTTTTAACTTTTTCTGAAATCACCCCAATGAGGTCGCCCCGAAGAGATCCGGTATCGATAGCGGGGGCTTTGCAGAAGGCGTAGTGGTGAACTGAATCGGTAATGAGAGCTGCCTTGTTCTTCCAACGGCGATAAATAGTTGCCTTGCTTACCTGCGCACGAGTGGCTACCGACTCGATGGTGAGTTGCTCGTAGCCGACCTCTCGGAGGAGTTCAATTGCGGCTTTTTCAATTACGACATCTCGGGATGTGTCGCGAGGGCGGCCGATGCATTGGGCGATACTCATCTTGCCTCCTGTCGACTTCCGAAACGATACCGTACCGTATCGTAATTTCTGGGAGCAAATCAATCTTCCAAGGGGCCTTCGCGGTCTATTGACTTTGATAGGATTTGTACGGACAATGTACGTAGTGGAAGGAGGAATCCAATGACAACCTCTGCAACGGAACGGTTTGAGATCCGCCTACCTGAGGAAGCTCTTCGCCAGATTCGCGAAGCCGCAAGTTTGGAGCGGACGAGCGCAAGCAAGTTTGCCCTTGATGCCGCGTTAGAAAGAGCTCAAGAAGTGATTGAAGCGCAGCGAACGTGGAGAGTTCCGGTGTCTTTCTTTGAGGAACTATTGAGCGCACTTGACGCGCCCCCAGTTTTCAACGAAGAACTAGCGAAGGCCCGGGCTGAAGCTGATGCTCTAATCGAACGTCGATAACACCTGGTGAGCAGTCGAATTGTTCGAGAACAGTTGGCTAGCCATCACGAATTGGCTAAATTCGACTCTGGTGAACCAAAGATTGATTTATGGCTTCGTAGCCACGCTTCAGCTGCCAGTGCGCGAGGCTACGGCCGTACTTATGTCTGGCACTTTGGCGATGGCGTTGTTGTTGCCTTTTATACCCTCACTGCGCACTCTTTTAGTCGAGATGAGCTTCCCAAGAAATTGGCAAGGGGTGAACAAGTCATCGTTCCCGCACTTCTCTTGGGTAAATTCGCCTTGGATGTTTCGTTACAAGGTCAGGGATTAAGCAGAATTCTAATTGCGGACGTTGTGACGGAAGCGGAGAAGGCATCCCAGATTGCTGCAGCGCGATACCTAATTGTCGACGCCTTGACCCCGGAGATGATGGGACTATACGAGAGGTTTGGCTTCCATAGATCCTCGCGACCGGTTGCTCACCCAAACCGACTTTTTGCCCGAATCGCGGACCTCGCAGTTCAGTAAAGAATTTGTTTCGCCAAACAATCGTGGGCGATCGCCTACGATTACCCAATGAGCACAATGAAGCCCCGGTCTGGTCTGGTCACTGATGGAATGGAACGAGCACCCGCCCGCGGAATGTTGCGCGCGGTGGGCATGGGGGATGAGGATTGGGTCAAGCCGCAGATCGGCATTGTCTCGTCGTGGAACGAAATTACCCCCTGCAATTTATCCCTGGACCGTTTAGCAAAAGCATCCCGCCAGGGAGTGATTGACGCCGGCGGATTTCCTCTTCAATTTGGAACCATATCTGTCTCAGATGGAATTTCCATGGGCCACGAAGGCATGCACTTCTCACTCGTATCGCGAGAAGTTATCGCCGACTCCGTCGAGACAGTCATGCAGGCCGAACGACTTGATGGCATGGTGACTTTCGCCGGATGCGATAAATCGTTGCCAGGCATGATGATGGCTGCGGCGCGCATCGATGTCGCAAGCGTTTTTGTTTACGCAGGTTCGACATTGCCAGGACAAGTGGATGGCAAAGATGTCACGATTATTGATGCATTCGAAGCAGTCGGTGCATGCGCTCGCGGATTGATTTCCCAAGCCCAATTAGACAAGATCGAGCGTG
The DNA here is from genome assembly GCA_035530615.1 of Candidatus Paceibacterota bacterium. Classification (NCBI taxonomy): domain Bacteria; kingdom Bacillati; phylum Minisyncoccota; species Minisyncoccota bacterium. The sequence continues at coordinate 154,317 of DATKUL010000002.1, forward strand.
CGATCTGTCCCGGTGAAGGTGCCTGTGGTGGCATGTACACCGCAAACACCATGGCAACCGTCGGCGAAGCAATTGGTCTTTCACTTCCCGGGTCTGCCGCACCACCCGCAGTTGACCGTCGACGCGATGCATACTCAGTAAAGGCCGGCGCCGCCGTAGTTGAATTGATCCGGCAAGGAATTACCACTCGCGACATTCTCACCAAGCCGGCTTTTGAGAACGCCATCACTGCTGTCATGGCATTGGGTGGTTCGACCAATGCGGTTCTGCACTTGCTGGCAATTGCGCACGAGGCCGAAGTGGATCTTGATCTCGAAGACTTCCATCGCATTGGTTCGCGTGTGCCGCTGCTTGGTGATCTCAAGCCATTTGGCCGCTTCGTCATGAGTGACATGGATAAAGTCGGCGGAGTTCCGGTTGTTCTTAAAGCACTACTAGATGCTGGTTTATTGCATGGGGATGTTCTGACCGTGACAGGAAAGACGATGGCCGAGAACTTGGCCGATATCGCGCCCCCTGATCCAGACGGAGAGATCCTTCGTGCAACGACAAATCCAATGTCCCTAGGTGGGGGAATCACAATTCTCCATGGTTCACTGGCACCAGATGGAGCAGTAACCAAAACTGCTGGCGTAGATGTCGATATTTTTGAAGGCCCCGCCCGCGTTTTCGAACGCGAACAACAAGCAATGACTGCACTTGAAGACGGCTCCATTCAGGCTGGCGATGTGGTCGTGATCCGCTACGAAGGCCCTAAAGGCGGACCAGGGATGCGCGAGATGTTGATGATAACGGGCGCTATCAAGGGTGCAGGATTGGGCAAATCCGTATTGCTTCTCACCGACGGACGTTTCTCGGGTGGAACCACTGGACTTTGCGTGGGACATGTTGCGCCAGAAGCTTCTCTGGGCGGTCCGATTGCATTTGTGCGAGAAGGTGATCGCATTCGCATCAACACCATCACTCGGACCCTTGACCTTCTTGTCGATGAAGAAGAATTGGCGAAGCGTCGTATCAATTTTTCACCGATGCCGCATAAGTACACACGTGGAGTGCTCTCGAAGTACTCGAAATTAGTGGGATCTGCCAGCAAAGGCGCTGTCTGCGACTAAAAAAAGTGTTTCAGGTCATGTCCATATGGTGAGATCACAATCTCAAAGGATTGACGCTTGCGCATGCTCATTAGAGAATATGCCAATGAAGACATCAGTAGTGATTGAAAAGCGCGCGATCTAGCACAATCAGATCCCGCGCTACCCTCAGTTATCACTGAGGGTTTTTGCATTATTAGGCGCAAATTTTTAATTACCAGAGACGGAAGGGAGTGGGCGAATGAGCAAAGAGATGACTGGGGCGAGCAGTTTGGTGAAATCACTAGAGGCTGCAGGCGTGGACGTGATGTTCGGTATCCCCGGTGGCGCCATCCTTCCTGCCTACGATCCAATCTTCGACTCAAAGATCCGTCATATCTTGGTCCGTCACGAGCAGGGCGCGGGACATGCGGCCACCGGATACGCCCAAGCGACTGGTCGAGTCGGTACATGCATCGTGACTTCTGGCCCAGGTGCCACCAACTTGGTCACGCCTATCGCCGACGCTGCTATGGACTCAGTGCCACTCGTGGCAATCACAGGGCAGGTCCCATCGGCTGCCATTGGTACCGATGCCTTTCAAGAAGCTGACATTCGCGGCATCACCATGCCGATCACTAAGCACAATTACCTGATCACCAATCCTGACGATATTCCACGCGCCATTGCAGAGGCTTTCCATATCGCGAGCACGGGTCGTCCTGGTCCAGTTCTGGTTGATATCGCCAAGGACGCACTTCAGGCGATGACTCATTTCAAGTATCCAACGAAGTTGCAATTCGCCGGATACAAACCGCAGATTGATCCCGATGATGAGGCAATTCGCGATGCAGCCGCTCTAATCGCGCAATCAGCCCGACCGGTTTTATTTGTCGGCGGGGGAGTCATCAAGTCCAACGCACATAAAGAGTTGATGCGGCTGGCTGAACTCACGGGTGCCCCAGTCGTGACCACCCTCATGGCGCGGGGTGCTTTTCCTGACAGTCACCATCTCCATCTTGGAATGCCAGGAATGCACGGCACTGTCGCTGCAGTCACCGCTTTGCAGAAAGCCGACCTCCTGATCACTCTTGGCGCTCGCTTTGACGATCGAGTCACTGGAAAACTCTCATCCTTTGCCGTGAATGCAAAGGTAATTCATGCAGATATCGATCCAGCCGAAATCGGCAAGAACCGATTTGCGGACGTTGCTGTCATCGGCGATCTTGCACACACGATCAAGGCTTTGATTCCCGCTCTACAAGGCGAGTTCAAGAAATCAAAACCAGATTTGACGCAATGGTGGAGATTCTTGAGTTCGCTACGTTCGACCTATCCGCTTGGCTACACCCATCCCGAGGATGGTTCTGTCTCACCCCAGTACGTGATTGAGCGAATCGGCGCAATCTCGGGTCCCGATTCAATTTACGTAGCCGGTGTTGGGCAGCATCAGATGTGGGCTTCTCAATTCGTTAAGTACGAAAAGCCGCGGACGTGGTTGAACTCTGGCGGGCTCGGAACCATGGGTTACGCAGTTCCGGCAGCTATGGGTGCGAAAGTTGGCATGCCGGACACAACGGTTTGGGCGATTGATGGTGATGGTTGTTTCCAGATGACTAACCAAGAATTGGTGACCTGCGCACTCAACAACATTCCAATCAAGGTTGCGATCATCAACAACGAGAGTCTGGGCATGGTCCGTCAGTGGCAGACCATGTTCTACGAAGGTCGCTACTCAAATACCTCACTGCACTCCAAGCGCATTCCTGACTTTGTGAAGTTGGCGGATGCGATGGGATGTGCGGGTCTTCGATGCGAACGGACGGAAGACGTCGATGCAGTCATCAAGGAAGCGATGTCAATAAACGATCAACCCGTTGTTGTCGATTTCAGCGTATTTCGCGATGCAATGGTCTGGCCGATGGTTGCGGCCGGAACCTCTAATGATGAAATCATGATTGCTCGGGGCTTAGCTCCCGACTGGGATTCAGAGGAGTTGTGATGAGTAAACATACGCTCGCAGTTCTCGTAGAGAACAGCCCTGGTGTTCTGGCGCGTGTTGCTTCGCTCTTCTCGCGGCGCGCATACAACATCGATTCGCTGGCGGTTGGACCCACAGAGAATCCAGATATTTCACGTATGACAATCGTCCTTAACCTTGAAGGACACGTACTTGACCAAGTTATGGCACAGGTTTACAAACTAGTCAACGTAATTGCAGTATCGGAGATGCCGGTCGAGTCCAGCATCCAAAGAGAATTGCTTCTAGTCAAAGTCGAAACAACGAATAGGCAAGATGTACTTGCTCTGGTTGCCCAGTTTGGCGCCAAAGTTGTTGACGAAGATCCGGAAGCGATAACTATCGAAGCGACAGCCGAGAGTGCTCGTATTGAAGGTTTGTTGAAGGCGCTTACTCCGCTAGGTATAAGGGAACTCGTTCAGTCAGGTCTGGTGGCACTTGAGCGTGGCACCGCGGCGCTCTCTGACCGTACCCTTAGCGCACAGGGGATATCGACACTTCACGAAATCAGCACTCAGGCCGACTACCAGAATTAAAGAGACCAAAGACCAAGAAAAGGGAGAACACCGTGGCAACGATGTATCACGATGAAGATGCAGACCTATCCATCATTCAGGGACGAAAGGTTGCCGTCATTGGCTATGGCTCGCAGGGCCATGCTCACGCGCTCAGCCTACGTGACAGCGGCGTGGATGTTCGTGTCGGTCTTGCTGAAGGTTCGAAGTCGCGCGAAAAGGCGCAGGCCGAAGGCCTTCGCGTTGTATCAGTGGCTGAAGCTGTTAAAGAAGCAACTGTCATCATGATTCTTGCACCAGACCCAGTACAGCGACATATTTACAAAGAGTCCATCGAGCCAAACCTCAAAAATGGCGATGCCATCTTCTTCGGCCACGGATTTAGTATCCGTTTTGGTTACATCAAGCCATCGGTAAATGTTGATGTGTGCATGGTTGCGCCGAAAGGCCCAGGACACCTTGTGCGTCGTGAATACTCGGCCGGCCGCGGAGTTCCAGTGATCGTTGCGGTAGAACAAGATTCAACCGGAAATGCTTGGCCACTCACCCTTTCTTACGCCAAGGCAATCGGCGGTCTTCGTGCAGGCGGAATTCTTACCACCTTTACTGAAGAGACGGAGACAGATCTTTTCGGCGAACAGGCAGTACTTTGTGGTGGCGCTTCACAGTTGGTTCAGTATGGTTTCGAAGTTCTTACCGAGGCCGGTTACCAACCAGAAGTTGCATACTTCGAGTGTCTTCACGAACTCAAGTTGATTGTTGACCTCATGTACGAAGGCGGCATTGCCAAGATGCGCTGGTCAATCTCAGACACCGCCGAATATGGTGACTATGTATCGGGACCTCGCGTGATCGATCCACACGTGAAGGAGAACATGAAGGCGGTTCTTGCCGATGTTCAGAGCGGTGCTTTCGCAAAGCGATTTATCGATGATCAGGATGCCGGTGCGCCTGAATTCAAAGCATTCCGCGAAAAGGGTCAGACCCACCCAATTGAAGCGGTTGGTCGCAATCTTCGGGCACTGATGTCATGGGTCAAGAATCCAAAGGATGACTACCAAGAGGGCAGCGCTGCCCGTGGCTAAACCAGTCGTACTTATTGCGGAAGAATTAAGTCCGGCGACCTTAGATGCGCTTGGACCTGATTTCGAGGTTCGTCACTGCGATGGCGCGAATCGAGATGAGTTGCTTGCTGCATTAGCCGCGGGTGTAGACGCGGTACTTATCCGCTCTGCAACCAAGATGGACGAAGAAGCGATTGGGGTTGCAAAGGGGCTAAAGGTTATTGCACGAGCAGGTGTGGGCCTTGATAACGTCGAAATTCCTGCCGCAACTGCTGCCGGAGTTATGGTCGTGAACGCGCCAACCTCCAACATCGTCAGTGCTGCCGAATTAGCCATTGGTCTATTGCTAGCGTCTGCTCGACATATTTCACCGGCTCACGCCGCACTTCGAAATGGAAAGTGGGCGCGGTCCAAATACACCGGTACGGAACTCTTCGAAAAGACCTTGGGTATCGTGGGATTTGGGCGTATTGGCCAACTCGTCGCAGCACGTATGCAGGCATTTGGAATGAAGGTCGTTGCTTATGATCCCTATCTCCAACCAGCCCGTGCGGCACAGTTGGGCGTCCAACTGGTCGATCTTGATGATCTACTTTCACAGAGTGATTTCATCACGATTCACTTGCCCAAGACGAAAGAGACTGCGAATCTCATTGGAGTAGAGGCTCTCAAAAAGGTGAAGCCAACTGTTCGCATCATCAATGCTGCGCGTGGTGGCGTTCTTGATGAGAACGCTCTCTATGATGCCATTAATGAAGGTCGAGTTGGCGGCGCCGGGTTAGACGTTTTCTCCACTGAGCCATGTACGGACTCTCCACTCTTCACACTAGATCGAGTTGTTGCCACACCTCACCTTGGTGCGTCGACGGATGAGGCACAGGAACGTGCGGGTATCGCAGTTGCGGTTTCAGTCCGTAAGGCGCTCGCTGGCGAACTCGTCCCGGATGCGGTCAATGTCAAAGGCGGTGTCATTCATAAGGATGTTCGTCCTGCGCTATCACTCGTTGAGAAACTTGCCGGAGTTCTCGTGAGTTTAGCTGGAGAAGTTCCAGTGAGTATCGAAGTTGCGGTGCACGGTGAAATCGCTCAACATGATTGCTCAGTTCTCGGGATCAGCGCTCTTAAGGGCGCACTCCTTGGATTAGGTTCAGAAGATGTCACTTATGTGAATGCTCCAGGCATTGCCCAAGAGCGCGGTCTGGTCACATCCGTAACAACAGATGAGATTTCTCCAGAGCATCGCAACATTGTCACCTTGAACGGCGCGCTTTCACGAGGAGTAAAAATCTCGGTGAGCGGCACGTTGATGGGCATCCGTCAGGTGCAGAAGATCGTTGCGATTGATTCATATGATCTCGATCTTGCGCCAACAGAGAACATCATTTTCCTGCGCTACGCCGATCGTCCTGGCGTTGTCGGGACGGTGGGAAACATCCTTGGGAAAGGGTCAATCAATATCGCCGGCATGCAGGTTGCCCGTGATCACCTTGGAGGCAACGCCCTCATGGCAATCACGGTGGATTCACCTGTAGACCGATCAATACTTGATGAATTATCCCGTGAAACGGGTGCCAACCTTGTCCGAACCGTCACTTTAGGAGTATAGAAATGAATGCAAGTTCATTTAATGTTGCCGTCATTGCAGGCGATGGAATCGGTCCTGAGGTTGTTGGCGAGGGGCTAAAGGTTCTCGATGTTGTCGGCGCAAAGCATGGTGTCTCATTTGTGAAGACTCCGTACGAACTCGGCGCAGGCTATTGGCACCGAACAGGTGAAGTTCTGCCAAAGTCCGTACTCGATGAACTGAAAAAATCCGACGTCATATTGTTAGGCGCAGTTGGAGACCCTTCAGTTCCAAGCGGTGTTCTTGAGCGAGGATTACTTCTTAAATTGCGCTTTGAATTTGATCAGTACGTCAACTTACGCCCAGCGCGTCTTTATGAAGGCGTAACGTCCCCTCTTTCAACTGCCGATGTCGTCGACTTCATCGTTGTTCGCGAAGGAACTGAGGGCCCGTATTCTGGCGCCGGCGGGTTCTTAGGTTACGGTAGCGAGAGTGAAGTAGCGATTGAGGACAGTATCAACAGCCGAAAAGGTGTTGAGCGCGTCATCCGCGATGCATTTGATCGCACCATGCTGCGCCCGCGTAAGAAGTTGACCATGGTTCACAAGAACAATGTTCTGGTTCATGCCGGCGATCTGTGGACGCGTACCTTCTATGAAGTGGCCAAGGAATATCCAGCGGTCACGACCGAGTACTTGCATGCGGACGCGGCAGCGATGTTCTTCATAACCAATCCAGGGCGCTTTGATGTTGTTGTTACTGACAATTTATTTGGAGATTTACTAACAGATATCGCTGCGGCCATTTGTGGTGGAATCGGCTTGGCGGCATCGGGAAATATCAATCCAACTCGAAAGTATCCATCTATGTTCGAACCTGTACACGGTTCGGCCCCGGATATCGCGGGCAAGAACTTGGCTGACCCAACTGCCACGATCCTTTCAATTGCGATGATGCTCGACCACTTGGGTCTATCGGAGGCGGCTCGCGATGTTGAAAGAGTTGTTGCGCAGGATCTTCGCAGTCGCGGTATTACCAAACGAAGCACCACTGAAATCGGAAGCGCGCTCGTGGCAGCGCTGAGGGGATAATCATGACGGTCAAAATCACACCATCTACTCATCCATTAACTCCGGAGCAGCGTGCTGAGAAATTAGCCAACCCCGGTTTTGGTAAGTACTACACCGATCACATGGTTGTGGCCGAGTGGAGTGAAGAGAGTGGCTGGTCTGAGGCGGAATTGAAGCCATATGCGCCGATTTCCCTGGATCCAGCGACGATGGTTTTTCATTATGGCCAGGAGATCTTTGAAGGATTAAAGGCGTATCGTCAACCAGATGGAGGCGTTGCACTCTTCCGCCCGGAGGCAAACGCTGCTCGCTTTGCACGAAGCGCGAAACGACTGGCACTGCCAGAACTACCAATTGAACTCTTTATCGAATCAGTCGATGCACTCGTAAGAGCGGATGCAAGTTGGGTTCCGGACAAGGTGGGGGAGTCGCTCTATCTGCGCCCATTTATGTTTGCCACCGAAGTTGGACTTGGAGTGCGACCAACAAACCGTGCGGTTTACATGTTGATTGCTACACCAGCGGGTGCTTACTTCAATCCAGAGAATGCAGTGACTGTCTGGATTTCCACTGAATATGTACGGGCGGCACCGGGTGGTACCGGCGAGGCTAAATGTGGGGGGAATTATGCCGCCTCCCTTGTGGCACAAAAGGTTGCAGCTGAGCAGGGATGCGACCAGGTTGTGTGGATCGATGCAATCGAACGTAAATGGGTTGAAGAGATGGGCGGCATGAATCTTTATTTTGTTAAGGGTTCAGGAAAAGACGCGTCTGTAATCACTCCCAAGTTGACTGGCACTTTACTGCCTGGAATCACGCGTGATTCCATACTTAGTGTTGCGGCAGATCTTGGCTACAAAGTCGAAGAAACAATGATCAGTGTTGACGACTGGCACAAAGGCGTCGAGAGTGGAGAGATCACTGAGATTTTTGCGTGCGGAACCGCGGCGGTTGTTTCTCCAGTCGGAACTGCTAAGAGTGCCATGGGCACGTGGGTGACCGGCGATGGCAACCCAGGTCCCATCACGATGCAGATTCGCAATACCCTCCTTGGAATTCAGCATGGCACCGTTGAGGATTCACATCATTGGCTGAGAAAAGTTCTCTAATGAAAATGTCTGATACTTTTCATATCTATGACACCACGCTGCGTGACGGCGCGCAACAAGAGGGTTTGAATCTGTCGGTTCATGACAAACTTGCGATTGCACGCCATCTAGACGACTTAGGTGTTGGATTTATTGAAGGCGGATGGCCAGGTGCTAATCCAAAAGACACTGAGTTCTTTGCGCGGGCAAAGACTGAATTGCAGCTTAAGAATGCGACTCTCGTGGCTTTCGGTGCGACCCGACGCCCACATGTAAATGCCGCGGATGACGTGCTTCTTGGCGCCTTGCGCGACTCGAGTGCTTCTGTGGTCACTCTCGTTGCCAAGGCTCATGACCGACACGTTGATTTGGCACTGCGCACCACGCTTGATGAGAACTTGGAGATGATTGCCGATTCGATCAAGCATCTTCGCGGCGAAGGGCAGAGAGTCTTCCTCGATGCCGAGCACTTCTTTGATGGCTACCGCTCGAATCGTGCTTACTCCTTGGAGGTTATCCGAGTCGCGGTTGAGGCGGGTGCCGATGTAGTTGCGCTCTGCGACACCAATGGCGGCATGTTGCCAGATGAACTTTCAGATATTGTCCATGACATCATCCAAAGTACTTCTGCTCGTGTTGGAATTCATTGCCACAACGACACAGGTTGTGCCGTCGCAAACTCGATGGCTGCGGTTGCAGCAGGTGCGACACATGTTCAGGGGACACTCAACGGGTATGGCGAAAGGACTGGTAACGCAGACTTAGTCACAATCATTGCAAACCTGCAGTTGAAGAAGGGCCAACAAGTTCTTCCCGCGAGCGCGCTGCAGGAAGCATTCCGTATTTCGCATGCAGTTGCAGAAGTTACAAATGTCGCCCCCAGTGCTCGCCAGCCCTACGTTGGCGTGTCAGCCTTCGCCCATAAAGCCGGTCTGCATGCAAGTGCGATCAAAGTTGACCCATCGTTGTATCAACACGAAGACCCAGCCTCTGTTGGAAATGACATGCGCATGCTTGTTTCCGAGATGGCTGGAAGAGCGTCCATAGAATTGAAGTCACAAGAACTTGGATTTGATCTGGGAGGAGACCGCGAAGTCATAGGTCGGGTTGTCGAGCGCGTTAAGGAAATGGAATCACGCGGATTCACCTTCGAAGCCGCCGATGCCTCCTTTGAATTATTGTTGCGCGAAGAGGCTACTGGAGTACGACCAAGTTTCTTCTCAATCGATCACTGGCTCACAACTGTGGAGCGAGCCGAAGATCAGAGCATCGTGACAAAGGCTGAGATTACTCTTACCGCACAAGGGGAGAAGATCGCCTGCGTGGGACGAGGAAATGGTCCGGTAAACGCTTTTGATAAGGCACTTCGATCCGGGCTACTACGTTTTTATCCAGAATTGGCCCAACTCGAACTTACCGACTACAAGGTCCGTATTCTTGAAGGTCGCCTCGGAACCGGCGCTATAACTCGAGTTCTTGTAGAGACAAGTGACGGCAAGGGTGAATGGAGTACGGTCGGTGTGCATGAGAACGTCATTGCTGCATCGGCTATGGCGTTAGAGGACGCAGTCACCTATGGACTTCTTAGACAAGGCAGAATTCCAGAGTAATCTGGTTATGTGAGCGATCTGGATTCGGTAACCGCATCTTTTGAGAGTCACCTTCGTCATGAACGTAATCTTGCGACTCATACTATTCGTGCATATCTAGGGGACCTAGAGAGCCTTTTCAAACAACTCCGCGTGCTGGAGGTTGAGAGAATCGAAGAGTTGGATCTTTCACATATTCGATCATGGCTTGCCACAATGCAAGTCAAAGGGGGAGCTCGCACCTCTTTATCGAGGCGAGCAGTATCGATTCGCCTCTTCACTCAGTGGGCTTTTAAATCCGGCCTGATTCCCACCGATGTCGGCCTCACTCTGGCCATTCCAAAAGCGCATCGCACATTGCCCGAGATTCTTGACATTCCAAATGCTCTGCTCGCAATGGAAGCTCTTTCGGTACGTGTAGGTGAAGAGGAGACGCCGCTGGCTCTTCGCGATTGCGCCATGGTCGAAGTGCTCTATGCCAGCGGTGCTCGTGTCGCCGAATTATGTGGACTCAATCTTCTGGATATTGATTACGAACGTCAAACTCTTCGAGTTCTGGGTAAAGGTAATAAGGAACGAACCGTCCCTGTCGGTAATCCGGCGATGAGGGCGTTGAAAGCGTGGATCAAAGAAGGCCGACCTGCTTTAATCAATTCGGTTTCGGGCGACGCAGTTTTTCTTGGCGCCCGTGGAAAGCGGATAGATCCACGAACTGTGAGAACGGTGGTTTATGAAGCACTCTCGGCCCTCGAAGGAGTAGGGAGAATGGGTCCGCATGCTCTGCGTCATTCAGCTGCGACCCATTTGCTCGAAGGCGGCGCCGATCTGCGGACGGTTCAGGAGATATTGGGTCACGCCTCACTTGCGACTACTCAGATTTACACCCATGTTTCGACGGAAAGGCTACAAAAAGCCTTCAAACAGGCACATCCGCGGGCGTAACGCCCCCAGACTTATACGGTTTTCTACGCAAAATAATGCGGAACTTCGACCCCAATCGGTCAGGTAGGATTGCCCCTGCATCACAGACCATCGTGATGACTTCACGCGCCTAGTAAGTACCACCTCGGTCCAGTTCGCTGGTCGGTGTCTAGGCGCTAGCGGGCCAGCAGATAGTTGACCCAATAACCGAGAGCGAACTTCGAGAGAAGTGCGCAAGAAGGAGTGTGCCGCCATGGCGGTTGTAACAATGCGAGAACTTCTCGACAGCGGAGTTCACTTCGGACACCAGACGCGTCGATGGAACCCAAAGATGAAGCGCTTTATTTTCACAGAGCGCAATGGCATCTACATCATCGATATTCAGCAATCACTCGGATTGATCGATAGCGCCTACGAATTTGTAAAGGATGTCGTGGCTAAGGGCGGACATATTCTTTATGTGGGCACAAAGAAGCAAGCACAAGAGCCAATCATTCAGCAGTCTGCTCGCGTAGGCATGCCTTACGTCACCGAGCGCTGGCTTGGCGGAATGCTCACCAACTTTCCAACTGTCTACAAGCGAATTCAGCGTCTCAAGGAACTTGAAGCACTAGAAAGCGCCAATGATCAGTTGCTGACCAAGAAGGAACTTCTCGTTCTTCGTCGTGAGCGCGAGAAGCTCAATAAGAACCTCAATGGAATTCGTAATATGACCAAGTTGCCAAGTGCAATTTGGGTTGTCGACACCAAGAAGGAACACCTCGCAGTTGCCGAAGCAAAGAAGCTCGGTATTCCAGTTATTGCAATCTTGGATACCAACTGCGATCCAGATGAAGTTGACTTCAAAATTCCAGGTAATGATGACGCAATCCGCTCCATCGGACTCCTCACCCGTGTCATCACTGATGCAGTAGCTGCCGGACTGCAAGCGCGCGCGGCAGCCAGTGTGAAAGAAGAAGTGAAGGCTGATACAGAAACTGTTGCTGCTGGTGAGCCACTCGCCGATTGGGAGAAAGAAATCCTCTCCGGCGATGCCGCTCCCGACACGGAGGCGGTTGAGGTTCGTCCAGAGGTAGAAGTACCAATGGTCGTCGAAACCAATGCTGTAACGGAGGGTTAAATTGAATTACTCAGCTGCCGATGTAAAGAGACTTCGCGAGGCAACCGCGGCGGGAATGCTTGATTGCAAGAAGGCTCTCGATGAAGCGGAAGGCGATTTCGACAAGGCTGTTGAAATCATCCGAGTCAAGGGCTTGAAGGGAATCACCAAGCGCGAGGGCCGGACGGCTTCCAACGGGCTTGTTATTGCCAAGGTCCAGAACAACTATGGCGTCATGCTCGAACTCAACTGCGAGACTGACTTCGTCGCCAAAGGTGAGCGCTTTCAGGTGCTGGCAGGCGAGCTTTTGGAGCACTTGCTTGAGTCCAACATTTCAGAGCTTGATGCGTATTTGGCTTCAGAAATTAAACCAGGTAGCACTGTTCAAAATGTTATCGACGAAGCAAATGCGACTTTGGGCGAGAAGATTGAGGTCCGCCGCATTGCCGTTCTTGATGGTCCTGCCGCGGTTTACCTTCACCGCACCAGTCCTGATTTGCCACCACAACTGGGCGTTCTTGTTCAGTTGTCCAAGGATGCACTTGAGGTGGGCAAGGACATTGCCCAGCACATTGCCGCCTTTGCTCCTACATACGTCAATCGCGAAGATGTTCCAACCGAACTCATCGAGAACGAGCGACGCCTGGCGGAGGAGACAGCCCGCAATGAGGGTAAGCCAGAGGCAGCCCTTATTAAGATCGTTGAAGGTCGCGTGACTGGTTTCGTGAAGGAGGTCAGTTTGATCGAACAGGCATTCGCCAAGGATGCCAAGAAAACGGTCAAGCAGATCCTTGATGAGGCGGGTACAACCGTAAAGGCATTCCAACGCTTCCGCGTGGGTCAGTAACCTTTAGGACCAGACCTTTAGACTCTAGTAATTAAGCGAAAGGAGCACTTATGCCCGGTAGTAGAGGTAGTTACGGGCGGGTGCTCCTTAAACTTTCTGGAGAAGTATTTGGCGGGGCAAAGGGCATTGGCGTGGATCCCGATGTTGTCCAAGATGTTGCCAAGCAGATTGCGGATGTGGTTCGTACGGGTGTCCAAATTGCCATCGTTGTTGGCGGAGGAAATTACTTCCGCGGTGCGGAATTACAGCAACGGGGAATGGACCGCGCTCGTGCCGACTACATGGGGATGCTCGGAACGGTCATGAACTGCCTTGCGCTTCAAGATTTTCTGGAGAAGCAAGGCATTGATACTCGAGTCCAAACCGCGATCACCATGGGGCAAGTTGCCGAGCCTTACATTCCGCGCCGCGCAATCCGACACTTGGAAAAAGGACGAGTTGTGATTTTCGGAGCGGGCGCAGGCATGCCGTTCTTCACCACCGACACCGTCTCGGCGCAACGTGCACTTGAGATCGGCGCGGAAGCATTGCTCTTAGCTAAGAGCGGAGTCGACGGTGTTTACTCTGATGATCCTCGTAAGAATCCAAAAGCCGTTAAGTACGAAAGTATTTCTTATGATGAAGTGATTTCGAAGTCTCTGGCAGTGGCAGACGCAGCTGCATTTAGTATCTGCCGTGAAAATGGACTTCCCATCATTGTTTTTGATCTCAAATCGAATGGAAATATTGGTCGCGCCGTTCGTGGTGAGACTATCGGCACGCTGGTCGCATAATCGTAAACTTCAAAGAAGTTACAAGAATGAGGAGTAGTAATGAGTGATGTTGCTGGCAACCTGAAGGATGCCGAGACAAAGATGGACAAAGCTATCGAGGTCGCGAAGGAAGATTTCGCGTCCATTCGAACCGGTCGCGCCCATCCCTCGCTCTTCAACAAGATAATGGTTGATTACTACGGCACCTTTACTTCGCTTTCGCAGTTGGCTTCTATTCAGGTGCCGGAGGCTCGTATGGCGATTGTCTCTCCCTTTGATAAGGGTGCGATGGCTGCGATTGAGAAGGCCATCCGTGAATCGGACCTTGGTGTAAATCCGGGCAATGATGGGGTTGTCATTCGGGTTGGTTTTCCACAGCTTACAGAAGAGCGCCGCAAGGAGTACATCAAGGTGGTACGTACCAAGTCCGAAGATGCCAAGATCTCACTTCGCAATATCCGACGGGGTGCGAAAGAGAGTATCGAAAAGTTAGAGAAAGACGGCCTAATCGGGAAAGATGACCTCACTCGTGGCGAGAAAGAATTAGAGAAGATCACATCCGAGCACGTCGCAAAAATCGATGACCTGCTTAAGCATAAGGAGATCGAACTTCTCGAGGTCTGAGAGTTCCACTGTCGAATGAATGACTTACATGCGATCAATGAAGCGATAAATCGCAAGGCGGGGAGAAAACTTCTTCCTTCGATCGCTGTCAGCGCTTCCATCGTCGCTCTTGTCTGGTTTGCACTTGCCTACCATCGTGAACTTTTTGCAATCCTCATCGGCGCAGCAGTGATTCTTGGTATTCGTGAAATTACCCAAGCGTTTCGTGTTGGCAAGACTTACCTTTCTTTGCCAGCATTAATCATTGCGACGGTGGTTCTCACTGCGGCTACGTGGCGGGGGAGTCTTACTGGTCTGGCAATCTCTACCGCGTTCTGCCTACCGATACTTCTTGTCGATTTGCTGCGCCGCGGACCCGATGGATTTATTAAGAGTGCTACAGCTACGACGCTGGTACTTATTTATTTGCCCTTTCTCTCCGGTTTTATAATTCTTCTGGCGCGACCAGTTGACGGTTTCGATCGGGTCATGACTTTTGTGGTGCTTATTGCGTGTAATGACACGTTCGGCTATTTGGTAGGAGTCCTAATTGGCAAGCATCCGTTGGTACCAAAAATTAGTCCGAAGAAGACATGGGAGGGTTTGGCAGGATCTCTGGTATTTACCGTTCTTGGCGGGGCCCTCACATTTCATTACCTCATGCACGAACATTGGTGGGTCGGCGCACTTGTTGGACTCATGGTTGTCTTTACCGCCACCAGTGGCGATCTGATTGAAAGCGCGATGAAGCGTGATCTTTCATTGAAGGATATGGGAACAATTCTTCCGGGCCATGGCGGCATGCTTGATCGATTGGATTCTGCCCTTCTTTCAGGCCCCGCTGTTTGGTTGGCCTTCGAAATTGTTAAGCGCTATTTATGACTCGCCTTGAGAAGACTCCAGAAATCAAATTGGTTTTCGACGAACCCAAGTTGAAGAAGAAGACACCCCGCCATCTTGCGGACTACTCTCCCGAACAGCGACGTGAACTAGCTATTGAACTTGGGCTTCCAGCATTTCGGGCCAATCAAGTTGCAAATCACTATTTCACACACCTTTCTTCAGATCCCGAGACGTGGAGTGATATTCCGGCGAATTTACGAGGGACAATTGCCGAACTCTTGACGCCTAAACTCATCGAATTGGTTCGTTCGGTTACTTGCGACAATGGGATGACGCGCAAAGATTTATGGCGTCTGCACGATGGCGTACTTGTTGAAAGTGTTCTGATGCGTTACACCGATCGCACAACGGTATGTATCTCATCCCAAGCCGGGTGTGGAATGAACTGTCCGTTCTGTGCAACAGGACAGGCAGGACTCACTCGCAATTTAACAGCCGGTGAAATTACCGAGCAGATCGTTGCCGCAGCCAGGTCATGTGCGCAGGGTGAGTTACCCGGCGGACCTACCCGCCTTTCAAATATTGTGTTTATGGGAATGGGCGAGCCGATGGCGAACTACAACGCCGTCATGCGAACCCTTCGCAACATCACCGATCCAAACCCACATGGACTTGGAATTAGTGCAAGATCGGTAACAGTTTCTACTGTTGGCCTGGTCAACGGAATTGAAAAATTAATGAATGAGGGTCTTCCAGTGACTCTTGCTGTGTCCCTTCACTGTCCTGATGATGATCTTCGAGACACGCTCGTCCCAATTAATTCGCGCTGGAAAATAAAGGAAGTTCTTCAGGCAGCAGATGCCTACGCAGAAAAGACTGGACGTAGATATTCGATTGAGTACGCACTCATTCGCGATATCAACGACCAAACCTGGCGCGCAGATCTTTTAGGGCGGTTGCTTAAGAATCGCAATGCCCACGTTAATTTGATTCCTCTGAATCCAACGCCAGGATCTAAATGGACGGCATCTCGTCCGGAAGACGAAGCAGAATTTGTGCGGATTCTGGAAAGTTATGGTGTACCGACGACTGTGCGAGATACGCGTGGACGAGAAATTGAAGGTGCCTGTGGGCAGTTGGCAGCGGCCGAGAATCTAAAGTAAAACGAACGAGTTGGTGCTCCAGATCAGCTCGCTACTTTCACAAAGACCGGCATATCAAGTACTGAGACATCGACGGTTGCTCCGGCAATGAGACCGACGCTTTCCGAACTCGGCATCTGCGCAGTAATGCGTGTGCCATCAGCCAAGGTGATCATGAGGCGACATGATGCACCGAGAAAACTGGCAGAGAAAATTCTGGCGGTTCCTGTTTTATTAGCCTTCACTTGAATGCTCTCAGGGCGAACAAGGGCAATTCCTATGCCCGAGGTAATCGAACCAGGAAGAACCTGAAGCGATCCACCGAGAATTTCGATTGATCCACCATTGACCTTTCCCTGCATGGGATTGGTCAGCCCAACGAATTCGGCAACGAAGGCGGTGCCGGGACGGTCATAGAGTTCGGCAGGGACTGCAATCTGTTCCAGTTGACCATTGCGCATAACTCCGACGCGGTCGGCAATGCTAAGTGCTTCCTCTTGATCGTGTGTCACAAAGAGTGTTGTGGTGCCAAGTTCCAACTGAATGCGGCGAATTTCCTCGCGCAATTGCGTGCGCACCTTTGCATCAAGGGCAGATAGAGGTTCGTCGAGGAGTAGGACTTTGGGAGAGATTGCTAGAGCGCGAGCCAGTGCAACTCGCTGCTGCTGCCCACCGGAGAGTTGGTGGGGGTAGTGGTTTCTGTGCGTTGAAAGTCCGACAATTTCGAGAAGTTCGCTGGAGCGTTGCTTCCGTTTCTCGGCAGAAGTTTTATGCGCGCGCAATTTCAACCCGTATTCAACGTTCTCCCCAGCGGTCATATGGGGGAAGAGAGAATAAGCTTGAAAAACCATTCCCATGCCGCGCTTATTGGCATTTTGGAAAGTTACATCCTTGCCATCGACGATCATCTGTCCGCGATCCAACTCTTGCAGACCAGCCAACGATCGAAGTGCCGTCGTCTTGCCACATCCCGATGGGCCAAGCAGTGCGACAAGTTCGCCTTGAGCAATATCAAGGCTTAACCCATCGAGGGCTTTAACTTTGCCAAAGTGCTTAGCAAGGTCAAGCAACTGTACGTACGGCGAAGAGCTCAACGTATGGTTCCTTTCGGTCAGGCGAGGTCAACGTCGAGAACTGCGGCACGACGTTTAGTGGCAGGGACGAGTAAGAGCAAAATCAAGACGAAAATGATTGATGCAAGCGAAACAGAAACGGCTATATTCCCGCTCGTTCTACCAATTTGAGCAATCACCACCTGGAAGGTCTTGAAGTTGAGAATATTTGAAATTGTGAATTCACCAAGGACCAATGCAATTGCAATGAACGAACCATTAATGATGCCCGTACGAATGGTCGGCATAATGACGCCAGAGATCATCCTAAAAGTTGATGCGCCCAATGTTTGCGCGGCTTCGGCAAGTGTATGAATGTCTACCGCGTCCAACGCCGCGGAAAGCGACCGATATGTATATGGCAAGATCAACATTGAATAGACACCAGCGAGCGTAATGGGTGACTCAGATAAATTAATTGAAATCCAGCGGTAGAGGGGTGCGATTCCAACCACAATTACAATTGCCGGAATCGCCAAGGGAAGCAAGCAGAGTAATTCAAATGGTCTGATCAATTTTGGTAATTTCAATTGGATCCAGATGACGGTAGGCACGATCATAAAGAGGATCAGCATCATCACTATCCCGGCGGTAATCAAAGATCGTAGAACTGCTATGCCTAAATCGGGTTGGCTGGGGATAATTCTCCAGGCGCGCAGGTTTCTTCCGCTGTCTGCAATGGCAAAGGGCTTGGTTGAAAAGTCAAACATTGAATATAGAGGCACCATTAAATAGAGGCCAACAAAGCCGATGATGATTCGACGCCACGTTTGTAGTTTCCAGGTGCGCTTCATCGGTTCGCCTCCCACTTGGTTACGCGACGGCGGAGAAGTGCGTAGAGAGCCATGACGAATGTTACGAGCACAATCATAAAGAAGGAGAGCGCTTTCGCTTCTGCCGGGTTGGCGCCACCTACCTCGCTATTGAGCGAGGTGGCAATCTGAAGCGGAGTCAAGAAACTTGATAAATTTATGAGTGTTGCAGCAGTGGCATACGCGGAGAATGAATTAACAAAAAGTAACAGCGCGGCTCCTGCAAAGGAAGGCGTGAGCACAGGAATGCCAATTTTCGTCCAGTATTCGCGGGAATTGCCGCCCAGAGAGTCAGAGGCTTCTCTCCATTGGGGGCGCAGATTTTCGATTGTGGGGAGAAAGACCAAAATCATCAAGGGAATTTGGAAGAAGGTGTAGACGACAATGAGGCCATTTAACCCGTACAACCAGGCGGAGTCGGCCAAGAATGAGCCGGGCATAACTTTTAGGGCGAGGGTGGAAATAACGCCGTTAAAACCAAAGGTTGCCAGAAAAGCGAAGGTAAGCATGACGCCACCGAATTGAGCCAGTACTGAACTGAGGGCAACGGAGAAGCGGTAAAAGAAGCCCTTCTTCTTTCCGGTGATCAGAGCCCACGCGAACAATCCACCCAATATCGAACCGGCTAGGGCGGTCCACAATGAGAGGATAAGTGAATTCTTAAAAGCGTGACGCGTGATACTTGAGTTGAATGCTTCCGTAAGGGCTGAAAGGCTAAATTTGTTTTCATTGTTTTTGAATGCGCCCAAAATGACGTTATACGTCGGATAAAGCAGAAATAAACCAGAAAAGATTAGGAAAGGCAGAACTCCCAGGTAGGCACTCTTGCTACGCCAACGCCGAGAGCCGGCGCTGCTAGTGGCAGAACCGGCTCTCGTATCAGTGACCTGAGTCATTGGGCGACTATATCTCCTTAGCCACCAACCGCTGCTGGCCATGCTTTCTTAAGATATATGACTGCCGCACTGGCCTGATCAGGTGTTGCCTTTGAGGCAGCAATCTTGCTCTTGCCGATTGCGGCAATTCCCTCAGCAGGCGCATGGTTGACCTTTAGCATCCATACCCATAATGCTGGGGTAGCTCCACCGATTGCGAAGGTCTTCGCGCCGATCTCGCCAAGTGTGTATTCCAACCAGAGGCGAGCACATGCTGGGTGCGGAGCCCAAGCAGAAATTGCCAGGTTGTATGTCGAGCCAACCAGGGCTGGGGTGAACATCTTCCAGCTCTTTCCAGCTGCCGCCATCTGCTTCTGAACTCCAGCTTGAACATAGCCATTGTCAATAACAACTGGGGTTTGACCCGAGGCAATGGTGGCTTCGGTTGGGTCGACGTTGATGAAGTTTCCGGCATCCTTCAATTTCTTGAAGAAGGCAACACCTTTTGAGACATCATCGAAGGTTCCGCCGAGCGCCTTGTTGATCATGAATAAGCCATTGAGCGCGGTGGCTGACCCCGTTGGATCGCCGTTCAAGGCAACTTTGCCCTTGAACTTTGGAAGCAAGAGATCATCCAACTTCGTAATTGTCCCAAGTGATCCGTCGTACCCGATGGTCAACGTTCCGGTGTAGTCCGGGGTGAATTCGCCCGTTGGCGAAAGAGTTGATGCAAAAGATAGGTAATGCCACATCTTAACTTTGTATGGGGCGAAAGTGCCGGTGCCGGCATACTTATCTGCAACAGCGATACCGATGTCGAAAACGTCCGGTGAGCGGTTGGTGCCCTTGTTGGTATTTGCGGCATCAATCTCTTCCTGCGAAGAGCCTTCTGGGTTGGCTTCATCAATCTTCACGCCGTATGCCGCCTTGAAACCTGCAAGCATATCGCCCCAGTTGGCCCAGTAGTGAGGCAATGCGATGACGTTGAGCTGGCCTTCCTTTTGGCAGGCGGCGATCATGCCGTTTATTCCGCCATTGCCAACTGATAACTTTTTGACGGTGTTGTAATTCGCAGCGGCGGATGCCGTTGTGATGCTTAACGCAGGGAACGTGAGTGCGACAGCAAGTACTGCGCCCACCGATCCCCGAGTGAACTTCGAGAACGTCACTATATTCCTCCTCATTGGTTATGTTGTTTCGATCAATCCGTTCAGTACGGTACGCATATTGACTGCAGGCGAACGACTATTCGCACTGATAATGCGTATCGCGCTCCTTCTCTCGCCCGCGACCGACCCTGGGCAAGGCTTAGTTCGGCTAAACTTAGTCTTCGGAACATCGCTCGTCTAGGAAAAGTTGACCGACTTGATAACTATTGCATAACGGTCTAACCAAACTTCGTTGCTACGGGATCCAATGCACGAACCTTTAGTGGATTTCTTATGAATAGATGGCCACCATTTTGGGGGAGGGCTAACCCACTTTTAGGAAGACCTTCGAATTCGTAGAATCATGCTTCGTGTGCTGGGCAGACCTTCAGTTCAATTGATTGAACATCAACCTGAGTGGGTGATGGGTAGTACATCGTGCGCTCGCGAACATTCGTCTATGTAAGGCCGTGACCCCTAGGCAATCCAATCGGTGTGCCATGTGGGTGCCAGTACTTCACGTCATAGTGAGCAGTCCCGTCATCTATGACACCTTCGTATTTCTCATGCGATCCAGAGTCCGGTCGGAGAGCAAGTCCATCAAGAAGTGCCAAGTACCCATTGATTTCAGCGATTTCTCAGAAATCACTCGCTCTTATGTATCTATCTGTTTGATACTGATATATCATCGCCTACGTGAGCGTGACCTCCATCTCGACGGGTGCAAAGGGACCCAGCCAGCCTGGCGTATCCCAATCGGAGGAGGCCTATAACCAGATTCGCGCCATGATCGTCTCGTTAGAGCTTGAGCCCGGTTCGCTGATCAATGAATCCGAACTTATGTCACGTTTGGGGTTCGGTCGTACTCCCATTCGGGAAGCGCTTCGAACGTTGGCAAGTGAGAAGTTGGTGGATGTCTATCCTCGTCGCGGAATGTTTGTCGCAAGCGTCGATGTTCAGAATCTTTCTGCGATTTCAGAAGTTCGTGCAGTGCTGGAAATCAAAGCGGCAAGTTTGGCAGCCGAGCGTTCGACACCACACGATAGGGCAATCACGGTCGCATTAATTGCGGAGATTGACGCCATCAAAGGCAAGTTGAATATGACCAAGCTCATTCAATTGGACCAGCGTATTCATCGACACATTTATCAGTGCACCCACAATCAATTTCTTGAGACGACTCTTGAGCAGTATTACGGTCACGCACTTCGTATCTGGTTTCTTGCGCTAGACCGTGTAGACAATCTTTCAGAGGCAACGATCGAGCATCGTGCACTTCTTAAGGCGATCCGCGATCACGACTCAATCGCCGCAGCAAAGGCAATGCAAGATCACGTTGAAGGGTTTGAAGGCAATATTCGTCGCAATCTTTAATACTTGAAGTCAACTGATAGAGAAAAGGATCGAGTCATGAGCACGGTTCCAGTGAAGGCAAAGGCGGTTGTCATCGGCGACCTTCACCAAATTATTCCCGCACTCACTGCCGCAGTCAGAGCAAGCAAAAACTAACAAGAGATAAGAGGGCTATAAAAGTGTCAGATATTGAAATCGCACAGTCGGCCAGCATGAAACCAATTGCGGAGATTGGAGCGGTACTTGGAATCGATCCGGCACAGCTTGAGCCCTATGGGCACTACAAGGCGAAGGTGTCTCTCAAGTATTTGGACTCTCTTCCCAAGCGTGCAGATAGCAAATTGATTCTTGTGACCGCGATCAGTCCGACGCCAGCAGGGGAGGGAAAGACAACAACCACCGTTGGGTTAGGCGATGCTCTCCGTCACATCGGCAAAGACGCCATGATCTGTCTGCGTGAGCCATCACTTGGACCTGTATTCGGAATGAAGGGCGGAGCAGCAGGAGGCGGCTACGCGCAGGTTGTTCCCATGGAAGATATCAATCTTCACTTCACGGGGGATTTCAACGCGATTGCGCTAGCCAACAACCTGCTTGCTGCCCTTTTGGACAATCACATTCACCACGGGAACGTATTGAATATTGATGTCAGACGGGTGACATGGAAGCGCGTTGTCGATATGAACGATCGTGCCCTTCGCGACATTGTGGTTTCACTCGGTGGAGTAGGAAATGGTTATCCGCGCCAGGATGGATTCGACATTGTGGTGGCATCCGAGATCATGGCCATCTTCTGCCTGGCTACTTCAATCGAGGATCTAAAGGAGCGAATCGGCAAAATCGTGGTGGCATACAGCCGCGACAAGAAACCAATTCTGGCAAGTGATCTCAATGCCCAAGGGGCGATGACGGTCATTCTTAAGGATGCATTCCAGCCAAACCTGGTACAGACTCTCGAGAACACGCCAGCATTCGTTCACGGAGGGCCCTTTGCAAATATCGCTCACGGCTGCAACTCAGTTGTTGCCACAACCTCTGCTCTCAAGCTCGCAGATTATGTGATCACCGAGGCTGGATTTGGCGCTGATCTCGGGGCTGAGAAGTTCATAGATATCAAGTGCCGCAAATCCGGACTTCGTCCATCGGCCTGCGTTCTAGTGGCAACCATTCGCGCGCTTAAATACCATGGTGGTGCTGACCTCAAGACAATTACTGAAGAGAATCTAGCGGCACTTGATGCTGGCATTGTTAACTTGGAGAAGCATGTATCCAACATTAAGGATGTCTACGGAATGCCGGTTGTAGTTTCGATCAACCACTTCACAAGTGATACTGAGGCTGAAGTTCAACTCCTCCGGAAGAGAGTCGAAGCGATCGGCGTGAGAATTGTTCTGGCAACTCACTGGGCCGATGGCGGTAAAGGCGCAACAGATCTAGCACAGGCAGTTGTAGAACTTTGCGACGAGAAGAGCGAAGTCACCTTCGTTTACCCAAATGAGGCAACTCTCTGGGAGAAAGTAAATGCCGTTGCAACCCGTGTGTATGGTGCATCAGAAGTCACTGCAGATTCAAAGGTTCGATCCAAAATTAAGGAATTGCAGGAATCTGGATATGGTCATTTCCCAATCTGCGTTGCCAAGACCCAGTATTCATTCTCTACTGATGCAGCATTGCGCGGCGCACCGAAGGGTCATTCAATCAACATCCGAGAGGTGCGGCTTTCTGCGGGGGCTGAATTTATTGTGATGGTATGTGGCGAAATTATGACAATGCCCGGTCTGCCGAAGGTTCCATCGAGTGAGCGCATTGACTATGTCGACGGAAAAGTGGTGGGGTTGTTCTAATGACATTCACGCCTTGGTCAAAGGAGTCGGCATCGACCGTTCTGGATACCACCCGCCGCGAGCCAGGACCGGTCCTGATTTCCTTGCAAGCACTACAAGCGAAGTTCGGTTATGTCCATGCCGAGGCGGTTTCCCTGGTGGCCGAGGCGTGCAATGTTTCCCGCGCAGATGTACATGGAGTGCTTACCTATTATCACGACCTGCGACGAACACCTCCACCAGAAAATATCGTGAGTATTTGCGGCGCCGAGGCTTGCCAGTCTGTGGGTGCGCGAGAACTTATCAAGGACGCCAAGAAATCACTCCCACGTGAGGTTGAGATCAGAGAGGTCTTCTGCTTTGGAAACTGCGCTTTAGGT
The DNA here is from genome assembly GCA_035530615.1 of Candidatus Paceibacterota bacterium. Lineage (NCBI taxonomy): Bacteria > Bacillati > Minisyncoccota > Minisyncoccota bacterium. The sequence goes on from DATKUL010000002.1 coordinate 178,007, forward strand.
CCTGCGGCCAGCGTCAATGGCAAACTCATTGGTCGTGCGCGTGTGGAGGATCTTCTTGCGAATCTGCAGGCGAGTGATAAAAAATGAGCCAAGCACGCATCTTTGTACCTAGAGACTCAGCCGCTCGGTCAGTCGGCGCTGATGAAGTCGCGGAAGCGATTGAACGCGAATCGATCAAGCGGGGAATTGCAATCACGATCGTGCGCAACGGGTCACGTGGGGCTCTCTGGCTAGAACCATTGGTAGAAGTCGAAACAAGTGAAGGGCGGGTGGCTTATGGTCCCGTCCAAGTCGTGGATGTTCCGTCTCTCTTTGATGCCGGATTTCAGTTGGGTCACCAACACTTGCTTTCGCACGGACTTACCGCGGACATTGCCTGGCTGGCACGGCAGGATCGCTTTACTTTTGAGCGAGTCGGTGTCGTCGACCCATTATCAATAGCCGATTACCAAGATCACGGCGGACTCGTTGGTTTAAGAAGAGCACTTGAGATGGATTCAGACACAATCGTGGCTGAGGTGACAGACTCGGGATTGCGCGGTCGCGGTGGCGCAGGTTTCCCCGCTGGAATTAAATGGAGAACCGTGCTCGCAACTCCCGATGAGCAGAAATTTGTTTGTTGCAATGCAGATGAGGGAGATAGCGGAACATTCGCCGACCGCATGTTGATGGAGGGCGATCCTTTTACTCTCCTTGAAGGTATGACAATTGCGGCGGTTGCAGTGGGGGCGACTGAAGGAGTTATTTATATTCGCTCCGAGTATCCAGATGCAATTGCGACGATGCACCAAGCCATTGAAATTGCCCGAGAGTTTGGATGGTTGGGTGCAAGCGTCTTAGGAAGTACTCACGCATTTGATATCCGGGTACGCACTGGCGGCGGGTCTTATGTCTGCGGTGAAGAGACTGCGATGCTGGAAAGTATTGAGGGAAAACGGGGAGTGGTCCGTTCTAAACCACCTCTTCCCGCAATTCAGGGCCTCTTTGGAAAACCAACCGTTATCAATAACGTTCTCACTCTTGCCACTGTGCCATCGATTCTTGCAAAGGGTGCCGCCGCGTACTCTGGAAGAGGTGTAGGTCGCTCGATCGGTACTCAAGTTTTCCAGCTCGCCGGAAATATCGCACAAGGTGGAATTGTCGAAATTGCCTTTGGTGTCACTCTAGAGACCTTGGTCAACGATTTCGGGGGCGGGACACTAAGCAAGCGCCCAGTGAGAGCTGTGCAAATTGGTGGCCCGCTCGGCGCCTATTTACCCGTCTCGGCCTTCGACGTTTCCATGGATTACGAGTCACTGATCGCTGCAGGTGGAATGTTGGGCCACGGTGGGATTGTGATCTTTGACGAGAGCGTCGACATGGCGGTGCAGGCGAAATTCGCGATGGAGTTCTGCGCCATTGAGTCATGCGGCAAATGCACACCATGTCGGCTCGGTTCTGTGCGTGGAGCTGAGACCATTGCGAAGATGATGCGAGGGGAGGATTTCCAAGGCAGTAAGAAGCTCCTCCTGGATCTGTGCGAAGTGATGACGGATGGCTCGCTCTGTGCGATGGGCGGGCTTACACCGTTACCCGTAAGGAGCGCGATGCTACATTTTGAGGAAGACTTCGCAGTACGGAGAGAGGTCAAACAATGACGCTAATAATGGAGCCTGATTACGGCACCCCTGCGAGTAAGCGGACCGAACTTGTTCACGTTGAAATTGACGGGATCGCAGTAGAGATCCCTGCCGAAACTTCAATCATGCGGGCATCTGAGATTGTCGGGATTTCTATTCCTAAGCTCTGCGCGACAGATAGTCTCAACGCTTTTGGGTCATGTCGTCTATGTGTCGTTGAAATCGATGGCCGAAATGGAACACCTTCTTCGTGCACCACTCCTGTTGTCGAAGGAATGAAAATCTTGACAAATAGCGAACGCATTGATCGGATTCGCCAAGGAGTGATGGAACTTTATTTGTCTGATCACCCTGCGGTCTGCGCATCCGGACACGAGTGCGAAGTGCACGGGATGGCCAAACGGGTGGGTTTGAATGAAGTCCGGTATTCTGGACGCACGCACTTGGATTTGCCTAAAGATGAGTCCAATCCCTATTTCACCTTTGATTCGACAGAGTGCATTGTTTGCAATCGGTGTGTACGTGCTTGCGATGAAGTTCAGGGTACCTTCGCGCTCACCATCGAGAACCGTGGATTTGAGGCGCGTGTCTCATCATCCGGCACATCCTTTATCGAGAGCGAATGCGTTTCTTGCGGTGCTTGCGTGCAAGCATGTCCCACCGGTGCTCTGACCGAGAAGACTCTGTACACCATTGGTACCCCCACTCGGTCGGTCATTACTACCTGCGCATATTGCGGTGTTGGTTGCTCATTTAAGGCGGAGATGCGCGGAGACGAATTAGTTCGCATGGTCCCTTACAAGGAAGGCGGCGCGAACGAGGGCCATTCCTGCGTAAAGGGCCGTTTTGCGTGGGGATATGCGACTCACGAAGACCGCATAACCTCTCCAATGATTCGCGAGAAAATCACCGATTCATGGAAAACTGTGAGTTGGCAAGAAGCGATTGGATATGCAGCCTCACGATTGAAAACGATTCAAAATGAGTACGGAAACGAGAGCATTGGCGGAATTACGTCATCAAGATGTACAAATGAGGAAGTGTATGTTGTGCAGAAAATGGTTCGTGCGGCCATGGGCAATAACAATGTTGATACCTGCGCAAGGGTCTGCCACTCGCCCACTGGGTATGGACTCAGCCAGACTTTTGGGACTTCGGCGGGTACACAAGATTTCGAATCGGTAGAGCATTCAGATGTCATCATGCTCATTGGTGCCAATCCAACCGCGGCTCATCCAGTCTTCGCCGCTCGAATGAAGCAAGCTCTGCGTAAAGGGGCTCAACTCATCGTGATAGACCCCCGTGCCATTGAATTAGTCCGTACTCCTCATGTGGAAGCCACGCATCACCTTCAACTGATGCCAGGAGCAAACGTAGCCATCATCAACGCTCTGGCTTATGTGATTGCGGAGGAGGGTCTCTTTGATCGCGCATTCGTCAATGAGCGTTGCGACCTTGAGTCATTTGCACGCTGGGAAGAGTTCATAAGCCTTCCTGAGAACAGTCCTGAATCACTTGAAGGCATCACTCGAGTACCTGCAGAGCAGGTTCGTGCCGCAGCCCGGTTATTTGCTTCCGCCCCAAATGGTGCTATCTATTACGGGCTCGGTGTCACAGAGCACAGTCAGGGCTCAACCATGGTGATGGGTATCGCAAACTTGGCGATGGCAACTGGAAATATTGGCCGCCCCGGTGTGGGCGTCAATCCGCTCCGTGGCCAGAACAATGTGCAGGGTTCATGCGATATGGGATCGTTCCCGCACGAACTACCTGGATACCGTCACATTTCAAATCCGAAGACTCGTGAAATTTTTGAAAATATCTGGGGCCGGAAAATCAAGGCAGAGCCGGGACTTCGTATCCCGAATATGTTCGATGCAGCGATCTCGGGTGAGTTCAAGGGTCTTTATGTGCAAGGTGAAGATATAGCCCAGTCCGACCCAAATACTTCTCACGTACATGCGGCCCTACGTGCTATGGAATTGATTATTGTTCAAGATCTCTTCCTCAATGAGACGTCAAAGTTTGCGCACGTCTTTTTACCCGGGACATCTTTTCTAGAAAAGGATGGGACCTTCACAAACGCCGAGCGTCGGATCAACCGCGTCCGTCCAGTGATGCCATCCAAGACTGGAAAGTCGGAGTGGGAAGTCACTTGCGATTTAGCTAAGGCACTCGGCTTTGAAATGGAGTATAAGAACGGTGCCGAGATCATGGATGAGATCGCCGCCACGACTCCGACATTTAGCGGAGTCTCTTTTGCAAAGCTTGACGAATTGGGAAGCATCCAGTGGCCTTGCAATGAAGCAAATCCAACCGGCACTCCGGTTATGCACGTCAATCATTTCGTCCGTGGCGAAGGTCGTTTCATGGAGACTCCTTTTGTACCGACAGATGAGCGGGCGTCACGTAAATTCCCACTACTGCTTACAACGGGGCGTATTCTTAGCCAGTACAACGTCGGTGCTCAGACTCGTCGCACCGCAAATGTGATTTGGCACTCCGAAGATATTCTTGATATTCACGAGTCAGACGCGATGCTACGCGGAATCAGTGACGGGGGATGGGTGCGTCTTTCCAGCCGAGTGGGCGAAACCGTCTTAAGGGCTCGAATCACTGATGAAGTTCCAGCCGGCGTGGTCTACACGACCTTCCACTTTCCCGAAAGTGGCGCCAACGTCATCACTACTGATTACTCCGATTGGGCGACAAACTGCCCCGAATACAAAGTGACTGCGGTAGAGATCGCTCCAAGCCTGCGTGGTCCGAGAGAAATCTTGGAACATGTCCTACATGGAGATGTTGAGCTGGCATCAATCATTCGTATGGCGAATCAAATCGCGGCTAATGTGCCGGCACATGCAGCGCCAGAGTTAGCGGTCGCCCACCACATCGTTCAATTCTGGACACCCACCATGAAAGAGCGATTGATTAATGAGGCTGATCGATCAGAACTTTCACCAATTGTCCAGCAGGCAATCGATCTGGAGCTTAATCCCCTCCCACCTGAGAATTTCGAGTTCTCCCGACACCAGCAGGCATAACATGCTTGGTGATGAATCTGCTCCATCTTCTATCGCTCGAGTAAGAGTTCAAGCGACCGATTCAGGGGAAGTCGCTACTGACAGTGTCGTAGTTGAAGAGCCCTTGGAGATTCGCATCAAACGTGGGAGTGTTGAAGAGCAACTCGGCATAACCATGAGAACCCCAGGTTCTGATCTAGAACTTACCGCAGGTTTTTTGTGGGGAGAGGGATTCCTAAATTCTCCAGATCAGCTAGTGAATGTAAAGTCATGTGGAGACAAATTACTTACACCTCGACAACGGGCAAATATAACAATCGCTCAAGTGAGTGATGATGCACCTGTCCATTCACGATCCATGGATCGTCGCTTTACAATGACTTCTGCATGTGGGGTTTGTGGCTCCACCAGCATGGCTGATCTTCATAAGCGCGGTGTCAAACCCGTTGTGAAGAGCTCGCGCGATATTCAAACTCTCGCAGGCATGACGACCTTTCTTGAGGGCCGCCAGAGCGTCTTTAAGAAGACAGGCGGGTTACACGCCGCACTTTTAGTTGACCCCAATGGCGAACCTAAGTGGATTCGTGAAGATGTGGGACGGCACAATGCCGTCGATAAGGTGAATGGTGCGGCGCTTATGGCTGGCCAACTTCCACTGCATGATTGGACTCTTGTTGTATCGGGAAGAGTTGGATACGAGATTGTTCAAAAGGCAATCGTTGCTGGAATTTCTGCACTCGTGGGCGTTTCGGCACCGACTTCGTTGGCGGTGGATCTTGCTTTTGAATTCGATCTCACCTTATTGGCCTTTGCGCGCAACGGGAAGGCCAAGGTCTATTTACCGTTGCTAGGATGACGAAGTGAAAAGTCGTCTAGAGATACTAGCTCTGACCGTCGTAGTCCTGCTTGCGGGCTGTTCCTCTTCTGTTACTGCATCTGTGAAAATAGAACAGAGCAAGAAAGAGACACTCACAGTTTTTGCCGCATCAAGCCTAAACGGGGTCTTCACTAAATTAGGCAGAGTGTTCGAGGAAACTCATTCCGGAGTGAACGTCCAATTTTCATTTTTATCTTCCACGACGCTGGCAACGCAAATAGTTGCTGGAGCGCCCGCCGATCTTTTTGCTTCAGCGTCAGAGTCGGATATGAAGGCCGCGGAGACACAAATTCCCCATTCTAAAATATTTACTTCTAACCGTATTGTTCTGGCCACGCCGAAAGCAAACCCCTTTCGTATCAGTGCGGTTGCCGATCTGAACAAGCCGGGAGTGAAGTGGATTCAATGTAATCCAGCTGCCCCGTGTGGAGTTGTCGCTGCTTCTGCGTTTTTATCCGAAGGATCCGTAAAATCCAAGCCAGTTTCTTTTGAGCAGAATGTCGCAAGTGTTGTCTCGAAATTGATCAGCGGGGAAGTGGATGCCGCCCTCATTTACCATACAGATTACCTAGCCCATGTAGCGGCTCTCAGGGAGATTGCCTTTAAAGACTCGAAAGCAGCGACCACTTTGTATTCTGTAGGAGTGGTGAAATTGAGTTCAAAGAAAGCACTTTCAAAGTCCTTTGTAGATCTACTCCTTTCCGCCGTGGGCCAAAAGACTCTTGCCGACGCCGGATTTATGAACGTTGCTAAGAGCGCTTCATGACGAGACGAAAGTTGGATTCCTTCAATTGGACGGTCGCCATATTGGCGAGTTTGCTGCTAGTACTTCCATTGGTCGCGCTCTTTACAAAAGTTCCTTGGGCTTCACTCCTCACCCGTCTGTCTGAACCGAATTCGATCAGTGCAATTCGCCTCTCGCTTTGGAGTTCATTAATTGCCGCACTGCTTTGCGTGGCGCTCGGCGTTCCACTTGCCTGGGTTTTAGCAAAGGGGAATCCTCGTTTAATAAACATTTTACGTCCACTTGTCCTTGCTCCCATGGTTCTACCTCCAACCGTTGCAGGCATGTCACTTCTGGCGCTCCTTGGTCGCGAAGGGTTGTTGGGACGGTACATCTATCAGGCGACGGGATGGTCGATGCCATTCACCACTACTGCGGTGGTCGTCACCGGTGTATTCGTGGGAATGCCCTTTCTTGCACTTGTGGTGGAATCTACTTTTCGCCACCTTCCAACGGATCAAGTTGATGCCGCCGAGATTGACAGAGCAACTCCGTTCATGCTCTTTTGGAAGATTGCTCTGCCACAAGCAAGGAACGGCATTGCCACGGGTGCTGTATTAGCGTGGGCGCGGGCGCTTGGTGAATTTGGTGCGACGATGATGTTTGCAGGATCTCTTCCAGGTTTAACGCAGACCTGGCCCATGCAGGTGTATTTCGCTGCTGATCAGGATATGTCGACTGCTTATGCGTTAAGCGCAGTAATGGCGTTTGTAGCATTTGGCGTTGTTTACAGTCTTCGAAAACAACTACGTCACGCTTTTTCGAGTTAGGGTCTAGGACGCCATGGATAAAGTGTTAGTCCGCTTCTATGCGGCCGCTAGAGATGCCGCCGGAAGCGTCGAAATTCGGGTTAATCCAAGTTCTCTTGAGAAATTGCTTCTCGATATTTCTCAAGGCAATCCCCGACTTTCGCAGGTTCTAGAAAGGTGCAGTTTCTTAGTTGACGGAAGTATCTGTCACGATCGAACTATGACGATTTCTGCAGGAAGCACTGTGGATGTCCTGCCACCCTTTGCGGGAGGGTAGGTACGTACTAGCCGCCGATTGCCGACATGGGTCTGGCTGGTTGGATGAAACTTGGATCATTGATCCCGTGCCCAGCGAGCTTTCCCAGGACGGTTTTCTGCAATCTACGTGAGATCTCTGATCTGACTTCCTCGTTTGAAAGTTCGTGGTTACGGAGCACCTTGCGAAGATCGGTTTCGTCGCTGGAGAACAGGCAGGAGCGGAGTTGTCCATCCGATGTTAAGCGGAGTCGGTCGCAAGCACCGCAGAATGGTTGGGAGACACTGGCGATGATCCCTACTTTCGCGGTGCCGCCATCGATATAGAACTCCTCGGCTGGTGCAGATCCTCGTGCTGGCACGGGAGTTAACGTGAAGTGCCGTGCGAGAGATTTAAGGATTTGCTCTGCACTCACCATAGTGTTTCGGTCCCAAATTCCACCTGCATCCAACGGCATCTGTTCGATAAAGCGGAGGGTAAGACCTTCTTCTAACGCCCAGTGAAGCAGCGCCGGTGCCTCATCATCATTTATGCCGGGCATTAAGACACTATTGATTTTGATCGGAGTTAACCCTGCCTCACGGGCAGCTTTAATTCCTTTAAATACGTCACCAATGCGGTCGCGGAATGTCAGAGTTTTGAATCGATCGCGATCAAGCGTGTCGAGGCTGATGTTTACGCGCACCAGCCCTGCCGCAAAGAGAGGTGCAGCAAGATCTGCAAGTCGAAGTCCGTTTGTGGTGAGTGAAAGTTCTGGTGGGTTTGAAAGCGAATTAATTCGCGTAACAATGTCGACTATGTCAGGTCGCAAAAGTGGCTCGCCACCGGTGAGTCGAACTTGATTGATGCCGTTTTCTGTCGCGACATCAATAACTGTCACTAATTCATCGGTAGTCAGAAGTTCGTGCGAAGGTAGCCATTTATCAAAGTCTTGGGGCATGCAATATGTGCAGCGAAGCGAACATCGATCTGTCAGTGAGACTCGAAGATCACGGTGAGTACGATTGAAGGTATCGACCAATTCGCTCATGCGCAGTTGATCCATTCATCTGTGCCGTCAGTGAAAACTTGGTGCTTCCAGATCGGTATTTTTGCTTTGATTTCATCAACGAGTTCAGCGCAGGCGGCGAATGCTTCGCCACGGTGCACGGCTGCCACCGCTACTACGAGGGCAGCTTCCCCGATGGGAATTTCGCCATAACGATGGGCGACCGCAATTCCGGTTAGATTGTGTCGTAAAGCGACCTCTTCCACCGTCTCCGAAAGTATCAGGGATGAAGAAGGGTGAATTTCGTAGCGAAGACTTGCGACTGATTTTTCATGGTCGTGATCTCTCACATTTCCGCTAAAAGTAACAACCGCACCGGAATTATCGGAAGCTACCTCTTCGGCAAGAAGGGATGCAGAAACTGGCTGGGGAGTTAACAAAGTCATTACCGGGAAATCCGCGCTCATCTTCATTTCGATCTCACGTGATCTTCGCCTTGGAGTTGGCTAATGATGTGCGGCGCTAGGCGTTCAATAATGACAAGTCCGTCTCGTACACTTCCAGGGGATCCAGGCAGGTTGACGATTAAAGAACGACCGTTCGTGCCAGCAAGTCCTCGAGTGAGATCAGCGGTGGGAACTTTTTCCCGGGAGTATGCACGAAGCGCCTCATTGAAACCCGGAAGTAATTTTTCAATGTGCGGAGCCGTTGCTTCGGGAGTTACATCCGTCGGAGAAACTCCCGTTCCACCGGTAGTTACGATGAGGTCTATCTTCGCATCAATAGCATTCGCAATTTCATGACCGATAAGAACCCGGTCATCCGAAACAATTACTTTAGGAAGAACGCTAAATCCCAAAGTAGTAAGACCTGCAACAAGTATTTCTCCGCTGGAGTCTTCATAAAGTCCTTGTGATGCTCTACTGCTTGCGGTTATGACGATTGCTCTAGAGGCAGTCACGATCGTTTCCAGGCACCATTGCGTCCACCATCTTTGCTTTCGACGCGAACATCAGAGATTATGGCGCCAGGATCTATGGACTTCACCATATCGATGACGGTGAGTGCAGCAATCGACACTGAAGTGAGTGCTTCCATTTCAACGCCGGTGCGATCAGCAGTTTTCACTTCAACTCTGATCGCTACGCCATCTTCTTGAATCTCTAAATCAACGCTAACTCCGTGCAGCGCAATGGGATGGCACAAGGGAATGAGATCAGGAGTTCTTTTTGCGCCCATAATTCCTGCGATACGGGCGGTGGCGAGAACATCCCCTTTGGGAACGCCACCTTCGCGAAGCAGATTGATAACTCTCTCCGATAGAAGTACTTTTCCGGATGCAGTGGCCGTGCGGGTGGTGACATCGCGGTCGGTCACATCAACCATATGGGCATTGCCCTCTTCGGTGATGTGCGAAAAAGAATGCGACGAGGGGCTCATAAGAGGCAATCGTAGTCATGTTACCTAGGGAAGGGGCAGCCACCGAACTGCGCCACCAACAGGTGTTAGGCCCGAATTAGCCACTGCGAATCCGGTTGAAAGAGCCAGACCGCGGAGCATTGCCGAGCCTAGATGCTCGCCCATTTCAAAATGACCATCTCGGAGATTTCCCAATACCAGTCGTGTGAAATCGGCGGGTGCTGAAATTTCGTTGGCGGTCCTGACCTGCGCGAGCGGTGGCTCCGTTTCACCAAGAAGGTTCTTAATGACTGGAACTCCCAATGTCATAAGTCCAACGATTGCGGATTGAGGATTTCCTGGTAACCCAAGGAGTGGAACGGAACGACTTCCATGCGCGATCGTGGCCAACAGCATTGGGTGACCGGGACGCGAACGGACTCGATCCACTACGAAAGTCCCACCGAGTGCACGAAGAGCGGAGTGGATGTGATCTCGTGGTCCGTCTGCGGTTCCGCCCGTGGTGATCACAAGGTCGCCATGTTGAGACGCAAAATTGATGGCCTTAATTACTGTCTCGAGTTCATCGGTGACGTACTGCTGAGAAATTACTTCGACGCCAAGGCGCGTTAACCATCCGGGCAACTGAGGGCCAAGTGAGTCTCTAACTTTTCCGCCTTGTGGAATTCCGGAGAGTTGGAGTTCATCGCCTAGGAGAAGTAGTGCGACTTTAGGTCTTGCTCTCACTTCAATTTCGTCATATCCGCTTGCCGCAAGCAGGCCAACATGGGCCGGTGAAAGTTTCGTGCCTCCCATGACCAGCATCTGCCCTTGCGGGCACTCTTCGCCCGCCGGGCGGATATCGAGATCTCGTGTGACTGCACCGCTTACATAATTATCGACTGACTCGGCGCTTTCCCATCGAAGCACGCCAAAAGTTCCTTGTGGAATCATCGCACCCGTTGCTATGCGAACCGCCGTCCCCTCCCTTAACTTTCCTTGAAAAGGCTCGCCAGCCTTCACGTCGCCAATGATTTCCCAAGGACCATTTCCGCTAACAGCCCAACCGTCCATTGATGAAGTTGTATAGGTGGGCAAATCAACGAGAGAAATGCAATCTCTGGCGAGAGTCCTATTCAGACTGTGGGCGAGCGGAACTGTTTCACTATGAAGTGGTGACGTGACGAGGGACGCCTTCTCCCTTGCTTCATCCCAACCCAGTTCTTCAGATCCACTCACTTATTTGCGGGCCAATTCTTGGCCAACTCTGCAATTTTTTTCGTTGCGGTTTCAAGGTCGGCTCCATTGGCGACTGCGTATCCAAGTAGAAAAGTCGTGACGGGTGCAACTTTACGTTCGACGTTATGAGCTGCGTCTCTGGCCGTGTCGAGAATCGAATCAATATCAAAATTGAACGTGACACCAAGTTCTTTCTTTACTTCCTCAATCCACTCGTTCATAGCGTCGGCCTTTCTTTTCGAGAATTATGACTAACTACAATCAATAGTTCCTAGCGCTTCTTGGCTTCCTCTTCCGTGATGGCTTGCTGCAACTCTTCTGGGGTATCAATATCGAGAAGCCTACTCTTGAGAGATGTAGAGAGCTCAATTTCTCTCAACTGCAAGAGCGCAGTCAGGGAGCGCATAGAACGCCCTTGCGGGCTCCCAAGTTTTGCCAGAGCGTTCCTAAGTGCACTCGTTCTATAGATTGCGCAGAGAGTTTGGGGCACTCCTTCGGCATCGATCGGAATCAGCCCATCGATGGATGGCTCAAGTGACTTCGCTAATTCATGGATCACGGTTGCTGCAAAGGGCATATCGGTTGCTATTAGCGCGACAAACTCTGTGCTGATCATTGCTAGACCAGCATTCACCGCTGCTACCGGACCGCCTCCAGCGGGATCTTCCTGGACAAACTTCAAGGGTCGCAATTGGGATTCAAAAGTCGGCCCGATAATGACTACCTCGATATTCTCTGCGAGGTCGGTGAGCAAGTGGGAGAGAAGAGTCTTACCCTCTAGCATCGCAAGGGACTTATCGGATCCGAATCTGCTGCTTCTGCCTCCGGTGAGAATCAGCGCCGACAATTCTTCGCTCATCGGCTACTGTCCGGTCAGAGGCGCAAGGAGTTTCATGATGCGACTTGGGCGATGGGTAATTCTTTCTTCCTTGTCGGCCAGCGCGGAGAGTTTGATGGCACCATTTACTGCCAGCCATCGCAGTGGCTCGCGCTCCCATCGAGGATTTCTCCAGTGAACAAATGGAAGTGAGGTGCGGACTGACTTCTCCTTGGTGACTAGATCTGCCATGGCTGCCGCCGCGAGATAGGAGAGTGTCACCCCGTCACCTGCGTATCCGCCCATTTCACCAAAACCTCTCCATGTTCGAACATAGGGAGCCCAGTCTCGGGTTACTCCAACTGCGCCGCCCCAAGCGTGAGTGAATTCAAAATCTTTTAGAACTGGGAACCACTCTCTGGCCATTATCCGAAGTCTTTCGTGGTCCTTTTCGTGAGATTCACTTCCTTCATTTCTCTTCGAGCCCCAGGTGTAAGGGGCTCCGCGACCACCAATCGCGAGCCGATTGTCGGCAGTGCGTTGAGCGTACGTGACGAGATGCGAGGCTTCGGCGAATGCCTCACGATTGCGAATCCCAATAACTTCAAAGACTTCCGCGGGGAGAGGCTCGGTGGCGATCATCAATGAGTAGATTGGAATCTGATCACGTGTTTTCTCGTGATACGCCTCTACTGCTCGGATAATGAATTTTGCTTTGATTGAACGACCGTTGACGGATGCCTTTCTTCTCCGAGAAATATCCGCGGAAGTATTCTCAAAAATTGCCACTCCGCGAGCTTCTAGTGATTTTGCTAAGCCAACGACGAGAGCTGCGGGGTTAAGGACTGCGCAATCGGGCGTGAAGAACGATCCAACTGCACCTGACATCGCGATGCGTGAGAGTGTCTCCTCTTGGGAGAGCATGGGAGTGTTGCTCTCGATCTGAAGCCGGCGAAGCTGACCCCCGTTGCGCGCGACAATCAGAGCCCCGCTCTTTTGAAATCCACATTCGATCCGGTTGCTCTTAACGAATTGGCCTATCTCATCAATTGAAACTCTTAGAAGTGTGTGGAGTTGATCCACTTGCGATTGCGAACACCGAGTGAGCAAGGTTTCATCGGATGCTGGGTACAGAGCCGAAGCCCAGCCGCCGTTTCTGCCGCTGGCCCCAGATCCCACCCGATCCTTCTCGACAATCGCGATTTTCAGAGAAGGATCATTGCTGATCAGGTGATGCGCACTCCACAGGCCGCTAAATCCGCCTCCGACAATGAGCACGTCCCAGCGGCGATCGATATTGCCGGGTGAAAATTCTGGGCGACTTATCTCAGACCACCAAAGACCCATATTTAGCGTTCCCGGATCGTCCACTAATTTATGAGGAGAACGGCGAACTTTGGCGCGATCGGTTCTCATTACAAAATAATAGAGGACGCTTCAGTCAGAACGGTGCGGAGAATTGATTCAATCTCATCGAAGTGGCTCTGATCAGAGATAAGCGGAGGAGCCAATTGGATCACGGGATCGCCACGATCATCGGCCCGGCAGTACAAGCCGTTGTCAAAGAGGGCTTTGGATAGGAACCCACGCAGTAGCTTCTCACTTTCATCTGCGGAGAAAGTTTCACGCGTAGCCTTGTCCTTTACCATCTCGAGACCGATGAAATACCCGGCACCGCGGATGTCGCCAACAATGGGAAGGTCGTAAAGCTTCTCGATTGTGGCGCGGAAGGCGTCTTCGTTTGACCTTACATTCTCGTTAATCTTCTCTCTTTCAAAGATTTCCAAGTTTGCCAGTGCCACGGCAGCGCCGGCTGGATGTCCACCGAAGGTGAACCCATGCAGGAATGAGTTGGTGCCCTTTCGGAAAGGTTCGTAGAGTCTTTCGTTGGCGATCATTGCTCCCATTGGAAAATAACCAGAGGTCATGCCCTTTCCGCAAGTAATGATGTCTGGGATCACGTCGTATCTGGTTGATGCGAAGTACTCGCCGATGCGGCCGAATGCGGTGATGGTCTCGTCGCAGACCATGATGACGTCGTACTGATCGCAGATAGCGCGCACGCGTTGTAAATAGCCGGGGGGAGGCGGAAAGCATCCGCCGGAGTTTTGGACTGGCTCAATAAAGACCGCCGCAACAGAATCCGCGCCCTCAAATAGAATGGCTTCTTCAATTCGGTTTGCTGCCCATTGTCCGAATTCTTCAAATGAGTCGCGGTGGTTCAGCGGCGCACGATAGAAGTTTGTGTTCGGGACTTTGTGATGGCCTGCAATAAGAGGCTCAAAAAATTGCTTTGCACCAGGAATGCCGGTGATGGACAGAGCACCTTGGGTTGTGCCGTGGTAGGCAACGTTTCGGCTGATGATCTTGTGTTTCATCGGTTTGCCGGTGAGCTTGAAATACTGCTTGATCAATTTTGCGGCAGTCTCAACTGACTCTCCGCCTGATGAACTGAAGAAGACGTGATTGAGATCTCCCGGGGTCAAATCGGTGAGTCGCTCGGCCAATTCAATGGCGCGGGGATGCGCGTATGACCAGATAGGGAAATATGCAATCTCCTTAATCTGTTTTGCGTACGCGTCCGCAAGTTCCTCTCTGCCGTGACCGACTTGAACAGTAAAAAGAGAGGAGATTCCATCGAAATACCTTTTGCCGCGGTCGTCATAGATGTAGGTGCCTTCACCTTTGACGATGACAGGAATTGAACCACCGTCCTCGTAAGCACCCATGCGCGAGAAGTGCATCCATAGATGCTCTTTGGCGCGGTTGGACCAATTTGATTCAAGATCCGATTCAAAGAATTGAACATTGTCGAAAGTGCTTGTTGTAGCCATTTGTTAGGTTCCCCAGTTATAAAGTTGCTTGCGCAACTTTAGGTAGATAAAACTTTCAGTGATTCGTACCTGCGGGATCGCTCGGATACGTTGTAATAGTTCAAGGAGGTGCTCATCGTCATTGCAGATCACCTCTGCCATCACATCGAAGCCACCTGAGGTGACGAGGATGTAATCCACTTCCTTGTAATGGGAGAGTTGGTCTGCCACTTCAACGAGATCGCCTTCAACCTTGATACCGATCATGGCCATCCGAAATGAACCCACTGTTAGCGGGTCTGTGACGGCCACCACTTGCATGACCCCAGACTCAATCAGTTTGGCGATGCGCTGGCGCACCGCCGCCTCTGAAAGACCCACGGCAACTCCAATCGCGGCGTATGGCTTACGCCCATCAATCTGGAGTTGCTCAATGATCGCCCGAGAAATGTCATCCAGGACCGGGCGTGCCTTGGTTGTCATAGTGCCACTCTCTCGTACCTTTAGAGGAAAAGCAAAGGAATTCGCAGATTTTGGGGCATTTCACAACGATATCCGCAGATTATTGCCCTAAAAAGTAGAAAATCAGTGGTGGGGGCTGGTCAGGGAGAGTAACTGGGCGTACCCTCGCCTTCACTATCGATAGGGGACTTTTTTTATGGAGACGTTATCCAGTTTTATCAACGGCAAGGAGGTGGCAAGCGAATCTGGGGAAACTACGGAGATCACTAATCCCTCCACGGGCGAGGTTTATGCGACCGCGCCCAAGTCCAACCAGGCCGATGTAGAGAAGGCGATGAAGAGTGCGGCCACTGCTTTTGAAGGATGGCGAGATTCAACGCCCAGTGAGCGCCAACGTGCTCTTCTCAAGATTGCGGACGCTCTTGAATCACGGGCCGAAGAGATTGTTGCCATAGAGAGTCGCAATACAGGTAAGCCAATCGCGGTCACCATGTCTGAGGAAATTCCTCCGATGATCGATCAAATTAGATTTTTTGCAGGAGCAGCACGCAACCTGGAAGGTAAATCCGCCGGCGAATATATGCATGGCATGACCTCTTTTGTCCGTCGCGAACCAATTGGTGTCTGCGCCCAGATCACACCTTGGAATTATCCGATGATGATGGCAGTGTGGAAATGGGCACCTGCGATTGCCGCGGGAAATGCTGTCGTTCTCAAACCAAGCCACACGACGCCTGCCAGTACCGCCTTTATGGCGAAGGTAATGTCAGAGTTTCTACCCGCCGGTGTATTCAATGTGGTCTGTGGTGAAAGGGAAACCGGGAGAGCTCTCGTCGAACATGAAACTCCGGCCATGGTTTCGATCACCGGTTCGGTGCGGGCGGGAATGGATGTGGCGGGCACTGCGGCTAAACAGGTCAAGCGGGTTCACCTCGAGCTCGGAGGAAAGGCTCCCGTTGTCGTTTTTGATGATGCCAATCTTGAAAACGCGGCAGAAGGAATTGCACTGGCTGGATTCTTCAATGCTGGTCAGGATTGCACCGCCGCCACTCGCGTACTTGTTCAGGCGGGTGTCTATGACGAGATGGTCGCTCTTCTGAGTGACCAAGCAAAAAACAAGATTGCCATCGGGATGCCGTCAGAGGATGTTCTCGTTGGACCTCTCAATAACGCCAACCAGATGACGAGCGTGAGTGGCTTTGTCGATCGTGCACCATCGCATGCACGAGTGTTGGTCGGTGGGTCCCGGTTGAATCAACCAGGATTCTTCTTCCCTCCAACAATCGTGGCAGATCTGCGTCAGGATGACGAGATGATTCAAAAAGAGATTTTTGGACCTGTCATCACCATTCAGAAATTCGATACGGAAGAACAAGCCATCGCGATGGCAAACGGTGTCGAATATGGACTGGCTTCAAGTGTGTGGACCCGGGACCATAGCCGTGCAATGAGATTGGCCAAGGCCTTCGATTTCGGATGCGTCTGGATCAACACCCATATTCCGATTGTTGCTGAGATGCCACACGGCGGTTTCAAGAAATCGGGCTACGGCAAAGATCTCTCGGGCTACGGCTTTGAAGATTACACGCGTATAAAGCACGTTATGACCAATTTGAACGGCTAGAATCCCCA
The DNA here is from genome assembly GCA_035530615.1 of Candidatus Paceibacterota bacterium. Lineage (NCBI taxonomy): Bacteria > Bacillati > Minisyncoccota > Minisyncoccota bacterium. The sequence goes on from DATKUL010000002.1 coordinate 194,664, forward strand.
AACATGATCCACCCCACCGCAATCGAATGTGAATGAAGGCACGATAACTTTCTTGAGAACTAACCACTAGACCAATAGGAGCCGCAATGCCAAATAACAATCCGCTATCTCCCGAGATGCGCGAACTTGTACGCGCACAACTGTCCCGTCGTGGTGTTATCGCAGGGGTGGGAGGACTTGGCGCGGCCGGACTTCTTGCTGCATGCGGAACTGGTTCATCACCTTCAGAGACTTCCGCAGGGGTGGTAGATCTTTCCGATAAAGAAAAAAGTGTGCGCTGGGCCAACTGGACTCTGTATTTGGATTACAACGAAGATACCAAGAATTATCCAACTCTGGAGGCGCTCAAGAAATCTTCTGGTCTGGATATCACATACAAGGAAGATGTCGATGACAACAACACTTTCTACGGCAAGGTCGTAGGGCAACTAAAACTTGGCCAAGATATTGGGTACGACATTGTCACTTTGACTGACTGGATGGCTGCTCGTTGGATTCGATTGGGTTATACCCAGGCAATTAATGAGGCGGCTGTACCTAATAAGAAAAATATTCTTCCCGCACTAGCCAATGTCAGTTTTGATCCAGGACGGAAGAATTCTTTGACCTGGCAGAGTGGTTTTGCTGGACTTGGCTGGAACAAGGAGTTGTTGCCGAAGGGCGTGCATACCCTAGATGATCTATTTGCTCCGGCAAATAAGGGGCGCATTGAAGTTCTCTCCGAAATGCGTGACACCATGGGAATCATCATGCAGTACCAGGGCGTAGATCCATCTGGCCAATTCACAGAAGATCAATTTATGAACGCTATTGATTTCTTGCAGAAGCAGATCTCTGATGGCTTTATCCGCCAAGTAAAAGGAAACTCCTACAAAGAAGATTTGATTTCCGGAGATGCGGCCGCCGTCATTGGCTGGTCTGGAGATTTATTCATACTAGCTATGGAGAACCAAGATAAATTTGAATTCGCTATTCCTGAGAGCGGTGGAACTCTATGGAGTGACAACATGATGATTCCTTCGACTTCTGCTCATAAGAAGAACGCAGAGACACTTATGAATTACTACTACGAGCCTGCAGTCGCTGCCCAAGTCGCTGCTTATGTAAATTACATCTGCCCAGTAGTAGGAGCACAGGCCGAGATGGAGAAGATTGATCCAGTTCTGGCCAAGAGTCCTTACATATTCCCGGATGCGGCTACGCTTGCAAAGGTAAAGGTTTTTGCCGGTCTCACCCCAGCGGATGAGACCAAATACGAATCTGCATTCCAGAAGGCAATAGGTAACTAGTGGTCGATGCAGCAGCTTCTACAAAAGGCGATCTCCATCTAGCCAATATAGTTAAAGAGTTTGGAGATTTCCGAGCAGTAGATGATTTGTCGCTAGTAATTCCCGAAGGCTCATTTTTTGCTCTACTTGGGCCTTCGGGTTGCGGCAAAACCACAACTTTGCGAATGATTGCAGGACTTGAAGAACCAACTTCCGGAAAGATTGCAATTGGTGGCACGGATATTACGTATGCCAAACCGTATGCACGTCCAGTCAATACGGTATTTCAGAATTACGCGCTCTTTCCTCATTTAACAATCTTTGAAAACGTTGCCTTCGGTCTTCGTCGCCGTGGGGTAAAGGATATTAAGGAGGCGGTCTCCAAAGTTTTAGCGCTGGTCGAGCTAGAACATTTGGCGCAGAGGAAACCCTCTCAACTTTCGGGTGGTCAGCAACAGAGAATTGCCGTTGCTCGCGCAATTGTTAACCGTCCCGCTCTCCTTCTTTTGGATGAACCACTCGGAGCTTTAGATCTAAAGTTGCGTCGCCAAATGCAGATTGAGTTGAAATGGATTCAGACGGAGGTGGGTCTCACCTTCGTACATGTCACTCACGATCAAGAAGAGGCCATGACAATGGCCGACACGATTGCCGTAATGAATGAGGGTCGGATCGAGCAGATGGGTTCGCCCGTTGAACTCTATGAATCTCCGCGCACTGTTTTCGTCGCAAATTTCTTGGGGCAATCGAATCTAGTTAAAGGCAAAATCGAAGGCAGCAGTGGTAACGATATTCAAGTATCTGTGCATGGAAATCGAATTAGCGTTCCCCCTACACGAAATTTTGCTAAAGACAATGCCGAGAAGAGTGTTCTGATTGGCATCCGCCCGGAAAAAATTTCGATTGAACGCTCTGAAGACAATTCATTGGGTGGCGGAATCATCACCGATATTTCGTTCGTTGGCGTAAGTACTCAGTTTCAAATTCAAATGCCATGGGGGCAAGAACTCTCAGTTTTCGAGCAGAACGATGGAGGAGCCTCCCATTTGCAAAAGGGAGATACCGTTTCACTTTCTTGGAAGCCGGCATTCACCTTTGCACTTGATGGAACAGCAGATGTTGATGCCGGAACTACCGTAAATCCCGAAGAGATCTGATGGCATTTGTCGCAGTTGCTGCCAAGCGATCTAGCCTGGTTCGCGGTATCAAACGACCTGGCACGCCTTATTTACTATTAATTCCAGGTCTTGCTTGGCTCCTTCTCTTTTTTATTGTTCCTATCTTTACTTTGGCAAGCACAAGTACGCAAACACCAGCAAGTAGTAACGAGATAGGCGCCTATGTTCAGACATTTCGATTCGCCAACTATATTGATGCTTTCTCTGGCGCCCAAGAACAATTCTTCCGCTCAATTCTTTACGCTCTAATTGCAACGCTATTAGCACTGGGAATTTCCTATCCTCTTGCTTATGCAATTGCCTTTAGATCCGGGAAATGGAAAAACCTTCTGCTCGTTCTGGTAATTGCTCCATTCTTTACCTCTTTCCTTTTGAGAACTATTGCTTGGACGCAAATACTTGGCAGTGAAGGCCCAGTTGTCACGGTATTGCGATCCCTTCATATCCTTGGTCCTCAGGCTGGATTAACTGCGAGTGCTTTCGCAGTCGTGACGGGTATGACATATAACTTTCTTCCATTCATGACGCTTCCGCTTTATGCGAGTTTAGAGAGAATCGATCCGCGAACTTTGGAAGCTGCCTCGGATTTGTATGCAAATGGAATTACAACTTTTCGCAAGGTTACTTTTCCACTCTCGCTTCCGGGAGTTGTGGCAGGAACACTTCTGACCTTTATCCCTGCGGCAGGTGATTACATCAATGCAACGCTGCTTGGAAATCCAAGAACGAAGATGATAGGAAATGTGATCGAATCTCGTTTCTTTCAGATCGTTGATTACCCGACTGCAGCTGCCCTCTCATTTATGTTGATGGCCGCTATTTTGATTCTAGTCACCGTATATGTTCGTCGCGCAGGAACTGAGGAACTTGTATGAGACGTTGGTTATCGAAGAACCTCATCAGAATATATGCATTCTTAGCTTTTGTGTATCTCTTTATTCCGATTGCTTACACTATGGCCTTCTCATTCAACGATGCTGGTAAGAGCAATCTGACTTGGCGTGGCTTCACATTTAAGAATTGGCAAAATCCCTGTGGCGCACCAGAGGTCTGTAACGCATTGGGCAATTCACTCAAGATTGGATTCATCGCAACTTTTATTGCCACAGTTTTGGGAACCATGATTGCTTTTGCGTTAGGACGGCACCGTTTTCGAGGTCGTTCCACTGTTAATATCCTGATTTTCTTGCCGATGGCGACTCCCGAAATCGTTCTCGGAGCGTCATTATTAGCAATGTTCTTGAATCTCGGAATAAATCCCGGCTTCTGGCCCACGGTTATCGCACACGTTATGTTCTGTATTTCATTCGTCGTAGTAACCGTGAAAGCGCGCATTGCCAGTCTTGATCCGAAGTTGGAAGAAGCTGCAATGGATCTTTATGCTAGCGAGGTCGAGACATTCCGCCGAGTGACCCTGCCTCTGGTGATGCCAGGAATTCTCGGTGCGGCGTTGCTGGCATTTTCACTCTCTTTTGATGATTTCATCATCACAAACTTCAATTCAGGAACCTTGACCACATTCCCTAAATTTGTTTACGTCTCTGCTGCCCGCGGGATTCCTGCACAAGCAAACGTGATTGGTTCTTCGATGTTTCTTATCGCACTTTTCATTGTTATTGCCGGGCAACTAGTCAACCGCAAAAAGGTGCGCTAACCTACATTCGTAGCCAAGGCGAACGACAGGTTGATGAAAGCCTGCACCTTGGAGTAGGACTCCGGAGGACCCGGGCCAACTGCGAAATAGGTTAAGGGGTGAGTCCGGCGGTTGCCGGAACACGATGTCAGACATCGACCCTTTTGTTCTGCGCCATTTAAAAGATGTACAACCTGTTCTCTACTGGCTAGATGAAGATCCCCTCGAACCCGAATCTCATTCGGCGTTAATTGGCGATGTCACAACGGATTTGTGCATTGTTGGCGCTGGATACACAGGATTGTGGACCGCTCTTTTAGCTAAAGAGAGAGATCCTCGACGTGAAGTAATCATTGTCGAAGCGCGCGAAACAGGCGCTGGAGCCTCTGGCCGTAATGGTGGTTTCTGCAACTCTTCACTTACTCATGGATTTCTCAATGGGTATAGCCGTTTTCGAAAAGAGATTGCGACTATCGAAAGACTGGGACGTGAAAATCTTGATGCAATCGAAGAGACAATCAAGCGGTACAAGATTGACTGTGATTGGGAGCGCACCGGAGAACTGCGAGTGGCAGTGGCACCGTGGCAGATCGAAGGTATGCGCGAGGAGGCTGAACTTCGGAATGAGTTTGGCGATAATATCGAATTTCTGAACAAGGAGGAGATTCAAGCGCGGGTCAAGTCACCGATCTATGAAGGCGCACTTTTTGATCATGACGGAACTGCATTAGTTGACCCGGCTCGACTCGTATGGGGACTGGAGAAGGCATGCCTGTCGCTTGGCGTGAAAATTTATGAGAACTCAAAGGTCGATTGGTTGGACGAGTCGGATGAGAGTGTCGTTCTCCATACCGCCTATGGGACAGTCACTGCTGCCAAAGTAGCTCTCGCCACCAACGTTTTTAGATCACTCGTTCGAAGCGCCCGTAAATATGTCATCCCGGTATATGACTATCAACTCGTTACCGAACCACTCACTCCCGAACAACGCGAGAGCATTGGTTGGGCCAACCGTGAAGGCATTGCAGATGCAGGAAATCAATTCCACTATTACAGATTGACGAGTGATGGCGGGATTCTCTGGGGCGGCTATGACGCCATCTATAACTTCCGCGGAAAAGTAAGACAAGAGTATGAATTTAGTCCCGATACTTATGCGACTCTCGCGTCCCACTTTCTTAAGACTTTCCCGCAGTTGGAAGGAATTCAGTTCACGCATAGCTGGGGAGGCGCGATCGATACGTGCACTCGATTCTCACCGTTCTGGGGTCATAAAGGTCGCATTGCCTATGTCATGGGATATACGGGCCTTGGTGTTGCTGCCACTCGTTTCGGAGCCGCAACCATGTTGGATTTGCTGGATTGGCAGAAGACCGAGAGAACAGCACTCAAGATGGTCAGACGGAAACCACTCCCATTCCCGCCAGAGCCGTTCCGTTACTTGTTTATTCGCATCACACAGTGGTCGATCAATAGAGCAGACCAGAAGAACGGTCGGCGAAATATCTGGCTGAAAGTCCTTGACCGATTGGGTCTGGGCTTCGATTCCTAGGAGATGCGTTACCCTTTTAGGGTGACCAACATTGGAAATATGTACGGACCAAATTTCACCTTCCTTGGAATCCCGGCATGCGACCTGGATAAACCAGAAACCTTCGCCGATTCCGATGTCATCATCATCGGTGCGCCTATTGATAGCGGAACATCGCACCGCTCCGGTACCAAATTTGGGCCACAAGCCATTCGTGGAGGCGACTACCTGCCTCATGACGGCGAGCGTCCTCACCTCACGCTTCGAGTTGATGCACTTAAAGAATTGAAAGTAAAAGATGCCGGCGATCTCCTAATGCCTGGAGGCGATCTTGTCGCTTCTCTCGCCGTACTGGCAGATGCCACAGAGAAGATTTCTCGAGCCGGGAAAATCCCGGTCATTCTCGGGGGAGACCACTCCATTGCCTCGGCCGATGTTGCAGGAATTGCACGGCATCGAGGCATGGGTAAGATCTCAATGATTCACTTTGATGCGCACGCTGATACGGGCGATACGCAATTCGGCGCACTCGTTGGACACGGAACACCTATGCGCAGATTAATCGAATCCGGCGCAGTGCGAGGTGATCGATTCTTGCAGGTAGGTCTACGTGGATACTGGCCGGAACCTGAGACTCTCGATTGGATGCGTGACCAAGGAATGCGCTCGTACGAGATGACAGAGATTCATAACCGAGGAATGAACACAGTATTGGATGAGTCTTTTGATCGCCTTCTAGATGAGTGCGACGGAGTTTTTCTTTCCATTGATATAGATGTTGTCGATCCAGGGATGGCGCCTGGCACCGGAACGCCAGAACCAGGTGGAATGACAAGCCGTGAATTGCTGGAAGCCGTGCGGCGAATCTGCCTCGAACTCCCAATAGTCGGTATAGACATCGTTGAAGTCTCTCCACCGTATGACAGCGCAGATATCACAGCAATACTTGCCAACCGCGTCGTCCTTGAAGCACTCAGCGGAATCGCAAAACGCAAAAGGGGTGAGGGTTATTCGCCTTCCCAGAATGTTCTCGACAGGTAGCACCTAAGCCGTCTTGCCGGAGTTGGTTGAATTTCATTTCTCTTGAAATCCTGTCCCAACATGAGTTACACGAACATGTTTTCCGCGTGTGAAGCCAGAGAACGTGGAAAATTACGTCTAGGCTTAGAAGACATTTATAGCGAGCGGGGTTGCGATCATGCCGAGTGACGAAGGACTTATGCCACCCGAGATCGCGAGAACTGATCGTCGAATGGTTTATAAAAATCCTTGGATGACGGTCTGGGAAGACCAAGTTGTCTTTCCAGACGGATCCGAAGGCATCTACGGTTGTGTTGATAAACCTGATTTTGCACTTGTTGTCCCGTTCGATGGTTCGGGATTTTATCTCGTGGAGCAGTACCGCTATCCAGTGGATGGCAGGTATTGGGAGTTTCCCCAAGGCTCCTTAGAGAGCGCACCAGATACGGATGTTCTCGAAGTGGCCAAACAGGAACTTAGAGAGGAAACCGGGCTTGCGGCGAAGTCGTTAGAAGTCCTAGGGAGGCTGTATGAGGCTTATGGGTTCTCAAATCAGGGATTCACCGTGTTTCTTGCAACTGAACTCACGCTTGGAAAGTCGAGTCCCGAAATTTCCGAAATGGGAATGGCGTGTCGTCGCTTCGATCCAGATGAAGTTTGGAATCTCATTAAAGACGGTAGGTTGAAAGACGCACCCTCAATCGCAGCGCTCGCGCTTGTCACTCGACACATGGGAATCACCTAACCGCGGCTATCTGGGACGGCGGCGAAGGGAATTGCATTAACGACTGGTGGGGTTGCTGGGCAAGGTTTAACCCGCCAAGATATTTCGCGCTGCAAAAAGTAGGTGCGTGCCACCGTCTACGGCTCCAGCTTCAGCGCAAGCCGCAACCTCGTGCTCAAGGAACCGCCGCCACCGATCAGGATCAGACTCCAAAGAAGAAAGTGCTTCCGGTTTATCCAGAGATGCCCAATTGCTTGCACTCATTGCTAGCACCTCGCCTCCGCAACGCTGAACAAGATTCGTGATATCTGATGCACGGAACATTTGGCAGACATGCGCACCTCCGATATGTCGTAGATCGCCAGTACGCAATATTGCATCGTTCGCGTCCTCCCCAAAAGTTTCTGCAACCGTAATCACATCCTCCAAGAGATGTCTCCACGTGCCGAGCCATGACATCACAGATGCAACGACGATTCCTCCTGGGCGCACGATGCGTAATAGCCCGCTGAAAGCCTCATCAATATTCTCGAACGCATAAGACAACGGCCCTCCGTAGGCCACGACTGCATCAAATTCGCCATCCGCATACTTGGATGTATCGCACACATCGAGTACCTCCCAAGATTCCACTGAAGTCGAACTCGTAAGTCGTGCTCGGTTTAGATCAAGTTGGATGGGCGAGAAGTCGGTAACCGCTACCTTCGCGCCCAATTCAATCAATTCCATTGTGAATCGACCTGGTCCAGCACCGATTTCCAAGACTCGGTCGCCATCACTGATGAAACGAGTTAGAAATTGACGGTGTACTTCCAAACTGACGCGCCCATTGATGTCCTTTTCGAGCCGCTCCCACTCCGCATTTCCAAGTTCATCGTAGTAAGAGCGCATTTTTTGGCGGTCGTCCTGGGTCATGTGTGTCATTCTGCCAGCATGGTGCCACTTCTCGAAGGCCCAATTGTCGAGACTCAAAGGGGTTGCATGAACTCCAGGTCGGTTCCTTGTGTTTCGCAGTGCCAAATGTCTTTTGCGCGCCCGTGCGAGAGGAAATGAGTCATACTACGAGCCGTGCCAGATCTGATCTCCTCCGTTTCAAACTTACTCCGCGAAGCGGCAGAAACGTGTGTGATGCCGGTCTTCGGGAAGCGCGAAGCGAATTCCGAAGAAAAGTCTCCGGGCGAGTGGGTTACCGAAGCAGACAGAGCAGGCGAAGCATTTTTGGAACCCGCATTACGTTCCTTGATCGCGGGCTCTCTGGTTGTCGGAGAGGAAGCGGCCTCCGCTGACCCAACTGTTCTTGATCGACTCACGGACGATGGAAGTGTTTGGCTTATAGATCCACTGGATGGAACCTCAAACTTTGCGAGCGGGATTTCGCCGTTTGCGATAATGGTTGCGCTAGTTCGCAATGGCGACACTGTGTCCTCCTGGATTTTGGATCCAGTTGCGGATCGACTCTCCGTTTCAGAAAAAGGATCAGGATCTTGGATTAATGGTGAACGGATCACCGTTCGTGAGGACTCACCAGAACTGACCTTTATGAACGGGGCCGTGTTGCGCCGATTTCTCCCACAAGAACTAGCAGAACACGTAAAGGCAGTCGAAAGTCGTTTTGCCAGTCTTTCTCTTGGAAGCAAGTGCGCAGGCTTTGACTATCCCGCGATAGCGAATGGATCGATGGACTTTGCCCTCTACTGGAGAACACTGCCGTGGGACCATGCCCCAGGTGTTTTGTTCTTACAGGAAGCAGGCGGACATGCAACACGTCCCGACGGTTCCAATTACCGTGTAGCTGATCACGCTCGTTCGGGTTTGCTTGTTGCGCGCAATAAGGAAATCTGGGCGACGGTGAATTCAACTTTGTCCATTTAGTTCATCACGCACGTGATGTGGGAAAAAGTCGGCTACTCCCTGAACCCGAGAGGGGTTGCATTAACGATTAGTGGGGCTGCCCAAGATTTTGCGCAGATAAATTGAAAGAGCCTCGAGTTTCCTCGAGGCTCTTGCTCAACTTCGCTAACTTCTTGATCGATACCAATAGATCAGTCCTGTGAACTTGAGACTACGGAGTTGACGACGGGAATCGAACCCGCACCGGCAACTTGGTAAAAGTTGTAATGCTGCCGTTACACCACGCCAACAACGCATCCGAATACTTGCCTTACATTTAGGACGCGATGAATAACGCGAGTTTCAATGTGAATGGGTAATAAGTGTGGATAGAAAGCAAGAGAGACCCTAGAGAATTCCAAGGTCTCTCTTGCCGCCAACTCCAAGGCGCAATGCTTGCTTGTGAGGATTACCAGCCCTCGCATCACACCATTTCCTTGCAAAAACCAAGGCGAACAAACTATGGCATAAATTCATGTCACGCGGAGTAACAAAATTCCAGACGGTAAAGGAGCTACATTAACAATTAGTGGGATTGCTCAATGCGGTTGTCTCTGCCAGGGATTAAGTCGAAACCTATAGAAGCGCTCTCAAGTGGCGAACTTTTCCAAACTTTGCGGGAGTTCTGACATGTGGTCAATGACGCTCACACCAAAGAGTTCCAGTTGCTCTCGCGGAGTGACTCCTCCGGCATAGGCAATCACATTCATGTCGGCAGCAAGAGCTGCTTGAACGCCCGCCACACTGTCCTCAACAACAACGCAGTCAGATGGCCCATACCCGAGTATCGATGATGCGTGGAGGAATAGATCTGGTGCAGGTTTTCCAAACGAGACTTCTGATGCACTAAATATACGACCCTCAAATCGTGTCAGGAGTCCGGTTAGTCCCAAGGTGAATTGCATCTTTTCGTGGCTCCCATTGGAAGCCACACACGAGGGAACCGTGATCGAATCGAGGGCATCAATAATTCCTGCAACGGGGCGAAGATCACGCAGCATTGCCTCACGATAAAGGTGTTGGTACGAATCTTCCCAATCGTTGGGCAGTTTATAGCCGATGTGTTCCTCAACAACTTTTAGAAAATGATCGTGCGAGCGACCAACGAATCGGGCGATGATCTCGTCTTTCCCGATCTGCCACCCTAGGTCGGCCAGGACAATCTCATCGATTGCGATGGAGATTACCTCGCTGTCAACAAGCACGCCATCGCAATCGAAAATGATGAGACTTGGCGTGCCCGAGGGAGTTTTTGAAGATTCGCGATCTTGAGCCACGAGGTGAATCTACTGCACTGAATAAGGGGGCGTATTAACGATTAGTGGGATTGCCGAGGCCGCATGCGATGGCAAAAAAGGCACTAGGGAAGGAGCCCTTGCGAATGCATCTGGTGACGTTAGTCTTTCTCTTATGTCCGACTTTATGACGCGAAAAAAGACCGAATTGGCAGTCATTTCTCTCTGTATCACTTTGCTTCTAGGACTGACCTCGGGAGCATTCGCCGCCGCAAAATTGGGTGGTACCTGCACAAAACCTGGCGCTAAAACTAAAGTCGCTGGTAAGACATTCATTTGTGACAAGAAGAATAAGAAATTGGTCTGGGTTGTGGCAAAGGCGACAGCGAAGCCGACTCCGTCGTCGCCTACGAATTCGGAGGGAAAATCGGATCCGAAAAAGAGCGTAGATGAAGGAAAACTCTCCGACTGGCCCAGCCCGGATGCCAAATATATTTCCGCAATCCCTGTGGATCTCACTCAAATTGAGAGTATTTCCAAATATAGGAGTTGCTCGGGTCATAATCGTGATGGATATACATTTGACCAAGTGTTAGAAACGAACAGATCGCTCAAGCACTACTTCTACCCCATAGCGCAATTCCGAGGCACCTTGGACAAAGTAAAAATGTTTGCACCTTTTGACGGAACTGTTGCGAGCATCAATTTAGAGGCCAACAAGGTGAGTGGTCGACCGATGAATGGTAATGGGATTGGCTTTTCAACGCCCTTGGATAAGGGTGTTTTGTTTCAATTTGGACATATCTATTTTGCAAGAGCATTCAAAGTCGGCGATTCCGTTAAAGCCGGCGAACTTATTGGCTACGCAGCCTTAGGAGACAAGGAGTTCGATTTCGATCTGGACCTATTTGGAACCTGGCCGGCAAAGGATGGAAGAGAGATTCTGGGTAGCGTCTTTGATCATATGACGCCTTCCGTGCTGGCTGCGTTCGCAAGTGTGGGAGTGACTCCATTGAATACCAAAGAAACCGAGGCTTTCCGTGATCAGCATCCCTGCGATTTCAGTGGCCAGGGGCAACGAGATGATCGAGCTTCAACGGTTAATTGGGTGCAACTGACGCACTGATTGGTTTTGCCTGCCGCAGAGAGTGGTGATGAACATCAGGGCCTAATCAAGTTCGGCGATCAATCCACCAGCCAGGAGCGCAAAAGTTGAAAGCGCCGCATCAAAATCTGGTGCGCCACCAGCGACTAGGTCCTCCACAAACTTTGAGTATGACACCCTCCGTTGCGAATCTGTAGATGCCTTTTGAAGAGCAGTTTGGAGCATGAGTTTCGGATTTTGTGAGAAAGCAGGATCTTGATTTGCGAATTTCCTGACATCTTCCTCAACAGCCAGTTTGAAGGCTCGATGTGTAGCAACTAAGTCTGGTGCCATGCCCGCCAAGATGTGCACGTCGTGGATATGGCGAACTAGGCGTTCGTCACCATCTTGTTTCGACGAGAGTTTTGAGGAACGCCTAAGGAAACCGAGCACTTTTTCCGCCAGAGTTTCCTCCATGGCGTTACAAGCGAATTTCAAAGACTGTTCAGTCATTCCCAGATCACGAAGAAGCAGCGTGCTTATTGAACGTTGCACTACGGGCAAGTGGGCGGGAGCATAAGTGAACTCCACCTTGATCTCTGGCCGCAAACTTACTTCACTTGGAAACTTCGGCTCATAGCGAAGATCGAAGGTTATGTAACGATTTGCGCTCATAGCTTGGGATGCGTCAACAGCAAATCCGGCATCGACAAAGGCATGAGTCACTGCAACTTTGAGATGACTCATACTTTGCCGGATGGCCGAGGTGCTTCTGCCCGATCGGTCAACAATCTTTATGTCGATGTCCTCAGACATCCGATTCAGATATCCGTATGCCTTGACGAGACTGGTGCCGCCACAGAAGACAAGTGTGAGATCCTCAGTCTCAACTAACTTTAATGCGCGCAATACCTCGGTGAGGTGAACGTCTTTTTCTAATCCTCCCGCAGAAAATAGCGACAAACCTTCGTTCGCCGCAGCGACGATAAGTTCAAATTGCTCGGGCGAGAGGCTTCTCATATATGACCTCACGGTTGCCGAGCTTTAGTTTGCGACTGACCCGCCTGGAACCAGTGGAGATGGTTACTGACATTGGCACCTGATTCGTACTACCGGTTGCGTAAGCCGAACGTGCAACGCCCATTTCCACAGGAATGCGTAAAGAGTCGAATGCTTCAACTACCAAAGATTCGAGCACTTTTCGTGGTATCGGATTGCCTGTGACGGCGCTGGGTATCGCTTTGGCATATACGCCATACCCGAGTCGTACCAGCTTTCCTTTGGTAATCAGCTCACTGATGGCTCGAGTGACTCGGCTTGGGCTACCAAGTTCGGCGAAATCGGCGCGCAAGAAAACATCTCGCTTGCTGCGGCCGATTGACCGTGCAATTCGCGTCTGAGTACTGAGTGCCATGATCCTCCCTTCGCAAACAATGTGCGCTTTGATGGTTAGAATAATACTGCATTTAATGCTTGAAAAGTACCATAAAGGATACAAACAATGTGCGCCTTAAAAGGTCAAAATTCAGAGATCTGACTAATCTGGGCTCCAGGTAGGCGTACATACGCCTCTGAAGACGGAGTCAACGTCAAACTTGGACAGTGACTGGGCTGGTCGGAAGTCCGTTCTCAAAGAGGTTTTTTAGTAGAGCTGCAAGGTCGCGGGGTGTGAGCGAATCGGTTGTGGATTCGAGTTCGGGAAGTGTCCACCAACGGTGCTCCTGCAGACTCTCTCTTTCTTGGTCGGTGAATCCGGAGATGTCGATACTGAAGGCAGGAACGCGCGCAAAGAACCAGGTTTCCCGCACGTCCTGATGTGTTCCGTAAAACATGAAAACGTGGCGTCGATTCCAAATGTGAGGACCAAGTTCGAAATTGACCAATCCTGTTTCCTCTCTTACTTCACGTCTGGCAGCATCTTCGACACTTTCACCGGGCTCAATGCCGCCGCCTGGAGGAAACCAGAAACGAGTGGTGGGTTGATGAGGATCTTGACCACGAAAAAGCAGGACACGGTCTTGGTCATCAAGCATCAGCACGCGAACGGTAGGGCGGATCGGAGGTATCTCCTTCTTTGTCATTGAGTACCTCGATTCGGGAGGGAGCCTTTCAACATGGCAAGTGTACTTATCTGATTACTTATGCCGACTTGCGTTTGCAGACCCTCTCGGTTGAGCCATACCCCGTGAAGTCCTGCACGAGTGGCCGCTATTGCATCCACTTGCGGATCGTCTCCGACATAAACGACTTCCTCAGGTTCGCACTCTAATGAAGCACACATGTGCAGGAAAGCTCGCGCATCGGGTTTGGGATGGGTCACCTTGCCTATTGCTAGAACCGACGAGAAGAAATGACTTAACCCCATTTTTGCCAATTTGCGCTCCTGTTGTTCTTGCTGCCCATTGGTTAAAACCGCGAGAACGTACCCTGACTCTCGTAGGGCTTCAAGGGTGGGAAGTGCGTCCGAATAAGCGACCCATGAATTCGAATATTCCTCAAGATACTCTGTGAAATATTCATCCAAATGATCGCTATCTGCGTGAAGATTTGCTCTCTGAAGGAATTCGCGCATTCGTTCGCGTCGATGTTCTGCCAGTGTCAAATTTCCGGCGACATACTCGGAGAAATATTTCTGTTCTATTTGTTGCCAGATGGTTTCGAGATCAGGTTCACCTTCGTAGACCCAGTCTCTTCGGCGTAAGAAGGAAGATAACCCAGCCGCTGCGGCACCGCGATGGTCGAAAAGGGTGTTATCTAAATCAAAACCAATTCCGCGGATCACTGTGGGTCAATGACTTTTCTGCTAGTGATTCGGTACGTTCCTTAAACCGCCGCAATCGCCTCGTCAAGAATGCCGAGTGCTTCACGTAAGAGGTGCTCTGGCATCACAAGCGGAGGGAGAAGTCGGATGACGTTGCCGTAAGTGCCGGCCGAGAGAATAAGTACTCCCTGTTGCTGGCAGTACTTAACAATTGAGGTGAGCGCGGCAGGATTTGGCTCTATTCCACCAGGAATGACAAGCTCGATCGCTTGCATGGCGCCCCGACCGCGTACTTCACCGATGATTGGATACTTTCTCTTCATCTCATGAAGAGCATCCGAAATTATCTTTCCCATCTCAAGTGCACTCTTGCAGAGATCCTCTTCTTCGATGGTCGCAATTGCGCCGATGGCCGCTGCACATGCAACGGGGGAGCCACCGTATGTTCCACCTAATCCGCTTCCATGCACTGCATCCATGATTTCTGCGCGTCCAGTGACACCTGCCAACGGAAGTCCACCGGCAATTCCCTTTGCTGTTGCGATGATGTCTGGAACTACACCTTCGTCCTCCGAGGCAAACATCTGACCAGTGCGGGCAAAACCAGTTTGGACTTCATCGGCAATGAAAACGATGCCGTTCTCGGTTGCGAACTTAGAGAGCCCCGGCAGGAAGCCCTTGGGCGGAACGATGAAACCGCCTTCACCTTGAATCGGTTCGATGACAATGGCGGCAATATTTTTTGCGCCTAGCTCTTTCTCCATTTTATGTATGACGAAATCGAGTGCCTCTTCCGCACACTTCTCGGCTCCGCCTGGCCAACGCATTGGGTAGGCCATGGGCATCCGATAAATCTCAGGAGCGAATGGACCGAAACCTTCCTTGTACGGCAAGTTCTTCGCAGTCATAGCCATAGTGAGGTTGGTGCGACCGTGATAACTATGCTCGAAAACGACGATGGCTTGGCGCTTGGTATAACTACGGGCAATCTTCACCGCATTTTCAATGGCCTCGGCACCGGAATTGAGAAGAATTGATTTCTTCTTATGGGTACCTGGAGTGAGGCGGTTGAGGGCCTCGCATACCTCGATGTAACCAAGGTATGGGGCGACCATGAAGCAGGTATGTGTGAATGCGGCAACCTGCGCCTGCACGTTGGCCACGACGCGTTCGGCGCTATTGCCTACATTGACCACCGCGATGCCCGCGCCCATGTCAATAATGGAATTTCCGTCCACGTCCACAATGACTCCGCCACCGGCTCGTTCGACCACAATAGGTATAGCCATTCCCAGGGCGGCGGAGACCGCCTCTGAACGCCGCTTGAGAATTTCTTGAGACTTTGGACCTGGGATTGCAGTCACCAATGAACGTACCTGAGGGATCGTTGTCATGGCGGAAATTCTACTACTTGCAATAAGTTCTCACTTGTCAGCCTGACCTGCCAAGATAGCGCAATGCAATTACTCGGGATTCTGGCTTTTGTCGTTGCGCTCCTATTTTCAGTGATGGTCCACGAATTCGGACACTTCATTACTGCGAAGCATTTTGGTATGCGGGTGAGCGAGTTTTTCCTTGGATTCGGAACGAAAATCTGGTCCACGGTCCGTGGCGAGACTGAATTCGGTATAAAGGCCATTCCAGCCGGAGGGTACTGCCGTATCGAAGG
This sequence comes from Candidatus Paceibacterota bacterium, assembly GCA_035530615.1. NCBI lineage: Bacteria > Bacillati > Minisyncoccota > Minisyncoccota bacterium. The sequence goes on from DATKUL010000002.1 coordinate 210,657, forward strand.
GATGTCGCCGAGTGAAGGTCTCATCGGGGGCGAGCGAGATTTCTACCGTGCCAAAGGAAGTCGAAAGCTAATAGTTCTTGGGGCGGGCTCTTTTCTACACTTCGTCCTTGGCTATGTGCTGCTTCTCATTCTCTTTATAGGTATAGGCACTTCGCAAGCGACCTCTACTATCGCCCAAATTAGTCCATGTGTCCCTCCTGCCACTGGCAATCAAGCCTGCACCTCGTCTTCACCTGTTTCCCCGGCCAAGGCGGCGGGATTAAAGGCAGGTGACACGATTGTTTCAATCAACGGCAAGCCGATTACAAAGTGGTCAAGCGATGTTGAGATCATTCGCAAATCCGCCGGTGTCCCACTTCTCTTCGGAATAAATCGCGGAAGCAAAATCGTCCAGAATTCGACTTCATTGGGGTTGCCCGATCTGGAAATATCTATAACTCCACATGCGAGAGTCGTCAGCGGCAAGACCATTGGCTTTATCGGCATCTTCAATGAGTATGCACTCGTCCGCAGCGACCCTTTCACCGCAGTAAAGCAATCGGCAATCACGACTGGAAATTTCATTTCGGCCTCGGTCAAGTCCCTCATCTCCCTTCCGACCAAAGTTCCCGAACTTTGGTCTCAGACCGTTGGAGGCAAAGCGAGAGACCCTGAAGGTCTTGTCGGAGTTGTCGGAGTTGCTCGTGTATCCGGCGAGGCAGTCGGAAGTTCAAAACTTTCTCTCTCCGAACGTCTTGCTACCTTCATCCTCATCATCGCCAGCCTCAATTTCTTTGTGGGCATTTTCAATCTTCTGCCACTTCTGCCTCTCGATGGAGGTCATATGGCGGTGGCTATCGCGGACGAAGTAAGAGCGTTTATCGCCCGGCTCCGCGGTCGCTCTCGACCGCCTGCCATTGATGTCGCGGTTCTGACTCCAATCACGATGATCGTCTTTGTCCTTCTTGTTGGGCTCACCCTTCTTCTCCTGGTGGCGGACATCGTCAATCCGATTAACATCAATCTGTAAGCGTCTGCAGGAGTCGCAAGGTGAAGGGAACCGCCAAGTAGGGCAGAATGCATACATGGTTGACTTAGGGATTCCTTCAGCGCCTCCGCCTACACTCTCGTCGCGCCGAAAGACCCGCCAACTTCGGGTCGGAAGCGTCATGGTCGGAAGTGATTCACCAGTCAGTGTGCAGTCGATGTGTACAACTTTGACCTCAGATGTCAACGCAACTCTGCAACAGATTGCCGAACTTACGGCTGCTGGATGCCAGATAGTCCGGGTTGCAGTTCCAAGCCAAGATGACGCGGATGCGCTCGCTCACATTGCCAAGCATTCACAAATCCCAGTTATTGCAGATATTCACTTTCAACCCAAATATATTTTTGCCGCCATCGATGCGGGATGTGCTGCGGTACGAGTAAATCCTGGGAATATCAAACAATTTGATGACAAAGTCAAGGAAGTCGCAAAGGCGGCTGGTGATGCTGGAATTCCAATTCGCATCGGCGTAAATGCCGGCTCCCTTGATCCCCGCTTACTCGCCAAGTATGGAAAAGCGACCCCAGAGGCATTAGTCGAATCTGCCCTCTGGGAGTGCTCCTTATTCGAAGAGCACGGTTTTCACGACATAAAGATCTCGGTCAAACACCACGATCCCGTGACCATGGTGAGTGCATATCGCCTGCTTGCTCAGAAGTGTGACTACCCACTTCACCTCGGTGTTACGGAAGCCGGTCCTCTCTTTCAAGGAACCATTAAATCGGCCACGGCATTTGGCATTCTTCTAGCTGAGGGAATCGGGGACACAATCCGGGTTTCGCTATCGGCTCCGCCAGTTGAAGAAGTTAAAGTTGGCATCTCAATTCTTGAATCCCTCAATTTGCGTCAACGTAAATTGGAAATCGTCTCCTGCCCATCCTGCGGACGAGCTCAGGTGGATGTTTATAGCTTGGCGGAGAAAGTCCAAGCGGGCCTGGAAGGAATGACGGTTCCACTTCGCGTTGCCGTAATGGGATGCGTTGTCAATGGACCGGGTGAAGCACGGGAAGCTGACCTAGGGGTCGCTTCCGGAAATGGAAAGGGACAGATCTTCGTCAAGGGCGTTGTGATCAAGACAGTACCTGAAGCCCAAATTGTTGAGACATTGATTGAAGAGGCGATGCGCCTTGCCGAAGAGATGGAGGCAGCAGGAGTTGCTTCGGGGCAGCCAGCGGTTGAGGTTCGCTAGTACCTATCTAGTACGTCCGCCCGATTTCCTCAGGTAGGCTCGCGCTTATGTTGCGAATGTCCACTCTTTTCTTACGCACCCTACGGGATGATCCATCTGACGCTGAAGTTGCCAGTCACCGCCTGCTTGTAAGAGCCGGTTATATCCGGCGGATTGCCGCCGGCATTTATTCATGGTTGCCACTGGGCTACATCACCTTGCGCAATATCGAACGGGTCATACGTGAAGAGATGGACGCGGCGGGCTTTCAGGAAGTCCACTTTCCTGCCCTATTGCCCAGAGAAGCATACGAAGAGACGAACCGTTGGACGGAGTACGGCCCCGACCTTTTCCGGCTCAAGGATCGTCGTGGTGCGGACTATCTTTTGGGTCCAACACACGAGGAAATGTTCACTTTGATGGTGAAGGGGGAGTACTCCTCCTACAAGGATCTGCCTCTCGCTCTTTACCAGATCCAGACGAAGTATCGGGATGAACCACGGCCACGCAGCGGAATCATTCGCGGACGAGAGTTTGTGATGAAAGATTCTTACTCTTTCGACCTTACTGACGAGGGCCTGCATGAGTCATACAACAAGCATCGCGCTGCCTACATCAAGACTTTTGATCGTCTGGGAATGCGGTACAACATAGTGAGTGCGATGTCGGGTGCCATGGGTGGATCTCGCTCTGAAGAATTCTTAGCGCCATGCCCCACTGGTGAAGACACGTACGTTCTTTGTGAGAAGTGCGGGTATGCGGCAAATGTTGAAGCGATGAAGACTGTGATCGCCGCTGTGGATCCAGCGGGTGTTCCCGCGATGGAAATTGTTGAGACTCCGAATACGCCAACGATTGATTCTTTGGTGGCCGTCCTTAATGAGCGACATGGTGGTGGTTTCGCAGGCGCGGATACCCTGAAAAATGTTCTGCTCGTCGCGGATGGAAAGAATATTTCGGTGCTTGTTCCCGGAGATAGGGAAGTGGACCTGAAGCGTCTGCAAGCAAATCTTCCTGGCGTGCAGGACTTGCGCCTGTTCGAAGATTCTGATTTCGCAAAGAATCCAACTCTTGTCAAAGGTTATGTCGGTCCACAAAACTCACAGAGTTTTGGCCTGACGCTTTATGCAGATCCTCGCATTGCTCCAGGTACCAAGTGGGTGACGGGCGCTAACAAACACGGCTTTCATGCTCTCAATGTTGTAAACGGGCGGGATTTTAAAGTTGATGGGTATGTTGAATCTGCTGAAGTGCGTAAAGGCGACGCATGTCCAGAGTGTTCTGGGCCAGTAGTCATCGATCGCGCCATCGAAATTGGTCATATCTTCCAACTCGGGCGAAAGTACGCCGAAGCACTCGATTTGACGGTGCTTGATAGCGATGGAAAATCGCGAGTTGTGACGATGGGGTCGTATGGCATCGGGGTTTCGCGCGCAGTTGCCGCAATCGCCGAACAAACCCATGATGAATTGGGCTTGAACTGGCCAAAAGAGATTGCCCCAGCGCAGATCCATATCGTTGCAACCGGGAAGGAAGATCACCCTTTCGATGTTGCGGAAGAACTCGCCAAAGAACTGGAGAGCGCCGGCTACAAAGTGATGCTTGATGATCGTCGCGATGCCAGCCCGGGTGTGAAATTCAAGGATGCCGAATTAATCGGGAATCCAATCATTGTCGTCGTTGGCAAAGCCCTCGTGGAAGGCAAAGTCGAAATTCGCGTCCGTCGAACTGGTCAACGATCTGAGGCCCTTGTCGCAGATGCAGCGAAGAAAATAACCACACTGCTTTCATAAGCAAGGGGATAAGATGAATTTCTTTGGAGACATCCCCACCCTCACCATGATCTTCATGGGACTTGCCGCACTCAGCGCAGGATTCATTGACGCAATCGCCGGTGGTGGAGGCTTGATTCAACTTCCCGCACTTCTTATCGGACTTCCCCAATCTCCAACCGTTCAAGTTCTGGGAACAAATAAGCTCTCTTCAATATTTGGAACAACTGCGGCAGCCATTCTTTACAGAAGAAGGGTGAAACCAGATTTCATATTCACTCTCTTCATGGCCCTTCCCGCTTTGATAGGTTCAATGTGTGGTGCTTTGCTCGCCTCGTACATTCCGACTCGTGCACTAAGACCTATCGTCTTTGTTTTACTTCTCGCGGTCGGTATCTATACGTGGCTTCATCCAACCCTTGGTCATATTGAGGAGCTTCGCCATACTCACAAACGCCGCCGGTGGATTGCGATTGCTACGGGAGCGGGCATTGGTTTCTATGACGGAATTTTTGGTCCGGGTACCGGAACTTTCCTGATGGTGGTTCTTGTCGCCTTACTCGGCTTTGCTTTTCTCTCCGCTTCCTCCATTGCAAAGGTAGTCAATGTCGCAACGAATTGTGGCGCGATAATTATTTTTGGCGTGCATGGCGTCATTCTTTGGAAGGTGGGTCTGATTCTAGGTATGGCAAATATTGCTGGCGGACTCCTTGGCGCTCGAATGGCGATCCGCGGCGGGTCCACCTTTGTGCGCAAAATATTTTTATTGGTGACAGCACTTTTGATCTTCAAAGTGGGGGTCGACACCCTCGCACATTGGTAGTTGGTTGCTTTCTGGGTTATGCTCTCAATTACAACTTCATAGAAAGTGAAATTCAATGGATCTGGTCCAAGAAATAACGATTGCTATTACTTCCGCCGTGGAGTCACACGGCCTCATACTTGAAGAAGTGAGCGTTGCATCCCCGGGAAATCGACGGCTCATCACATGCGTGGTCGACAGCCTGGAAAGTATCAACCTTGATGATGTAACGGTGGCATCAAAGGAAATTTCTTCAATTCTCGATGCCGCAGATTTCCTCGGCGAGACTCCATTTACTTTGGAAGTAACCTCACCGGGCGTGGATCGCCCACTTACTCAACCCAGACATTGGCAGAAGAATTTGAATCGATTGGTCCGATCGGTAATGGTCAATGGCGAGATAGTGACTGGACGAGTCGATGTAGTTCATGACGAATCCGTCTGCGTGATTGTTGCTGGAAAAGTAGCAAAGAAAATCGAACTCCCTTTTCTGGAAATCAAGCGGGCGCAAGTCGAGATTGAATTTAATCGCAAAGGCGAGGACATCTGATGCATGTAGATATGAAGGCACTCGCATCCCTCACAATTGAACGTGACATTCCTTTCGACCGCCTCATTGGCGCAATAGAAGCCGCTGTTCTTACTGCGTACGCTCATATGCCCGAGGCGCGTGCTCATGCGTATGCCCACTTGGACCGCGAGAGCGGGGAGATCCAAATCCGAGTTCCTATTTTTGGAGATGATGGGGAAAAGATTGAAGAAGTGGTGGATCGTCCTGAAGGTTTTAGTCGAATCGCAACCTCAACGGCACGCCAACTCATTAAAGCGAAGATGCGCGAAGCAAATGATGCGGATATCGTGGGAGAGTTCACCGCGTCCGTCGGTGACGTTGTCTCCGGGGTCGTTCAGCAAGGACGAGACCCGCGCACGGTTTATGTGAACCTGGGACGAGTTGAAGGCAAGGTTCCGCCTCAGGAACAAGTCCCGGGCGAGGTCTATACCCATGGCGAGCGGATCAAATGTTTCGTCGTCGAAGTAAAACAAGGACTCAAAGGTCCCGAAGTCACGCTCTCGCGAAGTCACCCAGCTCTTGTGAAGCAGTTGTTTGCCCTAGAGGTTCCGGAGATTGCCGACAGAATTGTCGAGATCATGGCCGTGGCTCGCGAAGCTGGGCATCGGACCAAGATTGCAGTCCGAACTCATCGTGCTGGTGTGAGTCCCAAGGGTTCGCTCATCGGTCCGTTGGGCGCTCGTGCTCGCGCCGTGATGGATGAACTCCATGGCGAGAAGATCGACATCGTGGACTGGTCGGAAGACCCAGCCGTCTTTGTCGGCCACGCTCTGGCTCCGGCCCGCGTCGAGAAGGTTGAGATTGTTGATCTGGCTGCTCGTTCGGCCAAAGTGACGGTTCCGGACTATCAACTCTCCCTGGCCATTGGTAAAGACGGCCAGAATGCACGCCTTGCGGCACGATTGACGGGCTGGCGCATCGATATTCACTCCGATGTCCCAAATCCAACGCGGTCGGAGCAATAAAACCGCCCTTTTTGAAACCGTTTCGCATATCTCGCGTTGGGCAGGTAAGGTTGGCACGTTGAATTTGAGCGGACGGTGGTCATGAGCACCTCCTCTAGCAAGAGTAAAAACTTGCGGAGTTGTGTTGACTGTCGCAAACGTGAAAATCCTTCGGCGCTACTTCGTGTGGTGTGTATCGATGGAAATGTAATTCCGGATCCACAGCGCACCTCCCCAGGTCGGGGAGCGTGGGTACACCCCTTGTGTGCAGTACGAGCAGTCAAACGCGGGTCTTTTCGTTGGGCATTTAGACGAGAACAGAGCGTGGATGGCAGCGAATTACTTGCTTACATAAGTTCGGTTGAATCTAGGAAGTAACAAGTAACAACTACGAAATGGATGCGAAAGATATGACACTCAAATGAGTTCGAACCGATCATGAGGTCAGGCAACTAAGGCTCGCATCTAAGAAATTGCGGGCCAAGACAGGAGAACTGTGGCAAAGGTCCGCGTACATGAGTTAGCAAAACAACTCGGTATGGAGAGCAAGGTCGTCCTTGCGAAACTCCAGGAGATAGGCGAATTCGTCAAATCTCCATCATCGACAGTAGAGGCACCCGTTGTACGGAAGATGCTTGAACTCTTCCCAAATGCAAAGCCGCTAGAAGTTACCAAGCCCGTCAAGAAGGCCGCCGTAAAGAAGGCCACCGCAAAACCCGCAAAAGAGGAGATCACGCCAGAGGCCGCAACCGAACTCTTGGCTGAACTCGCACCTGGACTAGTTGAGCAGACCACTGCCCAACACGCCCGCGAAGCTGCAGCCGAAGCGCGACCGGTGACACCAATTTTACCAATAGCATCAACTGCAGCATCAGTCGCAATTCCCGCACCACCGGCGGCAGCCACTCCAACTGCCCCATCATTACCAGCAGCTGGCGGAGCTATCCCGCGCCCGGCAGCTCCGCGCCCGGGCAACAATCCATTTGGAACTCCGCGCCCACCGGCGCCACGCCCACCAGTGCCGCGCCCCGGCAATAATGCTTTTGGAACTCCGCGCCCACCGCAACGGCCAACTGGGCCAGGCGCGCCACGACCACCAATGTCGGGTCCGCGTCCAGGATCTGTCCGCCCTGGTTTTGCGGCACGTCCCTCTTCTTCACGTCCGGCGGGCGGAACTGGTTTTCCTTCACGCGCTGGTGGCCCATCCACCGGCGCCGCCGGAAGTCCGTACCGCACACCGAGCGCCGGGGGCGCAGCCGGAGCACCCGCCCGTCCAGCTGCTGGTCGACCACAACGTGGAAGTACGGGTGGCGCGTTTGGTAAGAATGCGAGCAAAAGCAGTAAGCGAAAGCCCAAGAGTAGAAAGGCGCTGCGCGATGAATTCGACAATATGCAGGCGCCACAACTGGGTGGCGCAGTAGTTCCACACGGTGACGGAAAGACATCTATCCGTATGCGTCGGGGAGCGTCACTTGCAGATTTTGCAGAGAAAATTAATGCCGATCCAGCCGCCCTGGTTGCGGCCCTATTCCACCTTGGTGAGATGGTCACGGCTACCCAATCAGTGGACGAAGATACTTTCGCACTACTTGGCGCTGAATTGGGTTACGTCATTCAGATCGTCAGCCCAGAGGATGAAGATCGCGAACTTCTTCAAGGATTCGATATCGACCTTGAGGGCGAACTCGCTTCTCTTGATCCATCACAGTTGGTCACGCGACCACCTGTTGTTACGGTCATGGGCCACGTCGATCACGGTAAAACTCGAATGCTCGATGCGATCCGTAAGACTGAAGTGGTTAAGAGCGAGGCGGGTGGAATCACGCAGCACATTGGCGCCTACCAAATTCACCACAATCACAACGGTCTAGATCGTGCGATTACCTTCATTGATACGCCTGGTCACGAAGCATTTACTGCAATGCGTGCTCGTGGTGCAAAGGTAACCGATATTGCGGTTTTGGTTGTTGCCGCAGATGATGGCGTGATGCCTCAGACCATTGAGGCACTCAACCATGCGCAAGCTGCAGACGTGCCAATCGTTGTTGCCGTAAACAAGATTGATAAAGAAGGTGCAAACCCAGAGAAGGTTCGCCAACAACTCACGGAGTACAACTTGGTTGCAGAGGAATACGGCGGAGACACAATCTTCGTAAACGTCTCTGCGAAGACCGGCGATGGAATTAAAGAGCTTATTGATTCCATTCTTCTTACTGCCGATGCCACTATCAATCTTCAAGCAGTTGCTGATGATGATGCTCGGGGTGTTGCAATTGAAGCCCACCTCGATCGAGGTCGCGGACCAGTTGCGACCGTCCTTATTCAGCGCGGAACACTTAAAGTTGGAGATGCAATTGTCGCTGGCGGTTCCTTCGGTCGTGTTCGTGCGATGTTGGATGAGCATGGTGATAATGTTGAAACGGCAGGACCTTCGCGACCAGTACAGGTACTGGGATTTACGTCCGTGCCAAATGCTGGGGATACCTTCCTTGTTGCCGATGAAGACCGTACGGCCCGCCAGATCGCTGAGAAGCGTCAGGCAGCAGAGCGGAACGCTCAGCTAGCCAAGGCCCGTAAGAAGGTCTCGCTAGAAGACTTCATGGAGCAGTCGAAGATCACCACACTCAATCTCATCCTCAAGGGTGATGTGAGTGGATCGGTAGAAGCGCTCGAAGATGCATTAATGCAGCTTGATGTTGGAGCCGAAGTTGATCTCCGTGTTATTCACCGCGGTGTTGGTGCTATTACGAAGAGCGACATCACTCTGGCTTCGGCATCTACTGCGGTTGTCATCGGATACAACGTGAAGCCAGAGCCGCAGACGGCAATCTTTGCCGATCAAGAGGGTGTGGATGTCCGGTTCTACTCGGTTATTTATCAAGCAATCGAAGAGGTCGAACTCGCACTCAAGGGACTGCTCAAGCCAGAGTTCGAAGAGGTTGTGCTTGGAAATGCGGAAATCCGCGAGATCTTCAAGTCGAGCAAGTTCGGAAACATCGCTGGCTCCATTGTTTTGGACGGAATCATCCGCCGAAATGGGAAAGCTCGATTGCTGCGTAAGGGTGAGATTGTCACAGATGGTTTGACTATCGAATCTCTCAAGCGATTCAAGGACGATGCAACTGAAGTCCGCGAAGGCTTCGAGTGCGGTATCGGCGTTGGGAACTTCAAGGATGTACAGATCGGTGACGTTGTACAGGTCTACGAGATGCGCGAGAAGAAGCGGGTATAACAATGGGCCAATCACATCGTTCGCAGAAAGTTGCTGACCGAATAAAAGTTGTTGTGGCGGGACTCCTTGAGGGGAAGATTAAAGATCCTCGCTTGGGGTTCGTCACAATTACGGATACGCGCGTTACTGGCGACCTACAGCATGCTTCCGTTTTTTACACAGTTCTTGGTGATGAAGAGCAGCGAGCTGCATCAGCCGCTGCTCTAGACAGTGCCAAAGGGGTCATTCGTGCGGCCCTGGGTAAAGATCTTGGAATGCGGATTACGCCTTCCATTGATTTCTTTTCTGATGCGCTGCCTGAGAGCGCAAAGGCACTTGAATCACTTCTAGAGACAGTCCATCAGCGAGATGCCGAAGTCATTGCCCTTCGTGCGAATGCTAAGTACGCAGGAGAGCCTGATCCATACAAGGCTCCCCGCGAACGAGCGGATGAAGATTGATAACTGACGGATTTCTCGCTGTAGATAAATCCGCTGGAATGACCAGTCACGATGTTGTGGCTATTGCTCGTCGCGCACTCGGTACCAAGAAAGTTGGACACGCAGGAACGCTAGATCCAATGGCCACCGGCGTCTTGGTTCTTGGTTTTGGAAATGGAACGAGGCTGCTTCAGTACATTACTGAAGGTGAGAAGGAATACGTCGCCACAATCGTCCTCGGCGCAAGCACAGTCACTGATGACGCCGAAGGTGTTCTTTTGTTTGAAGCACCAGCAGAAAAAGTTAGAGCAATTACTGATGAGCAAATTCATACGGAGCTACAGAAGATGGTTGGGCGTGTTCTGCAGCGCCCGAGTTCGGTTTCTGCGATAAAGGTAGCGGGGGAGAGGGCTCACGCGAGGGTCCGCGCGGGAGAGAGCTTTGAACTTCCAGCACGCGAAGTCCACATTTCTTCCCTAGTTGTTAAAGGAATACGGAGATTAGAACGTTTTGTTGAGGTGGATATCGAAGTTACGTGTGGAGCCGGAACCTTTATACGTGCGATAGCTCGGGATTGCGGAGAGGCTTTGGGAGTGGGTGGACATCTCAATGCGTTGCGCCGTACTCGAGTTGGAAGTTTCGGGGCTGAGTCCGCGATTTCGGTTGAATCACTCAAATCTGGTGGTTTTTCGCCCTTGCATATCGCTGATGTGGCTGCGCGGACTTTCCCTATTCGTGAATTGAATTCCGATGAGACGCGCGAACTCTCATTCGGAAGAGTCATTTCACCTAATATGACCGATCAAATCACTGCTGCCATGGAGCAGGATCGACTTATCGCGCTTCTTTTAAATGAAGAGGATAAAGCCCGACCAATCGCGGTCTTCGCGCCTCGTTCGTAACGGTTCATAAACGCTATAAGAATGGCAGAATACGCAGATGAATAGAGTGCAGTGGCGAGGCGAGCAGATATCTGGCGCAACAGTCGCTATTGGCATATTTGATGGAGTGCACCGAGGTCACCAAGCGATTCTTTCCCGGGCCAAAGAGTTAAGCAACGGTCGTAGCGTAATTGCACTCACATTTGACCCTCATCCAACCCAGGTTTTTGCACCAGAGCGGGCGCCAACTATGTTGGTATCGCTAGAACGAAGGGTGGAGTTGCTCAAGCAACACGGTGCAGATGCGGTTGTAGTTATTGATTTTGATCGAAGTTTCGCTTCCAAGTCACCTGAGGAATTTGTCTCTGAGGTACTGGTGAAGCAATTACAGATTTCTGGTGTCGTAGTCGGAGAGAATTTCACTTACGGTCACAAGGCTGCGGGGAAAGTGGCGGACTTAATTGCCGCTGGGAAACTTTACGGATTTGCCGCGGAGGAAGTTGAATTGGAAATTGCCGATGGCGACCCGATTTCATCAACTCGTATTCGCGATGCGGTGGCACATGGGGATGTTGCTACTGCTTCGCGGCTGCTGACTCGCCCTCACCGCCTTGAAGGAATAGTTGTTCACGGCGAAAAACGGGGTCGCGAGATTGGATATCCGACCGCGAATCTGGGCTATTCCTCTGCCAGTAACACCGTGCCGGCTGATGGCGTCTACGCGGGATGGCTTGAAGTAGCGGGACAACGATGGCCGTCGGCGATTTCAATTGGCACAAACCCAACTTTTGCGGGGGAGCGATCCAGTCAGGTAGAGGCCTATGCATTGGATCGAGAAGGACTGGATTTGTACGATCAAGGGGCCATCATTGATTTTGGGTGGCGCTTGCGAGATACCCTCAAATTTGACGGTCTTGAGCCACTGCTCGTTCAAATGAAGAAGGACTGCGATCAGGCTCGTATTTTGACGCATATGTGAGTCAGTTTCTGCCCCAGCTCTTCGATTTCTCTTGAGCGTGTCTGCGCTGATACCCTTAGCCGTCCACCGAGAAAGCGAGTTTCCGTGCGGCAAACCGGAAGCCCTCGTGAACAGTAGAAGGAGTACCACACATGGCACTATCGACAGAAGTTAAAAAAGAGATCATCGCGAAGTACGGAAACTCTCCTACTGACACGGGAAGTCCTGAGACCCAGGTCGCTTTGCTCTCCAAGCGCATTGAAGAGATCACCGAGCATTTAAAGACCAACAAGCATGACCACCACAACCGTCGTGGCCTGCTCCTTTTGGTTGGTCAGCGTCGCCGAATTCTTCAGTACCTCGCAAAGACAGACATCGAACGTTATAGAGCGATTATCGAAAAACTCGGTATTCGCCGCTAATACCAACGATCAACCGGGAGCAATGGTCCTCGGTAGTGGTTTACGGAACTGCCCAACTGCCAGTCTGGCTAGAGGGCAGAGGTCCGTGGGCTTCGATCGAAGATTCATTCACTCCCGTGGTTTGATCGAGAACAGGAGTGACCCATGGAGGGTCAAGAAATTCATTCATCCGTTGCTGTTATTGATAACGGAAAATATGGAAAAAGAGAAATTCGTTTTGAAACCGGCCGCATTGCGCGCCAAGCAGGTGGAAGTGCGACCGTCTATCTAGATGACGAAACAATGCTTCTCTCAGCAACAACCGCTTCCAAGACGCCAAAGGATCAGTTCGACTTCTTCCCACTTACGGTGGATGTGGAAGAGCGAATGTATGCCCTTGGCCGCATTCCAGGATCGTTCTTCCGTCGCGAAGGTCGCCCATCCGAGGATGCAATCCTTACCTGTCGACTGATTGATCGACCATTGCGTCCATCATTCGTCAAGGGTTTGCGAAATGAAGTGCAGGTTGTTGTCACTGTTATGGCACTCAATCCAGATCATATGTATGACGTAGTCGCAATCAATGCAGCTTCAATCTCAACCCAACTCGCAGGATTGCCATTCTCTGGTCCAATCGGCGGAGTTCGCGTTGCATTGATCTCAGGCCAATGGGTCGCTTTCCCAAATCATTCACAATTAGAAGACGCAGTCTTCGACATGGTTGTTGCAGGTCGTGTCATTGATAATGATGTAGCGATCATGATGGTTGAGGCAGAAGCCACGGTGAAGACCATAGAACTCATTAAGGGTGGCGCAGTCACCCCTACAGAAGAGGTCGTAGGACAAGGTCTTGAAGCAGCTAAGCCATTTATCCGCACACTCTGCGATGCACAACTTGAACTCGCCAAGTTGGCCGCAAAGCCAACCGGCGAATTCCCCGTCTTCCTGGATTATCAGAGTGATGCATACGAAGCGGTTTCCGCTATTGCCAGCGATGACCTCGCAAAGGCGCTAACGATTGCTGGAAAGCAAGATCGTGAGACCGAGACCGATCGCCTCAGCGCAATGGTTAAGGGTTCACTCGCTGAGCAATTCGTAGGTCGTGAAAAAGAAATCCCAGCAGCGTTCCGCTCACTTACCAAGAAATTGGTTCGTCAGCGCGTTCTCCGCGACAAGATTCGTATTGACGGTCGTGGTCTACGAGATATCCGTCCACTATCTGCTGAGGTCGAGGTAATTCCTCGCGTACACGGATCGGCGATTTTCGAGCGTGGAGAGACCCAGATTGTTGGAGTCACCACTTTGAACATGCTCAAGATGGAGCAACAGCTCGACACATTGAACCCGGAAAACCATAAGCGCTACATGCACAACTACAACTTTCCACCATATTCAGTGGGGGAAACTGGTCGCGTTGGTTCACCTAAGCGTCGCGAAATTGGTCACGGAGCACTTGCCGAGCGCGCGTTGGTACCAGTTCTTCCCACACGTGAAGAATTTCCATACGCAATTCGTCAGGTATCTGAAGCACTTGGTTCAAATGGTTCGACTTCAATGGGATCTGTTTGCGCTTCGACTCTTTCGCTTCTCAACGCAGGTGTTCCGCTCAAGGCACCAGTTGCAGGTATCGCAATGGGTCTTATCTCTGATGATGTTGATGGCAAGATTGAATACGTTGCCTTGACTGACATCCTTGGGGCAGAAGATGCATTTGGCGACATGGACTTCAAGGTTGCCGGTACCCGTGATTTCATAACTGCCTTACAGCTCGATACCAAGTTGGATGGAATTCCTGCTTCGGTTCTCGCCGGCGCTCTTCACCAGGCGAAGGAAGCACGTCTAGCGATTCTTGATGTCATGGCAGAAGCCATTGATACTCCGGATGAGATGAGTCCGTTTGCGCCACGCATCATCTCGATCAAGATTCCGGTTGATCAGATCGGTGCGGTTATCGGACCTAAGGGAAAGATCATCAACCAGATTCAAGATGAAACTGGCGCTGAGATCTCAATCGAAGACGATGGCACGATTTACATTGGTGCAACTGATGGACCGAAGGCAGAAGCCGCTCGTGCCCAAATTAACGCCATTGCAAACCCACAGATGCCAGAAGTTGGAGAGCGCTACCTCGGTACCGTTGTAAAACTGGCTGCCTTTGGTGCCTTTATCTCACTCCTTCCAGGAAAAGATGGCCTGCTCCACGTCTCGCAAATCCGCAAGATGCACGGTGGCAAGCGCATTGAGAATCTTGAAGAAGTACTCAAGGTGGGCGACAAGATTCAGGTTGAAATCGGTGAAATTGATCCCAAGGGAAAGCTTTCACTTATCCCAGTTCTCGAAGACACTCCTGCTGTAGCAGCTGAGTAAAGACCCTATAAATAGTGAGCGTAAAGCGCACAGTTCTATCTAGCGGCCTGCGGATCGTCACAGAGGAAGTCTCCTCGGTTCGCAGTGCTGCAATAGGTATTTGGATCAATGTTGGTTCACGTGATGAAACCCCAGCCGCTGCTGGGGCTTCTCACTTTCTAGAGCATTTACTTTTTAAAGGCACTAAGACTCGGACCGCATTGGAGATTTCTTCTTCGATTGAATCTGTCGGTGGGGAGATGAATGCCTTCACCGGCAAGGAGTACACCTGCTTCTACGCACGTGTCATCGATACCGATCTTCCGATCGCGGTTGATGTCATTTCCGATCTCATTACATCCTCACTTGTCACGGCCGCTGATGTAGATGGCGAGCGGAAAGTAGTCCTTGAGGAGATCGCAATGCGAGATGATGATCCAAGTGATCTCGTCCATGATCTCTTTGCTGATACCTACTACGGCGATACACAACTCGGTCGTTCGATCCTTGGTACCGTAGAGTCCATCAATCAGATGCCACGTAAGAATGTGTACAACTATTACAAGAAGCGCTACCTGCCACAGGATCTTGTTGTCGCCGTAGCTGGCAATATCAAACACAAGAGCGCAGTTGAAATGGTGGAAAAAGCGCTTTCGCGGGATGGATTTCTTGATGTCAAGGGAACGCCTCAAATTCGTCCAAACAATGCAATAAAGGTGCGCGAACAACAATCAGTCGGACTCATTAAGCGCAAAACAGAACAGGCGCATATGTTCTATGGAGTTGCTGGCGTTTCTCGCGAAGATGACCGTCGCTTCACTATGGGTATCCTCTCTGCGGCACTCGGGGGCGGAATGTCCTCGCGACTCTTCCAAGAGATCCGTGAAAAGCGCGGTCTTGCCTACTCTGTTTATGCGTATGCCCAACAATTTGCCGGTTCCGGTCTCCTGGGCTTTTATGCCGGATGTCACCCAACCAAGGCGGTTGAAGTTGTCGAGATTATCCGCGAAGTTCTCAATGATGTGGCTGAAAATGGAATGTCTCATGAGGAAATTGAGCGAGCAAAGGGCGCCGTAAAGGGATCGCTGGTACTCAGCCAGGAAGATTCGGGCTCCCGCATGAGCCATATTGGCAAGAGCGAGATTGTTTATGGCGAAGTCATGAGCTTTGATGAGATTCTCAAGCGGATTTCCGCAGTAACTCCCGAAGCTCTAAGGAAAGTCGCTGGCGAGATACTCGTCCAAAGACCTACCCTTGCACTTGTCGGCCCATATAAAGACACTAGCAAGTTCGAGAGAATTTTAGGAGCTTAGGTGGCAATCAAAGTCGCGGTCCTTGGCGCAAAAGGCAGGATGGGCGGAGAAGTCGTAAACGCCGTCAACGGTTCATCCGACATGATCCTCGTTGCTCAATTGGATTTAGGGGACTCTCTCGATCAAATGCTATCCGCTGGCGCTGAGGTTGTTGTTGATTTCACTACTCCAGATTCGGTCATGGGAAATCTGGAGTTTCTCATTAGCCACGGAATCAATGTAGTTGTCGGAACTACCGGGTTCGATGAAAATCGCCTCAAGCGGGTCGAATCACTTCTCGCAACTAACCCTAAAGTGGGGGTCTTGATTGCTCCCAACTTCGGCATTGGTGCGGTACTCATGATGGAATTTGCCAAGAAAGCTGCACGTTATTTTGAGTCCGCTGAAATTATTGAGTTGCACCATCCATCTAAGGTGGATGCACCCAGTGGAACATCGACTCGAACGGCCGAACTTATTACGCAGGCTCGCGCTGAAGCAGGTTCCGCGCCAATGCCGGATGCGACCAAGGTCGCACTTGACGGTGCACGTGGTGCCAAAGTGGGAGATGTGCCCATCCATTCAATTCGCCTGCGCGGCTTGATCGCACACCAAGAGGTTCTCTTCGGGGGGCCAGGCGAGACGTTGACCATCCGCCACGACTCTCTAGACCGAGCGAGTTTTATGCCAGGTGTCTTGCTTGGAATTCGCGAAGTCGGCAAGCATCAGGGAATAACTTTCGGCCTAGAGAGGTTCTTATCGTTATGACCGAGAAAACTTCGTCCACGATAACAATATACGCAGCCGACTGGTGTGGAGATTGTCGTCGGTCTAAGCGGCTCCTTGATTCTCTTAACGTGAAATACACTCTGGTTGATGTTGAAGCTGATCCATCAGCGTCGGATAAAGTCATTGAAATCAATGGCGGGTATAAGTCAATCCCGGTTATTGTTTTTCCAGACGGAACCCATCTGACCGAGCCATCGGATAACGTCCTAAAAACAAAGTTGAAGGACCTCTCAATAATCTGACTTTGAGCCGTAGTATCTTCCTAAGGCGTCGGGGGATCCTATGTCGGGTGGCAAAAAGGTATTGGTCGGTCTTCTATCGACTCTCGCGTGGCTCCTTCTCTTGATCGCGCTACTTGTGACTTCAGCAAATCTCCTAGTCAGTAACCTAAACCAGGTAGGAGACGTTGCGGCTACGGTCCTGGAAGAGGTTTCGTCAAGCCCAAATACTCTGAGTTCGATTATTGATGAGTTCACGAAGAATGCCGATCCAAATATGGCGAAAGAGATCAAGAAGAACCGCACAAAAATCGAGAGCACCATTTCCTCGCTGGGCGCGTCGTCTGATTTCCAAGAGAAGATTTCCTCAACTCTCAACCAGATATTTCAGGCTGCATTGAGTGGTGCGTCATCGGTGAACGTGGATTTCGCACCACTCGCCACATTGGTGGCCGAGAAAGTAAATGAGGCCGCGAAAAGTACGGTGATCAGCAAGAAGATTCTTGCTGATATCAAACCCACATCGGTTGACTTGAGTAAGCAGTCCACGACGATTGGGAAGGTCAAGAACTTATTGCGCCAAGGGTTATTTATCTGGGCTCTCTGGCTTGTCCTACTCGTTAGGCTATTTCTCCTCATTGGTAGAAGGCTCATGCGAATTTTTGGTGCGCATCTCATCTCTATCGGAATAATCGGCCTTGCTCTGAGATTCATGACCCCGATTCTTGCTCAAAAACTGATTGCCTCATCCGACAGCGCTCTATACGTGCAACAGATTGCCCGACAGACTCTCGAAAGAGTGCTCTCGCCCCTTATGACCTTGTCGATCATCGCAGTCGTTCTTGGGATTGCACTGATTGTGGCAACACGACTTGTTAAGAGCCATCCTGCACGATAAGCAAGCGGAGTTTAGTTCTCGCCACTCACGCGTTGTGAAATGCGATATTTAGCAATGTAATCCTGATCTAGTTCCCAACCAAGCCCTGGGCGGTCGGTCAGTTGAATATGCCCGTCCTTGAGTTTTGGTCGGTTTGCAATCAGGTTATGCCAGATGGGATCGCGCTTTGGGTGGAAATATTCGAGGTATGTTCCGTGTGGAATAGAAGCAAGCAAATGTGCCGCGACTTGCGCTTCTTCGTGGTGGGCCATCTTGACGTCGTAGACCGTAGACATCGCAGCCACCTTGCGCCATTCGGTAGGACCGCCTGACCATGAAGAATCAAAGTTGCAGTAATCGATCGAGCCAGTCTCCATGAGATCGCGACAACCTGCGGCCGAGAATTCGCTCTGTCCCGCGCAGACGGCAACTCCGCCGGCAAAGCGAACGTCACGCATTCCTCGTCGATCGTTTTGCCATTGGCAAGGTTCTTCAAACCAAAGAAGATTGTCATCTTGAACCAGGTGAGAGAAGCGGATTGCTTCCGCCGGGGTGTAGCCCTGGTTGGCATCCACTGCGATTCGGAAGTTATCTCCTCCAATGGCGCGGGCTTCCTTAAATCGTTTGGCATCTTCATCGGGAGAGAGGCCACCAATCTTAAATTTCATTCCTGCAAATTCTTCTTTGAGAAGGTATTCGACCTCTTCTTTGATTGTCAGGTCACTTCCGTAGTAGCCACCAATGGTGATCACTGGAATCTTGGAACGATAGCCGCCCCACAATTTCCATAGAGGTACATCAAGGGAGCGAGCAAAGAGATCCCAGAGCGTGACATCCAGGGATGCGCATGCGACTAGACCGAGCCTGCGATCGCGGAGAATGTTCCAAGTTGCCGGACGCGCCAACTCCCAGCAGAGTTCAATGGCGGAGGCATCTTGCCCCATCAACACTGGAGCTATCTCATCGTGAATAATTCCATCGATCTCTGCCAGCCCCGCATCTTCATCTCCGGCATATGCCTCGCCGACTAAGCCTCCTGCGGTGTAGACCCGGGTGATAATGGTCGAACGATGGGTCATTTTGTAGTGGCTCCCGCGGTATACACGCTCAAGGGGAACACGGATCTGCTCGGTCTCAATGCGTGTAATCGTGTAATCCTTCATCTCTGCCCTCGTCTTTTCGCTGGAACTATGTCATTATTCTGGTAACGGTTCCATCCTAGAAGATATGCAGGAAGTGTCAAGACTGCTTGGAGATGAAAGAGCAGTTGCGGGTATTCCTAGAAGTGCGGGGGCGGCAGTGAGTTCGAAGGAGATTGAGGGAGAGCAAGTCACTATCCGACATGTGGCCGCACGAGCAGGGGTCGCCCTCTCTAGTGTTTCGCGTACCCTAACAGGACATCCCGATGTTTCACCCGCCATGCGTCAGAAGGTGGAAGAAGCTGTTCAAGCCTTAGGCTACGAACCGGACTTGCTTGCCCAATCTCTACGAAGCGGCACGACCCGCAATATCGGTTTTATTATCCGAGACATTTCCAACCCTCTTTTCGCCTTGGTTGCAAGGGCGTGCGAGCAGGAACTACGCCGTAATGGGTATTCGATGATTCTAATGAACTCGGACGGAAGCGTGGAGACCGAATCGAAGAATCTACTACTTCTTCGACGGCGACGTGTTGATGGTGTCATTGCCTCACTCGTTGCTGAGGATTCTCCATATATAAAAAAGACAATTCTTTCGCTTCGCCGACCTCTCGTTCTACTAGATCGTGAGATGAAAGATCTCAATGCAAGCGCTGTTATCACAGATCATTACACGGGTGTGTATGAGGCGACCGCGCACCTTATAAGTCTTGGTCATGAGGATATTGCGTTTGTAACTGGCGCAGAGAATGTTTACACAACGCGTGATCGCTTGCGTGGATACAAGGCGGCTTTTAGTGACGCTGGTCGAGATGTGCCAGAAAAGTGGATGGCACTTGGCGGATTTGATGCCGAGTACGCATTGATTCACACTCGGAATTTCTTATCAAAGAATCCGCGTCCAACTGCACTTATAACCGGCGGCATTGGTTCTACCGCTGGAGCGCTCCGTGCACTCAATGAGTTGAAACTGCAAATTGGGAAAGATGTCGCCTTCGTCGCTATTGATGAGTGGCCGCTCTTTGATGTATTCATGCCACCGATTTCCTCTGTTTATCGCGACGCGAAAGCGATGGGTGGAGAAGCTGCGCATTTGATGTTGGAAATGCTCAATGGCAAGGAGCCAAGCGAATCTGTGATTGAAACAAAATTTACAGTGCGCTCCAGTACGAATGGCGGATTGTGAGACAGTGACAGGTGTAGAACAAACGCGAGGCAATCTTCTTTTTGAAGAGTTAAGCGATCTATCAACTCTTTATCGGACTAAGGAAAATCTTCACCGTTTAGAAATCCTTTTGATTGACTATTTTGCTTGTACGGCAAGTGAGGCTAAGAAGAGCCGCGTTTCACCTTCTTTGCTTTATGATGATGGAGTTATTGGCAAGAGTGCGTGGCTTGCACTTCGAGCAAGTGAAGGTGATCGCGACGACATTGATTGGACTGTCGGCACGCATCCGGGTTCGGTCGTTTGGTCGACAGTATTTTCCGTCTGTCTTCACCATGAAAAAGCCCGTGAGAATTTCGTGGAAGCAGTCCTTGTCGGCTACCGAACAAGTGCTTCGGTAGCTAGATTTCTAGGAGTTGGCCACCGATCAAAATGGCATGTCACCGGCACTACTGGGGCCTTCGCTGCTGCGAGCGCGGCGTCCGTGGCTCTTGGATATCCAAGCGCAGTGCATCAGAAGGCGTTGCGATTGACCGGTGCCAATATTGGAGCAAGCGCCCTAGCTCCACGTCAACGAGATGGAGCAGCAGGTTTCAATCGCTCTGCCGCAACGATACTAGGTACAACTGCCGCGATGGCGGCAGCGGACGGCACAGTCGCAGTCGAGAATTTGTGGGATGGGCCCTTTGGAATTTTGGAAATGTACTCTGCCTCAGATTTTCCAACTGAAGCAAGGCTCACGGTGGACGGGGTCACGACAACAAGCCTTCGACTCTTTCCCGCTACCGGTTTTGCGCAGTCGGCGGTATTGGCAGCGGCAGTTCTCGCCCGCAGAAATACTGCCGAATTGGAGTCGCTCCACGTGCATGTTGCCGAAGGCGCAATCACCTGGCTCGATGGCACGCGAGGTGGATTTTGGTGGGATGTGAAGGCGATGGTTGCGGCGGCGTGGTCATCGAAGGATCCAACAAGTCTCACGCCAAACGCTGAACTTCTGGATCGGATAGTAATTATTCCCGCATCACTTCCCATGGGTGCGGCGAGCGTGGAGGTAGTGACTTCGTCAGGTCGCGAGATAGAAACCATCACTACGCCACCTGGAGCTGATTTTGATGATCCACGTGAGGTCGATTGGATGAATACGAAATGGAGAGCACTGGTCGGGGGCCAGCTTTCCGAAGTGCAAGATATTTCAAAGGCTCTGATTGCTGGTTCGAACTCGGCTGAACTTTGGGATCGCGTAAAGAGATTGATAGATCACTAAGACAACCAACCTTCCTGCGAGCGGGTAGGTCAAACGGAAAGGGGCGCGCATGTGGAGAAATGATGCCGGCTTAGAAGACAGAAGCGTTGTTGTGACGGGCGCGGCCGGAGGAATCGGTCGTGCAGTCGTGAAAGGGTTTGCCGAGGCAGGATGCAAAGTTCTGCTCGTCGATATTCCAGGCTCCCCGATGAAAGAAGTTTTTAATACGTTACCGGGTTCGGGCCACGACATCCATGAAGTTGACCTCGTCGATATCTCGTCGCATGCCGCCATATTTGAACATGCGCAGAGAATGGCACCATTTACTGCTCTCGCCCATTGCGCAGCGGTACTTCGCCGCCGCACTACGGTTGACGAAGTTACTGAGGACGATTGGGATGTTCAGATCGATGTGAATCTCAAGGCAACATTCTTCTTGAACAGAACGGCGCGTGATTCTTTTCGCACTGCTGGCACAAAGGTCTCGCTCGCTCATTTGCATTGGAAGGGGTCCGGGTCAACTCTGTTTCACCCGGGGGCGTTGATACATCAATGATGGTGGGCGCAATGAGTGCGGAAGCGCTTGCCTCATTTATATCTCTTATTCCGATGGCTCGTCTTGGCACCCCTGACGAAATGGTGGGCGCGGTACTCTTTCTCGCTTCTGAGGCATCTTCTTTTGTGACTGGAACCGTGATGAACGTTTCTGGTGGACAGCTGATGTACTAACCGGTTTTATGACTGGTACGTCAGGTTTGGCGAAAATCGCCCCGCTGAGCGGCCCAGTAATATGTGATGTGACATCGAAAACCTTGACTTTCTCACAACCATCCTAATATCCTAGCAAACGTTTCCAGCCGAGTTTCTTCCTCAGTTCTTGGCCTTTTCGACGAGTGTAGGGACGTACATGAGCGCAATGAGAGTTCGGCAGGCAATTGTCTCCGCCTTGGCTGACGAGATGAGAGCAGATCCTTCCGTGATGGTCTTTGGCGAAGATGTTGCTGTAGCTGAAGGTCCTTTTAAAACGTCCGAGGGATTGCTCGCGGAGTTTGGGCCCCTTCGAGTTCGCGATACGCCGATTTCAGAGATGGGGTTCACGGGCGCAGCCGTTGGAGCAGCGATGTTGGGAATGAAGCCGGTCGTGGAGATCATGTTCGTTGAATTCTTAGGAGTGGCGCTCGATCAGCTCGTAACCGAGGCGGCAAAGATGCGCTATCTCAGCAACGGAGCTCTTTCCGTTCCGATGGTTGTCCGAGCCTCATGCGGCTCAGGACTTGGATTTGGAAGTCAACACTCGCAGACCCTGGAAAACTGGTTTGCCGCGACGCCGGGCCTAAAGGTTGTCAGTATCAGCGATGCGCAGTCCGCGTATAGCTTGATGCGTGCTGCGATCCAAGATCCAGACCCGGTCATGGTGCTGGAGCCCAGAATTCTTTATGCAGAGCGTGGGGAAGTTGATGTATCTCTGAAGATGGAGATTGGTAAAGCTCGTGTGCTCCGTGAAGGTAAAGAGTTCACGGTGGTATCGCTGGGACAGATGGTCAATGTCGCACGCCAGGCGATCGCTGATTCAGGTATTGATGCAGAACTCATTGATTTGGCCACAGTGGTTCCGTGGGATCGACAGACTGTTCTTGATTCGGTAAAGAAGACCGGGCGCCTGGTAGTTGTTGAAGAAGCGCCCAAGAGTGGTGGCTGGGGATCTGAAATTGTAGCGAGCGTGACTTCTCAATTATTCAGCCATTTAAAGGCTGCTCCGTTCCGAATCACAACACCGGATACGCCGGTTCCGTATAGCGGTGTTCTCGAATCGCGCTATATACCAACAGCAGAAGATATTTCCCGTCAGCTCAAAGAATCTCTTGTTAGCAATCAGACACCGAAGACGTGGTGGGAATTGGAAGGGTTGAAGTAATGAGCAACGCACTCGATCGCAGAACGGTTGTGCAGCAGGATGAGGTCGCGCAGTTTGAGCGAATGGTCGAGATTCGCGAATTCGAGGAGCAGATTAATGGGTTATTCGCTTCAGGTGAAATCCGCGGAACTACTCACCTCTGTCTTGGACAAGAGGCGCTCTCAGTCGGACTTGCAGCCGAACTGCGACCGACGGATATTGTCATGGCTACTTATCGTGGACATGGAATTGCGCTTTCACTCGGACTTACACCGGAGTCTGTTCTTGGCGAGATTATGGGAAAGACAATCGGATGTTGCGGCGGTGTTGGCGGGTCGATGCACCTTTGCGACATGAGCGTTGGACTTCTTCCAACGTCGGCGATTGTCGGTGGGGGAATTCCGATTGCTGCGGGTGCCGCACTCGCTTTCCAGACGAAAGGCACTGATAGTGTCAGTGTTTCTGTCTTTGGTGATGGTGCTACAAATATTGGCGCATTCCATGAAGGTCTGAACCTGGCCGCAATTTGGAATCTTCCGGTGATCTTCATCTGCGATAACAATATTTATGGAGAGTACAGTCGAATTCAAACCACAACCCCGATTGAAGATCTCCACCTTCGTGCCGAGAGTTACAACATGCCTCACTTCTCACTCGACGGAATGGATATTCACGCCGTTCGCAGAGGGGTGAAAGAGGCAGTGGATCGGGCGAGGAATGGCGGTGGCCCCACTCTGATTGAAGCGAAGACCTATCGCTTTGCGGGTCATTCGCGAGCGGATCAAGCCCTCTATCGTCCAGCAGGCGAGCTTGAGCTATGGCAGAAACGCGATCCCATCAAAGTAACCGAGGAAGATTTGATTGTTCGTGGTGTTTTTACCGCCGCTCGTGCAGAACAGATCAAGACCGAGATGAAGTCAACGATCGAAGGTGTTGTAGCAACGTGTAAGGCTTCGTCGGAACCAACCTTGGCATCGATGTTTGAGAATATCTGGACGCCAAAGAAGGCTGCGCACGCATGAGAATGACAATAAAGATGCCACGAGTTGGCGATACCGTCGATTCGGTCTACCTGGTCGCATGGAAGAAAGCCGTTGGCGACGATATTGCTGTTGGTGAAATGCTTCTAGAGGTTGAAACTGATAAAGCCACTGTTGAGGTCCCTTCGCCGATTTCAGGAAAAGTCGCCGAGTTACTTTTCAAAGTAGATGATGAGATTAAGACCGGAGATCCAATAGCAATTTGTGACGGTCAGTAAAACCCCGGCTTGTGAATTCTCGGTGGTGAAAATGGAGAGGAACTCGTGATGGGCAAGATTGAGAATGATGCCGCACCAACATATAAACCAGTCATCTTGCCTCCATATTGTGAAGTCACATACGTGATCTACGCTAATCTTTAGGTACGTTAGTGCGATGCATTTTCAACCGCAAGGAGTGTTTCAATATTTGAACATTCATCCTTGGAGGAAAGGCTAGAGAGAAATGATTCATTCAAGACGCTCCGTTCTGGCGGTTCCAGGAAACAGCGAAAAAATGATTGGAAAGGCGCTGGATTTCCAGGTCGACCAAATCTTCTTGGATCTTGAAGATGCAGTTGCTCCAGATTCAAAATTGGCTGCGCGCACATTAGTTTCATCAACTCTCAACCAACATTTCGCGAAAGCAAGACAGTTCGCGTCCAAAATAGTAAGCGTCCGAATCAATGGTTTAGGTACTCCATGGATTGACGAGGACTTGGCTCTATTAGCGGCTGGCGCAGCAAGAGGAGTCGATACTCTCATTTTCCCGAAAGCATCTGACAGTCATGATTTAATTTGGCTTGATAGCGAGCTCGCGAAGATTGAGATGGCCTGCGGATTAACTCAGGGTGTAATTAAAGTGGATGTTCAAATTGAAAGCGCCAAAGGAGTCATTAATGCGGAAGCAATTGCAGTCTCTCCGCGTGTTGTCTCTTTAGCGTTCGGTCCTGCCGACTATATGGCTGATCTTGGAATGCCTTCCCAAATAGTTGAGAGCCGACCGGAAGGTTATGACCTGGCGGATGTGTTTCATTATCCAATGATGAAAATATTGATCGCTGCGCGCGCTGCCGGTATCGCTGCGATTGATGGTCCGACACTTGAGGTACATGATCTAGATAAGTTTAGAACGAGTGCAAGGCGTGCCTGGGCTCTTGGATTTGATGGAAAATGGGTTTTACACCCTTCCCAAATCAAACTCTGCCACGAGGTCTTTACGCCCTCTCAGGAGCAATTCGATTCTGCAATGTCTCTTCTTGAGGCCTATGAGTACTACACCTCGAGCCAAGGTGGTGCAAGAGGAGCAGTGATTTACAATGGTGCAATGATCGATGAGGCCTCAAGAAAGATGGCCTTAACCATTGCCGCCCGGGGAGGATCCGCGGGGAGGATCCGCGGGGATGAAGCAGGGGAAGCATTTCGTAAAGGGTTAGCCCCTTTTACTCATCAGAACAGACTTTTTTAGAGCAAAAAATTCATCGACGAATGAGGTAATCGCCCTTGTCGCGTCATTGAAGATTCGCTCACCCTTGGCAGCACTAGCAAGAGTTGGATCTCCCATGACTCCGTGCTCGCTATCTCGTCGGAAATCAAGGGGAATCCCAACAGGACCACCAGCACGGAAATCAATGCAGGACCAATTGGTGAGCTCCTGGGGCATCTCTTTCTCCGCAAGATTCATATGAACAGACTCGGGGCGAAGGTGGAGCATGAGAGAAGTTTCCATTTCACAACCGTGGCCCATTCCACCAATAGGCGACTCTCCGATTTCGATGAGTGTCTCTTTGATAAGTGTCCAGTACGAAAGCGCTGGAACAGAGATGCCTAAATCGTGACTGATTCGCGAGACTGTTGCAGTCAGAATTCCAGCATTTCCACCATGTCCATTTACCAACAAGAATCTATAGAAACCATGTGGCAAGAGTGAAGTTATGACCTCCACCACAATGTTGCTCATCGTCTCATTCCTCAGCGAGATTGTTCCAGGAAATCCTAAGTGGTGAGGCGAGGTACCCCACCAAATTGGTGGGGCGAGGAGAACTGAGTTCTCACTATGTAAGAAATTATTTGCGACAGTTTCTGATATTGCAGTGGCATTGAAAATGTCAGTGTCCAGTGGAAGGTGAGGTCCATGTTGCTCAATCGCACCCGTGGGAATCAAAATAAGAGTGCGGTCACGATCCAACTTATCTATATCTTGCCAGGTGTTTTTCCAGAGATGAATTTGGTTATTTGAACTCATAACTCAACGCCTATTCTATTGACCAGATTTGTTGCAAATGTTAGCGTACAACCTCAATGTATATGATCCAATGTGTTGAAGAGCGATGCATTGACGTTGCCAATGGAGTGTGTAAATAAAATGACAGTCATTCGTCGTACTGATGGCAATCGTCCGTGGGCTCCCATAGTTGGTTACTCGCGATCAGTGCGGATGGGGAATCTGATTGAGGTGAGTGGGACTTCGTCAACGACGCGCGACGGACAGGTCATGCACCCCAATGATGCCTATGGTCAGATGCGGTACATTCTCAATGAGATTGAAGGCTCAATCAAAGAACTTGGCGCAACCTTTGAAAATACGATCAGAACTCGCGTTTATATGACGAGCATTGATGATTGGCCCGCGGTTGCCAAGGCGCATGGTGAGGTATTTGCATCAATCCTTCCTGTCTGTACGTTCATTGAAGTGAGTCGGTTGATGCTTCCTGAATTATGTGTTGAAGTTGAAGCGACATTGTGGGTCTCAGAGTGAGCGCTGTGAATGGCGGGCACACCTGTGTAATTGTTACAGGCGGCGGAAGCGGCATCGGACTAGCAACAGCTCGCCGTCTGCTTGAGGACTGGCCTGGTGTAAAGATTGTCTCGGCCGATCTGCGCATCGGTGAGATCGGGAAGGTGCAAGAGGAGTTTGGCAAGGATCGTGTTCTTTTCGTTGAAGCTAATGTCTCCTCACCGGAGAGTGCTACTGAATTGGTCGCAGCGACAGTGGCCTGGGCGGGTGGCGTCTCGGGGCTAGTTAACTGTGCGGGTAATAGCACCAACGTCTCTAGTTTGGAGATGACTCCAGAGCAGTGGCACGAAGTGATGGACGTCCATATGGATGGCCATTTCTACATGAATCAGGCTGTCGCTCGGGAGATGGTGAAAAGTGGGAAGGGCGGCGCGATCGTCAATTTCTCATCCGTCGCGCATTTATTTGGATGGCCAAGGCGTCTTCCTTATGCAGTGTCTAAGGCGGGCATTGATGCACTCACCCGAACCCTTGCAGTCGAGTGGGCGGAATTTGGAATCAGAGTGAATGCCATTGCACCGGGGTATATCAATACACCGCTGGTTGTGAATGCAACGGCGAAGGGTCATTTAGATCCAACGATTGTAGGCATGCACGCCATGGGACGTTTTGGCGAGCCAGATGAAATTGCAGCTGGTGTGAAATTCTTGCTCTCAGATGATGCAAGCTTTATCACTGGCGATGTACTAAGCATTGACGGCGGATTCTCAGCCAAGAAGATTCCTTGGAAGAAATGACAATTCCTAAGATTCGGAAGATTCAAGGTCGTCGAGTCACGCTGACCTTGCCCGACCCAGTTGAATTAGGTAGTTATGTAATTCGCGCACGTGATTTCTGCGTCGCAACAGTCGAACTTGAAGATGGCACCGTTGGTTCTGCTTTTGCACTCGATCGCGGTGCACCAGTATCAGAGGCGATCAATACTCTTATTGCAACGCCATATCGCGAACTCTTTGAAGGCGATCCCGTTAAGACATGGGATCGACTTCTTCGCCAGGCGAGTCCCGCACTTTCTGCAGGTGCGGCATTGCGAGGTTTCTCCCTCGTGGATCTTGCAGCTCATGACGCGATTGCTCGGCATGAAGAGCAGACGGTTGTAGCGCGCTACGGTGGCGTGAAAAAGAAGCTCGATCAGTGGGCTGTCATCGGATATCCACCATCGCGTGGACCGGAAGAGATTGCGTGGGAAGTGCAGGCAGCGGTCAATGCGGGTGCGGTCGGCGTAAAACTTCCTGTTGGCATGTCACATGAATTGACGCGCGAACGGCTGATCGCCGCACTCGACACCAAACTCTGTGCGGTATCTACAGATCTAGCCTGGTCATGCAGGACTCCTGAGGATGCGATGAAAATCGTAGGAGGGTTGGATCTGGCTTGGGTTGAGGATCCTTTCGTGCCTGGCAGTCTTGATGAACTCCGAGGTTTGCGGTCATTACTCTCTGTTCCGCTCGCAAGTGGTGATGACGAGGGCCATCTTTACCACCCACAAGCATTTATCGAAACTGGTGCGGTAGACATGCTTCGAATGGATACGACCTGCCAAGGTGGTCTATCGCGGATGCTTATACTCAATGAATATATGGCAAATTCGGGTTTATCTATCTCATGGCACGTTTATGATGCGTGGCATTCTCAGATTGCATCCCTTATTGATTCTCCGACGTTTTCCATTGAGTATTCAGCTCCGGGTGCAAGCGTGGACCCGCTGGCGGAAATGATCTTCGCACGCAAAAGCGAGACTGTAGAGAATGACAAATTTGGATGGCAGTTCACTATGCCCGATTTACCGGATGAATCAATGGCGCTCGGTGGTGGCGCACAATGGATTCCGCTCCCCAAAAACTAGACACTCAACAAAGGATAAAGGGTGGCATCAAGCAATCCAGTTGTCCTGGTAACCGGAGGAGCGCGTGGGATCGGCTTCGCATGCTGTCAGAGTTTCTACAATGTGGGCTTCAATGTCGCTATAACAGATATGGATGCCGATGCCGCACAGGCGTCAGCGCTTGAACTTGATCCGACAGGTAAGCGCACTTTTGCGGTTGAGTTGAATGTTGCCAAGACTGAATCTGCCAACGGCGCATTTGCCCAGGTCGGAGAGCGTTTCGGTCGCATTGACGTTCTCGTCAATAACGCCGGCAATTTTCGTCAGGCTCGTTCTGCGACATACACTGACGAGGATTGGGAGTATGTGACCGGCGTTCATCTAGATGGCGCATTTCGCTGTTCACGGGCGGCCTATCCATTTTTGAAGGAATCACCGCAGAGCGCAATTGTTTCGATTTCCTCGATTATGGCGCGCATCGGGCTCCCCAAGCGATTGTCATACGCTGTATCTAAGTCGGGAATTGAAGCACTTACACGAGTGCTTGCCGTGGAATGGGCGCTGGATGGCATCCGCGTCAATGCGGTTGCGCCAGGATTCACGCACACACGAAGCCACGAAGAACTCTTAGGTAAGGGGCTCACAACTAATGAGAAGTTGTTAGATGCGATTCCCATCAAACGACTCGCCGATCCAATGGAAATCGGCAACGTGGTCCAGTTTCTTGCCTCTCCCACCGCCTCTTACATCACTGGTCAGACGGTCATTGTCGATGGTGGCGCATCGATAGATATTCGTATCTAAAATCATCATTCCTTTTCACTATGCGCAGGTTTTAACACCCGCACATCTATGCAGTTCGTTTCTTTCGAGCGGCCGCACCCAGTACCCCTGGTATTGAAGCCAGTAGTTCTTTGGTGTAATCCTGATGTGGATTGTTGAAGATGGTTTCGGTATCTCCAGATTCAACAAAGACGCCGTCTTTCATTACATAAACGCGATTTGTGAGATATCGGATAACTCCAAGATCGTGGGAAACAAGGATGATTGCGAGGCCTTGATTGAGCAACCCGCGGAAAAGGTTGAGTAACTGCGCTTGGGCACTCTGATCAATTGCTGAAGTTGGCTCGTCCGCAAGAAGCACCGATGGGTTTGCGGAGAGCGCACGAGCGACACTCACTCTCTGCCGTTGACCACCAGATAACTGCCGAGGTTTCTTCAATGCATCGAGCTGAGCGATCCCCATTCTTTTGAGCAGCTCTAGAGCCTTTGTCTCCGCTTCTTTCTTGTCGCACTCATTATGAATGCGAACGGCTTCAGCGACAGCGCTCAGCGCCGTCATTTGCGGATTGAGACTTGCATATGGGTCCTGGAAAACCATCTGAACTTGGCGCCGTGCTTCACCGATGTAGGACTTGTTCCCCTTGTAGACCGGTTGCCCGTTAAAGAAAACCTGCCCGGAAGTAGGTGGTTGAAGCCCAGCCAGAACGCGGGCAAGTGTTGATTTACCACTTCCCGATTCGCCAACGATGCCGAGAGGTTCACCAGCGGCGAGTGTGAGAGATGCATTCTTGACTGCCTCCACTTTGTGAGCGCCCGAACCAAAGGTGACGCTCACGTCTCTTGCTTCAATAATGTTCTTACTCATCGTGCGCCCTCCAATAATTCTGTATGCAAGCAGGCACTCTGGTGTGATCCACGTTCTCCGAAGAGAGGGGGATGACTCACCCCGTCTGAACAATCACTCTGCCTAAAAATGCACCTCTCCGCAAAGCGGCATCCAGTGGGCCATTCGCCAACTGAAGGAGCGTTCCCACGAATGGTGACTAATTCGCTCCCAGGCTCAGCAATGTCAATACGGGATTGATTAAGTGCGATTGTGTAAGGGTGACGAGGTATGACGAGTTCGGCTACCGAACCAACTTCAACCGTCGCACCCGCGTGCATCACGACTACGCGGTCGCAGACATCATCAATGAGTGCGAGATCGTGAGAGATGAGAATGATAGAAGTGCCAAATTCACCTCGAATCTCCTTGAGGAGTTCCATGATCTGTGACTGAACGGTTACGTCGAGACCAGTGGTCGGCTCATCTGCGATTAATAGTTTTGGCTCGCTGGCGAGTGCGCAAGCGATCATGACACGTTGCCTCATTCCCCCAGAGAGTTGATTGGGGTACTGCTTAAGCACGGTGTTAATTCGACGGATCTTCACTAGATCAAGCAGACGCTTGGACTGTTCGGCGATCGATCCTTTGCCTTCACTTTTTTGGAGTGCTTCGGCCAATTGTGCTTGAATCGTCAAGACAGGGTTGGGGCCCGCCAGGGCGCTTTGAGGAACGTATCCAATTGCCTTACCACGCAATTTCTTCCATTGTGATTCGCTCGCGTGAGCGAGATCTCGACCTTCAAATAGCACCTGTCCGCCAATTACTTTCGCCCCGCGACGCTCGAGAGTTCCGATCACACTTCGACAAACCATTGTCTTGCCCGAACCTGATTCGCCTACGATCCCAAGCATCTCGCCATAACCGATATCGAAATTTGCATTATCAACAATGACGAGAGTCTCGCGACGAGGGTGAGGAATGCCGATCTGTAGGTCGACTATTTCTAGAAGTTTCTTCTCACTCATTTTGTATTTGTCTCCCGTAATCTGCGTTGCATTCCTTCAGCGACAAATGCTACGGCGATACCCGCCCAGCACAGGGCGAGTCCCGGAAAAATTGTTGGCCACCACGCGACGGAAAGGATTTGTGTTCCATCTTTAATCATGGCTCCCCATTCCGCTTGCGGAGGAGGGGTCCCCATTCCTAGGAATGAGAGGGCGGCCACAGCAATAATCACGATAATGAAATCGCTGAGCGCATATGCACGCGTCTCAGAAGAGACATTTGGAATAATGTGCTTGAAAAGAATTCGAACCTTTGAAAAACCAAGAATTCGTGCAGCTTCGACGTATCCCTGCTGATTGACGACGACGGCTCTCGTTCGAGCGATACGCGCGTATCGAGCCCAGTTTACGAGTGAAAGCGCGAGGATGATGCTCGGGACACCGGGTCCAATAAATGCAATCAACGCGATCACGAATATGAGGAATGGGAAAGCATTGATTCCGTCAATGATTGATCCTGCAAGGGAGTTTATTCTCTTATTCCTTGAAATTCCTAAAAGAGTTCCAAGGATTGTCCCGATTATAAGTGGGATGGAGACTCCAATAATGGCAGTGCCTAAATCGATGAAGACAGCGTCGAAAACTCGCGTGAAGACATCTCTGCCCAGCAGATCTGTTCCAAAATAGTTGGTATGACTGGGCGGCGAGAGGGGAATGCCACCCGGTTCGTTTGGATCGTACTTGCTCAACCACGGGATGAGTCCTCCTGCAGCGATCATGATAATAATCATCGAGAAACCGAAATAAAGGCCAAAAGATCCTTCCCGCATTCTCTTTATGCGTTTGACCTGCTTCTCTAGTGATGTCGTTGTCATGAAAGTGTCACCCGTCGATCTAGTAGATATCCAAGAAGGTCGCCAATGAAGCTAAAGAAGACGACTATCAGTCCAAAGATCATCACAATGCCTTGGACAATCGGATAATCGCGAGTATCTACGGCAGTAATCAATTCTCGGCCAATACCTGGCAGCGAGAAGATGGTCTCCATGATTACGGTTCCGCCAATCATGACGCCAATCATGTAACTCAGCAGCACAACTGTCGGTGCGAGAGAAGGGCGAAGGAGATAGGACCAGTAGAAACGAATTCTTCCTACGCCGCGGATAACGCCGGTTTCGACAAATTCTTCGTCAAGTGTGTCCATCAAAGAACTATGGAGAACGCGAGAAAGAACAGGGACGAGCGAACCGCAATTCACGAGAGCTGGCAGCCAGAGATAATGAAGGTTTGCAGGGAAACTTCCTTCATAGCCTGCGGCTGGAGCCCAATTTAACCGAATGCCAAAGACTAAGAGACCGACGACTGCAAGAAAGAAGCCTGGAAGCGCGAGGGAGACTGAAGTGAATGCACGAAAGAGGTACGTTGTAAATTGATTCTTGCTCTGTGCGACAAAGAGAGCGATCGGGATGGCTAAGAGTGCGCCGAGGCCAATTGAGAGAGCAATGATCATGAGCGTCACTGGAAGGTGAGTGCCGATGACCTCACTTACCGAACGACCTGAGAAATATGAAAAGCCAAGATCCCCTCGGAAAACGCCGATCAGATAGTGATAGAACTGAAAAAGGATATTTTGGTCTAAGCCCAACTTGTGACGCATCACTTCGACTTGCTTTTCAGTGGATTCGATTCCGAGAGCTATTCGAACTGGGTCGCCAGGACTAAGCCGAATCATCAAGAAGGCAATGACCATTACCCAGAAGCCCACGCTGAGCGAACGAAGGGCTCGCCCTAGGAACATTCTCCGTAATGCTGCCCGATTTCGATTTGCAGTCTCTGTCTCTTTTTCGACTGTCGAGGGAGATTCTGTGTTCGCCTCTGTCATTCACTTCCTCCTTGATGCATTTTAGTAATTGCAGTGAAAAAGGTGGGGAACCATGCCCCACCTTTTTCACTCGTATTACGTGTACTTGCTTAACGTAGTGGTGGGGTCTGCTTTACATAGTAATTGTCGTTGCCTGCAACGTTCTGGAAAATATTGGCAGGTAAACGAGTTGCACCGTAAACGGCACGCTGTCCAAGAGGAATATGTGCTGATTCGTTCCAGATGGCCAATTCTACTTGGGCAAGAAGTGCCTTCTTCTGGGAAACAGGAGACGTATCAATCTTGTTGAGGAGTGCATCGTTTGAACCTGCACCAGTCCAGACTGTGAGCGCACCTGTTGATCCATAGTAAGTACGGAGCAACTGTGTTGGGATTGCGCCTGTGCCGCCGATGAACTGAACATCGTAAGCACCAGAGGTCAAAGCTGCTACACCAACAGCGTCTGCCTGAGGAACAACGGTGGCATTAACGCCGATCTTCTTCCAGTCAGCGGCAATAAGGCTTGCAGCGTCTGGCCATCCAGCACGGGTCATGACCATGATATTGATATCAAAGCCCTTTGAATATCCGGCTTCGGCGAGAAGTTCTTTTGCCTTATCGAGGTCCTGTGCGATTCCACCAGGGCGCATGCATGTTGCAAGACGGCTCGATTGCCAAACCACAGTACAACTTGGTTTGACGTCACCGAAGAAGGCGACATCACCCATGCGCTTTCGGTCAATAGCGTAGGACAGTGCTTGACGTACCTTTGCATCACGCCATGGCTTGCCTGCAGTCATAGTGCGCAAATTGAAGTCAAGAGAGAATGTGCCTTGAAGCTGCACAGGTATTCCGCGGAAAGTTTTCTTGTCGGAGAGCTGTGCTCGAGCTACAGCAGCAGGAAGGTCGAACGCGTAATCAATGGTTCCCTGACGAAGTGCGACAACGCGAGTTGTGGCATCTGGGATGGCCAAGAACTTGATTTCGTCAACGGCTGGCTTTGCCCAGTAATTTGGGTTCACCTTTAAAGTGATTTCATCAGAACCTGGCGTCCATGACTTAATCTCATAAGGACCAGCGCTGAGTGGGTTGTCCCAGTACTTCGCATTTCCTTCGGCTTTGCTCCGTGGATTCATGAAGAAGTAAAGGCTTGCAAGCGAGTATGGAAGATCATCAAAACGTGTATTGAGTGTGATGACGATTGTTGAAGTGTCTGTTGCCGTGATGTTTTTCACTGCACTGAGCACAGGTGGCACACCGCCACTCTTGAAGAGTTCCCACATGTAAACAGCATCATCTGCCTGTACTGGAGTAACACCGTCTGAGTACTTGAGACCAGTCTTTAACTTGATTGTCCAGACCAGTCCGTTTGTTGAGACCTTTCTTGAAGCAACTAAGTCAAATACGGGACGCCCACTTGAGTTGATGCGCCATAGAGCACCCTGAATCAGGTACTTTGTGATGTAGTTCTGATTCTGTGTTCGCGCACTTGATAGAGGATCGAAAGAAACGACCTTTCCGACGAGGGCGACAGTGATGGAATCACAGTGCGAAATTGAAGATGGCGTATTGAGTTTGCATTTCGCCCCAGTTGCAGCATTGGCCGCAGGAACTCCAACGAGAAGAGTTCCGGCAAGCGATACCACCGCGAGCTGGGTAACCACCATTCGTAAATTACGAATTTTCATTCATTACTTCCTTTGTTAGTGATCTCGTGTCTGTCCTGGGGCGTAGGAGCTCAGGATCAGGACCTCCATGAGCTTGAGAGATAGTAATCACAAAAATTCTGGCTGGCAACGTTTTTTTATGTAACAATCGCGTCACAATCTATCGACCGAGCGGTGAGGGTTCGCGCCTGACTCTTATCCGAACAAGCGTGAGGAGCGGAGTTGTGATGGTTAAAAAACGAAATGTTCGCTCTACCCGAACGCGTGAGCGTGGAAGAGCGAACTAATCATTACATCGAATCAAAGTAAGAATATATTTCAAGTTCTCGCACGGGGCTACTTTGGGGGTGGATGAGAAGAAAATGATTCTCTCCTCGTTGCAACATCCCAATTATCGGATTTTTTTCATTGGGTCATCAATTTCCAGTATTGGAACGTGGGTGCACCGCATCGCACAGGATTGGTTGGTCCTCGAACTCACAAATAGCGGGCAAGCACTTGGCATAGTTGTCAGCGCACAATTCCTACCCGGATTCTTTTTTAGCCTCTCGGGCGGGTCTCTCGCTGATCGATTTGATCGCAGGAAAGCTCTGATTCTCTGCAACTTCTTTGGAAGCCTTATTTCTCTTCTGCTCGGTCTTTTGGTGATAACCGGCAAGGTGAACGTAATAGTAGTAACCGTCGCCGCTTTTTTACTAGGCACAACAAACGCAATTGATGGTCCAATCCGGCAAAGTTATTACGTAATTCTTGTAGGAGAGAAGGATTTACCAAATGCATTGAGCTTGAATTCCGCAAATCTCAATATTGGCCGTCTCATTGGACCCGTGTTGTCAGGTGTGCTCATCGAACGCTTCGGCACCGGACCTTCTTTCATTATTAATTCTGTCACCTTTATTGCCGTGCTGTGCTCGCTGGTCCTCATAAAACCAGAATTGTATGAAACAGAGCAGCACGCCAGAGAGGACGACCAAGGCGCGAGGCTGCGATCAGGCGTGAACCATGTGCTTACAAAGCCAGAGTTATATATGTCGATTTTGGCAGTTTCATTCCTTGCCATGTGGGGACAAGATATGCAGATTACTTCGGCGATGATGGCTAAAGGTACTTTCGCGCGTGGCGCTGCGTCTTTTGGGGTTCTCGGTTCTTCACTTGCTCTCGGAGCGATCGTTGGAGCCTTGGTTTTCGCTAGAAATAGGGCCCTTCCGACGGTCAGAAATGTTGGTATATCAGCATTGAAAATGTCTGCAGCGTGGTTCATTGCCAGTGTGGCTCCAAATTTCGTTCTATACGCGGTTGCTCTCTTTTTTTGTGGGTATTTCGCCATGGGAGTAAATATTTCCGGAAACGGAAGTTTGCGCACATATTCATCACCTCGCTTTTATGGTCGAGCATGGGGAATATACATTTTTGTTTGGCAGACCCTAATCGCACTTGGCGCACCAATTTTGGGTTGGATCAACCAGAACTTCTCTCCACGGATCGCTATCGGGTTTGGTGCAGTGATGGCGGCAGTGATGGCAATTTACGTTCTAGAAAGATTTGGAAGTAACGAAACGAAAGCAGCACGAGTTACATAGTGAGACATTATCTCGTTCTTATTGACACAGAGGTTTCCCAGTGCTTAAGTACGAGAAATCACGGGAACATCCATAGCGGACAATCGTGAAAGGTTTCAGAAAAATGACATCCACTGATTCACCCAATGCAAGTTTGACCCCACGCACAGTTATTTGGCGCGAAGACATGAGCGCACTTCGCATGGGAATTGCACAGGCGGATATCACTCCTCCAATTGGAATTGAATCTGGCGTGTGGGGCGCAAGCAAGCATTCCCGGTCAGAGTCCGTTCACCATGGATTATTCCTCACTGCTGTAGCCCGTGAAGACGAACACGATCAAAAGAAGTTCATCGTCGGTATTGATCTTTGCGTACTTGGATGTCTTGAATGTGGAGAGAACCTTCTTGCGAGAATTGCTTCGGAATTGGCGATTGATCAGAGTGATCTGCTCTTTTCCTCGAGCCACTCTCACTCAACACCGCTTCCATGCATTCACCGTGCGCGCAAAGATGGCAGCGAACTTGTGCCGGGCTTTATCGAGCAAATTGTCGCCGGAACTGTTAAGGCATGTAAGGAAGCTGCTGCGAATATCCAAGATGTTGATATTACGTGGGCTTATGGGAAGTGCGACTTGGCTGTGAATAGGGATCTTCCTTGTGGATCGCAAGAAGTAGTCGCTTTCAATCCTGATATTCCAGCCGATGACACCCTAGCGGTAGGTCGTATTGCTGACCGTAACGGAAAGACCATCGGAACAATTGTGAATTACGCCTGTCATCCAACGACTCTGGCGTGGGAAAATCGCGCCATTTCTCCGGACTATGTTGGAGAAGCGCGCAAGATCGTCCAACTTGCAACCGGAGCACCCATGCTCTTTCTGCAAGGTGCGTCCGGTGACTTATCCCCGCGCGATGGGTTCAGCGGTGACACACATCTGGCTGATAAGAATGGAACTAATCTGGGTCATTCGGTTTTAGCAACGCTGGCATCGATGCAGTCACCGGCTAGAGAATTGAGATGGCAAGGAATTGTCGAATCCGGAGCCCTACTAGGGGTTTGGCGTGAATTTCCGACTCGTGGACCTTCAACTCTGAAAGAGACTCGCCTTGACGTTGCGGTGCGAGTGAAGGAAATGAAGAGCATTGACGAACTTCGTGAGGAGTGGGCTGGAATCGATTCAGACGCTTTAGAAGAGCGCATCCAACGTGCCACCCGGCTTCGCCTCGGTTATGAATCAGGACAATTGGTCACCCATCCTGTTTGGGTCTGGCAATGGGGCGAAGCAATTTTTGTCGCTCAGCCTGGCGAGGCTTATTCATATCTTCAGATCGAACTTCGCAAACGTAACCCCGATCGAATTATCTTCGTGATGAATTTGACTAACTATCCAGGCCTTTTCTATCTGCCGATCAGATCAGCCTACGTCGCACCTGCCTATCAAGCATGGCAGACGCTATTAGCTCCGGGATGCATAGAGGAAGTTGTTGGTCACGTTGATAGATACATCAAGGAATCCATCGGGAAGAAAAAAGGGGAGAAGAAATAGACATGAGTAGCAAAGCCGACCTGCGCCCTGAAAATATCCTGTGGGAACCACCAACGACGCGGATGCGTGCCGGAGTGGCTCAACGGGAGATAAACCCACCAATTGGAATACGCACGGCGAGTTGGGGTGCGGCTAAGCGTCACGTTGCCACTGGCATTCACAACGCAATTACTACGACGGCTATGGCGGTGATCCCTGAAGCAGGACCGGTGAATTACTTGGTCACGGTCGACTGGGGTTGGTGGCAGGGCAAAGCCGATGATTTGGCAGTTCGAGGAGAAGTAATCAAGGCACTCAGCATCGAAGAGAATCAACTGATGCTCCATCTCACTCATACTCATGCTGGACCAACTACGGCTTCAGATGTCGCTCATGAAGAAGGTGGCGAATTTGTCGCTGCCTATCATGCAAAGGCAATCTCACAGATTGTCGCAGCATGTGAAGAAGCCCGCGATCACGCCGTCGTAGCGAATATCACCTGGGCGTATGGAAAGTGTGATTTGGCAGTAAATCGCGACCTTCCGTGTGGAGTCGAAGATGTTCTGGCGTACAACCCTGATGTTCCAGCCGACGACACTCTGACCGTTGGTCGAGTGTGCGACGAATCCGGGAAAGTTCTAGGTGTTGTTGTGAATTACGCGTGCCATCCGACGACTCTTGCATGGGCAAACAGCAAAGTTTCACCAGACTTTGTGGGAGAAGCACGTCTTCTCATTCAAGATCGAGTGAAAGCGCCGATGCTTTTCCTGCAAGGAGCTTCTGGCGATCTCTCTCCACGTGATGGCTTTAGCGGGGACACCGATTTAGCGGACAAGAATGGTCGCATATTGGGCTTCGCGACTCTCGCCGTGCTTGAGAAAATGCTCCCATCTGCAACGCGAATTCGTTTTACCAACACCGTCGAATCGGGTGCCCTATTAGGTGAATGGACTCAAGAGCCTTTCAATCCTCAGAGTACAAGCAAAACTGTCCGCATAGATGTTGACGTGCCTCTTCAGAAATTGCCATCAATTGAAGAGCTGGAAGAGCGCTGGAAGGATATCGACGCTGGTGCAAGAGAGACGAGAATTCGGCGCGCAATGAAGTTACGTGCGGGATACATTGTTGATGGCGCCGCAACACACCCAGTGTGGATCTGGATGTGGGGAGACGCCGTCATTGTGGGTCAACCGGGAGAGGCTTACTCTCAATTCCAAACTGAACTACGTCGCCGAAATCCTGATCGGGTTATCTCGGTTCTCAATTGCACAAACGGGCCGGGATATATGTACATCCCAACACCAGAGGCCTTTGAGCGCGTGCGTTATCAAGCGTGGCAAACGCTACTTGCCACAGGAGCCCTCGAATTAATTATCGACGCAACCGACAAGGCGATCAAGTCACTCCCCAAAAATTAGAGGATGAGATGTCTATAGCCATGTCTTCAGTTGAATTGATCAAACTGGCTGAAATCGATCGAGTAGTTCCCTCGTTGAGTCGAGTCTTGTGTGGTGTCGCACAGCGAGACATCACGCCCCCAGTTGGGATCCAATCCAATCCATGGGGTAAAAGTGAAAGTGCTCGATCAACAGGAGTTCATCATCCTTTGATGGCCAATGTCATGGTGCTTAAAGGGCTCCATAATGATGGAGGAGAACTCTTCTTAGTTACTCTAGATATTGGCTGGATCGGTTGCTATGAATGCGATGTCATTAACTTTAGAACTCGAGTGGTAAATGAACTGGGGATCGAAATAGATGATCTTCTCGTTAATCTGAGTCAGACGCATAAGGGTCCACCATTTTGCATTCACGAGGCGACGCGCGAGGGAGCCGAGTTGGTCCCGGCGTTTATTGAGAACGTTATTACTTCTGTTATCGCCATTTGCCAAGAGGCGCGGACCAAAGTTGAAGAGGTAGATATTACATGGGCGTACGGGAAATGCGATCTCGCTAACGTGCGAGATCTACCATTAGGGGAGACCGACTTCGTCGGTTACAACCCAAACCTTGTTGCCGATGACACATTAACTGTTGCTTGTGTAACGACAATCGCAGGGAAATCAGTGGCAACACTGGCAAACTATGGATGCCACCCCACGACGCTTGGATGGGAATGTGATCTCATTTCGCCAGATTTTGTCGGGCAAGCACGGAAGGTAGTCGAGGCAAAGACTGGAGCCCCATTCTTCTATCTCCAAGGCGCTTGCGGAAACTTAGGTCCGCGAGAGCAGTACGTGGGCGATTCCGCCGTCGCCGATCGCAATGGAGAAATTCTTGGCTATGCAACTCTAGCGACTCTCGCCAAAATGTTTCCGCCGGCATCGGAATATCGTCTCACGGAACTAGTACGTTCAGGCGCTGATTTAGCAAAGTGGACGTTTGTAGCCGCAAAACCATCGACGATTGTAAAGAGGGAACGAGTTAATGTGCGGATGAAGCACAAGAAACTTTTAACTGAAGAGCAAATGCGGGTGAATTGGCATGACGTGAATCCGCGAATCGTCAATATGAGAGTTCAAAAGCAATTGGGAATTCGTCTCAATTACGTGGATGACGATCATGTCAATCATCCTGTATGGCTCTGGCAAATTGGCGATGCAGTAATGGTCGCGCATTGCGGAGAAGCATATTTTGAGATGCAGCAAGAATTGCGTCGTCGCCACCCAGAACGTGTCATTATGTTCATGGATATGACCAATGGTCCCGGATATGTCTATATCCCGACTCGTAGCGCTTATGCCCGAAACGCCTACCAATCCTGGCAGACGATTTTGGCTCCAGGGTCTTTCGAAGAAATGGTTGAGTTCCTGGATAAATCCATTTCGACTTTTTTGAAAACTAACGAGAGTTAACCTCTCACTCTGGTAACTCGTCGATGGATCCGTATGCCTTTCCGATGACTGCTACTAAATCACCAATAACAACGCGTGGGAAACCTCGCATCACTCCGACTACACCGGATTGCGGTGCGAGGACCTCGATGGCAGGAGCAGATGGGTGATCCATATTGTGAATGAGTCCAACCGGTGAGCCTTCTTCAACGGCTTCGCCGAGGGGAATGAGATTCTCATAGACCCCGGAATCCATTGCGTGGACATATGATCGTGAACCACGCATATCCAGAAACACGGGAGCAGAGAGTCCAAGTTCTTCACGAGTTTTTGAAGGGGCTAATAGAACTCCGGAGTGTGCCAGGGCATTTCTGAGTCCGTCCTTGGCAATCTTCGTTGTTTCGAATGTTGCAACACCGGCGCCACCAAGTTCGGTTGTATAAATATTCTTTCCTTGCCGTTCGGCATCGCCTGGAAGTAGTGAAGCCGGATTTGTCCCTGGCTGCTCAGGGAAAATCAAGTGATGACTGGTGTTCCACGCGATCATGCTTGAAATCATTTTTGCGCGCTGCGCCTTGTTGCTGGACCAGACCATGTGTGAGCATGGAATGAAATACATTCCTCGCCCACCGCTATGCATGTCCATGACGGAGTCTGACATCGGAAAGAGTTCGGTTGAAATGAAGTGAGCGAGTTTGTCACTTACTGCGCCATTTTCATCTCCTGGAAATGAGCGATTGAAATTCACACCTGAAGGCCAATGGCGAGTTCCGGCCTTTGATGCAGCCTGCGATAGACAGGGGATGATGATCACTCGGCCCCGAATCTGTTCTGGCATTAATTCACGAGCGAGTTCGGCAGCGGCAAACTGCCCTTCATACTCATCGCCGTGATTTCCCGCGAGTACGAGAACCGTTGGACCTTCCCCATTCTTAATTTTGATGATCGGAACATGGAAATTCGCCCAACCGCTCGCGTTGGTCGAGTCCCCAATGACGAGATACCCCTTATTTTTGCCATCCGCGTTGAGATCAAAGGATGGGGCGACAGTTCCGCTCATTTTTAGCCCGCCACCCTTTCCATTTCCTCCAGCGAGGAGAATTTTGGTGTCACGACGCAGACGACATCTCCGGTTGTCACCGGTGGGAAACCGCGGATGAGATTTATAACACCAGATATGTTGGCATACAACTCCACAGGATCGACATCCGGGTGATCAAAATCGTGAATCTTCCCGACAATCTCTCCCGCTTGGATATCTGATCTCAAAGGGACACAGTTTTCATAGATTCCAGCCTTGCTTGCAAGCACAAATCCCTTTGGGCTGCGCCCGTCAAGGATTAATGCAGGAGCAAGTCCCAAATCCTCGCGAGTGACAGGCTTGCCTTCGAGTACTCCGAAAGTACGTAGGAAATTTGTAAGCCCTGTCTTGATGTTTTTCACTGTGGCGGGAGTTGTGTAACCACTGCCTCCAAACTCGCCTGTCGAGACTGATATGCCCTGTCGTACCGCCTCACCCGGCAGCAGCGAATAAGGGTTTGTCCCAGGTTGCTCGGCGCCGATCATATGAACCTCGGTATTCCAAGCGAGCATATTTTTGATCATTTCTTTGCGAAGTTCGAGATTGCTTACCCAGACCATGTTTGAGCTTGGGATGAAGTACATGCTTCGACCGCCACTGTGCATATCAAGAACGCCATCGCATATCGGGAAAAGTTCGGTGCTGATGTAGTGGGCCAATTTCTCATTGAGTGCGCCATCTTCTTTCCCAGGGAAAGACCGGTTGAAGTTGTCTCCGTTTGGCCAAAGTCTATTTCCGGCACGCGATGCCTCTTGGGAGAGACAAGGAATGATGATGATTCGCCCGCGAACCTGACTCACGTTAAGCGCGCGCGAAAGAGAAGATGCCGTAATTTGACCCTCGTACTCATCGCCGTGATTGCCACCAAGTACAAGCATCGTCGGTCCCACTCCATTTGCGATCTTAATAATGGGAACTTGGTGAGTTGCCCAACCACTGCTATTGGTCGAGTTGCCGATGAGGAGATAGCCAGCATCTTTTCCTGGCGAAT
Source organism: Candidatus Paceibacterota bacterium (assembly GCA_035530615.1). NCBI lineage: Bacteria > Bacillati > Minisyncoccota > Minisyncoccota bacterium. The sequence continues at coordinate 253,568 of DATKUL010000002.1, forward strand.
CTAGATCAAATGAACAAGAGACGGTGCCACTCATGCAGGCAGTTTAGATGTGAGTCCTTCAAAACGGAAGGATAACTTTTCTTAATATTTTGGCGCGCGGGAACAACTATTTGTTCCAGCATCGGATTCCAGTACAAGATACTCAAGCAGATGTTGTTTCGTTTCATAGATCAATCAATTCCAGGAAGTAAGATTCCCTCCGTAAGAATTTCATTTTTCTAATTACGCGCCATAGATTTACACAATCGGAAATGTGAATCATTTTGAAGATGAAAGGGTTCAGGTCACTACATATGTTGTCACCAGAAGTTATCCCATTTGAAGGCCAGGCATTGATTGGAATTTCACGACGCGATATCACTCCACCAGTGGGAATATATGGGCGCATGTGGGGGGCATCAAATCACGACAAATCTGAGGGCACCCATAAGCCGCTTTATGTCACCGTGATGTCGATCCAAGCCGATCCTGCTGATTCACCTGCAATTCTCATGACCGTGGACGCAGCGTCACTTGGAGATCTTGACGGTAGGGAAGCGCTCTGGTTGCGCAAAGAAATAATACGTGCTTTAGAGATTGAAGATTCTCATCTGATGCTGGCGTGTTCGCACACACACGCCTCGCCGTGGTTCGCACGCAGCCGATCGCACTTGCCGGGAGGCGATCTCATTGAGAGTTATTTGCAGGAGATGGCCCACACAATGGTTGAGGTGTGCAAGGAAGCCTTAGCAAAACGTGATAGCGCGATCATAACTTTTACTGACGGGAACTGCACCCTTGCTAGCAACCGAGATTTTCCGGATCCTCATGACCCATCACGCTTTCTCACCGGATTTAATCCGGATGTAACAGCCGAAGAAAGAGTATTGGTGGGACGCGTGACTCGCATTCTCGACGGAAAAGTCATTGGAACTATTGTCAATTACGCATGTCATCCAACATCTCTGGGGTGGGATAACAAACTGGTTTCTCCTGATTACGTTGGAGCCATGCGAGAGGTCGTGGAGGCTGAATATGACGGCGCCCCCTGTCTGTTTTTGCAGGGAGCCTCTGGTGATTTGGCGCCAGCTTTTCAGTACGTCGCCGATACCAATGTCGCCGATAGTCATGGCGCTCAATTAGGCTTCGCGGCACTCAGTGCGCTCTTTAGCATGAACTCAGCAGGAAATAAGTTCGCTTTCGACCGTGCAGTTGAATCTGGGGCTCCGCTGGCGTACTGGGAGCCGAAGCCGTACACCGTGTCAGAGGACATCGTGATAACTGCTGATCCGGTGGGGCTTCCCACTAAGAAGTGGCCTAGCGTTGAGGAATTGGATACCGAGTTGAGCAAGACTACTGATTCTTTTGCTCGCGAAAGAATTTTTAGGAAGAAGTCCATCGCAAAATTAGTAAAGGACGGTGGTGAAATTGAACTAAGAATTTATGGATGGCGGGTTGGCAAAATTCTCTTTGTCGGCGTCCAGTGCGAGGTCTATTCCATCTGGCAGCAGAAGATTCGGGAAATGTTCCCTGACTATGCGGTCGTCGCAATCACATGCGTTGATTACGAAGCGATTGGTTACGTGGTGCCGGATCCGTTGCACGATCTCAATCTTTACACCGCTTGGCAACCTCCCTTCGGCAAAGGTGTCATGGACGCACTTTTTGACGCGAGCGTAAGTCAACTACGAAAGACGCTCTCTTGATTGGTAAATGCGGGGCAAGCAGTAAAAAAGGTGGGTATGTTCACCTCGTTTAAGTTCTTCAATTACCGTTTGGTTTTCACTTACAGCACACTTATGAGTATTGCTGGTTGGGCAAACCAAGTAACTATGGATTGGTTGGTTCTTGACCTCACGGGCAGTGCGGCGGCGCTGGGTGGAATGCTGGCATTTCAACTTGGACCGTTTATATTGGTTTCAGTTATTGGCGGCTCAATTGCCGATAGATTCAATAAGCGAAATTTTTTGATGCTGGTTACGGCGCTCGATGCAATCTTTTCATTTGCGCTCTTCGTGCTTTATCACAAAGGCGCACTTACATATTCCTTCCTCTGTTTCACTGCTCTGATACTCGCCACGGTCAACGCCATGGAAGGTCCAGTACGAACTGCAATCTCTCTGGAAGTCGTGAGGGCTGAGAATCTTTCAAATGTGATGAGCCTAAATTCTGTCACTTACAATATAGGTCGGTTGCTTGGGACTTTAATGGCCGGACTTCTTATTACCCATTTCGATAATGGCGCTCCTTGGTTTGCGCTTGGATTAGTTTACTTTCTACTTTTTTGTATTCTTCCATTCCTGCGCATTCATGAAATCGAGATGGAGAATTTTGGAGCATCCAAACCAGGTAAATTGATCGATGCCATCAGGTATCTCCGTACGACTCCGTTGCTCGTGCTCTCGATGGCTATGGCGGCCATTTTTGTAGGACTTGGTATGCAATTCGCCCTCACTTCGTCCTTGATGGTCAAAAACATATTTAAACTCAATGCTTCTTACCTGGGCTATATAGGTGTTGCCGTCTCTCTCGGCTGCATCGTCGGTGCCGCCATTGCTGCTAGGTGGTCGGTACCGGGCCACTCTCCTCGACTGTCAACCATGCTCAACAGTGGAGTGGCCGTCTCGATCTTCTGGATGGTCTCTGCTTTTATGCCTTCGTTCTGGTTGTACGCGTTTTTTGCTGGCATAGCAAGCATTTTTCACCTCACGTTCATGGTGACGTCAAATTCATTAGTTACCTCAAGTTCGCCCGAGGATTTTCGCGGTCGAATTTATGGGATCTATCTCTTTATTTTCTACATTGGGGCTGCTACCGGTGGTCCACTCGTTGGTTGGTTTGCGCAAGCTTCGAGTGTTCGTACAGCCATCTTTTGTGGGGGAGCGCTCACCTTTGTGATAAGTGCATTAATCTACTTACGTACGCGTAAGTTTGAAAGGCAGGCGGCTGCGGATTAAATACACCCCGTAATTGCCGAAGACTGTTCGGAAGGGCTACCATCACGAAGTTTCTAAATCGAAAGATTGAAGTGCAGGGGGCGCAGCATTGAGCAATTCCTCGGATCGCGTAGCAGGCGTGGCGCGTGCGCTCAACCTCATTGAAGTAATCACACTTGGACCCGCGGAAGGTTATTCGCTTACCGAATTATCAAAAACGATCGGAATATCAAAAAGTTCAACATTGGCACTTCTTCGAACCCTTGTTGATGCAGGCTATGCCCGTATGCGCGATCCAGGACCACGTTATTTGCCTGGAATGGCGCTAGTTCGGTTGGGAGATCAATCTCGCGCAACGCAACCGATAGATGAAATTGCACAGGGTTTTATCCATCAATTGGCACTAGAGACAGGAATGACGATCCGTGTCGCGATAAACGATGGAGGGCGTCCCGTCTTCGTCTCCCGCGTGGATGCGCCAGGTTCAATTAGATTTCACACCATGCTTGGCGTACGCGAAGTTCCACACGTCTCCTCCGCCGGTAAGGCGATATTGGCGCAACTCAGTGATGATGAGATCAGCGCGGTGATTGAGGAAACAGGATTGGGTGCTCGCACGCGGCACTCGCATACGACAATGGCATCCTTGATGCGAGATATAAATCAGATTCGCGAACGCAAATATGCCATTGATGATGAAGAGGATGTTGAAGGGGTTTTCTGCATTGGGGCGGCGTTCTTCGATCACGCCGGCAACTGCGTGGGGGCTATAAGTGCTACAGGAATCAAGACCCCCGCGCGTCAGAAGCGCGTAGCCTTCTATGGAGGATTGGTAGTCAAGCAGGCAGAAGCGCTTACTAGAGAACTTCGTGGCAACCCGCTACTTCGTCGATAGTATTTCGGAAATCTTCCTACCAGCGTTCGGCAGAGCCTAACTTTCCTATTGACAACGTTTTTCCTATGGCTTTCACTGAGCCACCACCCCGAGGTGATACTCGCTTTGAGTTTCAACTCGCCACTTTGCATAGTTCTGGAGGGATATAGATGCTTCAGTCACAAACCAGTGTGAAGAAGAAGTTGCTTACTGCTGCTATGGCAGCAGGCATGATTCTTTCTGTCACTTCTACTGTCGGACCTGCTGCGGCAGCGAAGACGACTCTTGTCGTGGGCTCCACGCAAGGACTTCCTCAGCTCAACCCGATTATCCGTACCTTCGCATTCGAAGAGTCACTCTTCCCGCTCCTGTGGTCAGGTCTATCTCAATGGAAGCCAAATGGCACCGTTGGTCCAGACCTTGCATCTTCATGGAAGGCAAATACCAAGGCAACCCAATGGACATTTACCATCCGCAAGGGGGTTAAGTTCTCGGACGGAAGCGCCCTTGACGCTAAGGCCGTAAAGGCCGTATTTGATTACGCAAAGAAACCAACAACAGTCACCCAAGAAGCAAACAAGATCAAGATGATCACGAAGGTAACTGCTAAAGGGCAGAATGTTATTTTTGATCTCAGTTCTCCGAACGCTCTGTTCCCAGAAGCAATTGCATGGATCAAAATGATCAAGGTTAGCCAGGTTGCTAAATTCAATGTTAATCCGGCTACCTCTGGTCCATACAAGGTCAAGTCATTTAGCCCTAACGTTTCACTTGTTATCGTTCGTAACCCCAACTACTACGGTAATGCTGCGAAAATGGCTTCGGTCAAGTTTGTAAAGGCATCTGACCCAACCGCAGCGGTCACTTCACTTCGCTCTGGCGACATCGATGTGTTGTATCAACTTCCACTAGCAGACGCAGCCCCACTCCAGAAGGACAAGAACCTTCAATTGGTTAAGGCCAAGGTTTCAAGCGTTTCTGTCACATGGGAATATGACATGAAGTCAGCTCCATTTAACGACATCCGCGTACGTCAAGCTATTGCTTATGCAACTGATCGCGCAGCGATCTTGAAGTCTGCTTACTACGGCTTCGGTGCAGTTTCTAAATTCAACACGATTGTCCCAGACAAGAGTGCATGGAACTGTGGCACTGCAGGTGGCTTGATTTCCTACAATTACGATCTTGCCAAGGCGAAGCAACTCTTTGCTGATGCAGGTGTCTCATCATTCACGTGGTGGGGAGTTGCGGGAGCGCTACCGGAATTCGATGCAATGGGTCAAGTTCTTCAGGCATCACTCAAATCAATCGGTATCGACATGAAGATTGAGAACAATGAGGTAGGAACTTGGGCAGCCAAATTCTATCCAGCCGGAAAGACCTATCCCGGCCTGTTGCTTCCCAACTACCAGTCAGTTCCTGGCGAACCAGCATTCTCTATGAACTTCCTCTTAACAGGACGTGCAGAAGATAACTGGGAGAGCACGAAGTATGACGCTCTCTACACCAAGGCAATCGGAACGCTTGATGCGGGTAAGCGCAAGGCGGCATGGTGTGCTGCTTTGAAGCTTGAGAACGCCGAACTTCCACTCATCACCCCATTCGTTTTCGACGTACTGCACGCAGCACGCGCGAGCGTTAAGGGTGCCTGGGTTGAGTCCGGTGGACAGATTCACCTGGAAGGCGTTTCAATCAAGTAGCGAAATACCACTTCAGTCGATTTCAAAAAAATCTACTGGAATATTATAAAGAGAGGATGAAGGAGTTATATGGGCAAGTTTTTGATTCGACGTGCAACATCGAGCCTCATTGTTTTGGCGATGAGTGTGGTGATGGTCTTCATGTCGATTCGAATACTCCCTGGCGATCCCGTGCTCGCAAAGCTTGGTGCCGCCACACAAGTAACTCCTGCGGCCCTTAAGGCGCTGCGCGAGGAGGCGGGCCTCAACCGCCCACTCCTCGTGCAGCTGTTCTCTTGGATTAACCATGCATTGCATGGCGACTTAGGTGTCTCTTACTTCTCGCAATTTCCGGTGACTCGACTAGTTGCAGAAAGAATCCCAGTTACACTCGAACTTACCTTCTTCATAATCGTAATCGCGGTGGTTCTTTCTCTAATTTTGGCACCGCTTTCGACATTGAAGCCAGGCTCCATTATTGATCGTGTTATTGGATATTTTACGTCACTTGGCTTGTCGGTTCCCGGCTTTGTCATCGGAATTATTTTCATTTTAATCTTCTCACTTCAACTTCAATGGCTTCCGTCACGAGGGTATGTACCCATGTCAGAAGGTGTTGTAGAAAATTTAAAGTTGATGATTCTCCCCTCTATCACTGGGGGATTAACTGCGACGCCGTACTTGGTGCGCTACTTACGAGCATCCATGTTGGAGATAAAGCAGTCGCCGTTTGTGCGAACTGCAGAGGGTAAAGGGCTCTCAAACGCTCGCATTCTCTTCCGCCATATTCTTCCAAACTCTTTGGTTCCTACTCTGACCATGCTCGGCCTGATTGTTGGGTACACCCTTAGTGGAGTAGTAGTTATCGAATATATGTTTGGACTGCCTGGCATTGGATCGCTGGCCATTGAGAGTTCATTTAAGCGAGATTACGTGGTGATCCAAGGTGTGGCTTTGACAATTATTTCGTTCTTCATCTTGACCACTTTCCTCTTCGATGTTCTCTGCGGAATTGTGGATCCACGACTACGTTTGGCCAAGGAGCAGAAGAGTGAAGTTTAAGAACCGATTCTCCTTCTCCGGATTTCTTATTCTTCTCATTTTGGGGATTTGTCTGGCTGCACCCATTCTTTCTCCTTATGATCCAAATGCGATTGGTGTTGCCGATCCTTTTTCGGGCCCTACGGGGAAGCATTGGTTTGGTGCTGATGACCTAGGCCGCGACCTCCTTTCACGAATTCTCTACGGCGGACGTATCACAATCCTGATCGCCATGATGGCAACGTTCATTGCGCTGATAATCGGCACACTGTGGGGACTGACCGCAGGAGTTCGTCGTGGATGGGTGGACGAATTCTTAATGAGAACTGCCGATGCCACAATGGCAATACCGCAGATTCTCTTTGCTCTTGTGTGTATCTCAGCTGTTGGGGCGAGCGTCATTTCGCTCCCTATAGTTGTTGGTATTTTGCTTTCTCCAACTACGGCAAGAATGGCGAGAAGCGCAGTAGTTACCGAGCTTTCATCAGACTACGTTGTAGCTGCAATCGCGAGTGGGACGAAGCGATCTCGATTGATCGTCTCTGAAGTAATGCCAAATATTGCCCCGCAACTTCTCGTTCAACTAAGTATTAATGCCGCGGCAGCGGTTATGTTGGAAGCAACACTGAGTTTTATCGGTTTAGGTATTCAGCCGCCCAATGCTTCGTGGGGGACGCTCATGCTTCAGGGGTACGCCAAGATCTGGAACACCTATTGGTTCGTATTCTTTCCCGCAATGGCAGTCACAATTACAATTTTGGCCTTTAACGCGTATGGAGAACGGATCAGAGTGACGATGGATTCTAGGCGGTCCTCCATATGAAGAATGCACTGATCGTAAAGAATCTTTCGCTCTCGGTCCCTTCTTCCAAGGGCCGCGTCACGGTCGTAGACGATGTCTCATTTGATATTCCTGCCGGTACTAAAGTTGGTCTTGTAGGTGAGTCAGGCAGCGGAAAATCTCTGACGGCATATTCCTTGATGCGGTTGATAAAGGATCCAGTTCGCGTTGATAAGGGCGAAATCTATCTAGGAGATAAAGAAATTCTTGGAATGAGTATGAAGGAATTTCGCCATATGCGAGGCAATGACATCTCAATGATCTATCAGGACCCGATGTCGGCGCTCAATCCGATCATGCGTATTGGCGCTCAGATCATCGAGAGTATTCGACTTCACTCGGACGTGAATCGCGCACAGGCGCGTAAATTGGCGATCGAACACTTAGCCAGTGTGGGTATCCCAGAGCCAGATCGCAGGATTGATTCGTATCCATTTGAAATGTCAGGTGGAATGCTGCAACGTGTCGTTATTGCTATTGCTCTCAGCGGCGAGCCCAAAGTGCTCATTGCAGATGAAGCGACTACTGCCCTTGATGTAACCACACAAGATCGGGTTCTTACTCTGATTGATAAGTTGGCTGCCGAGCGTGGTTTGTCCGTGCTTCTGATTACTCATGATTTAGGGGTAGCCGCTCAATTTAGTGATGAAATCATGGTCATGTATGCAGGCAAATTAGTGGAGAGAGGGTCAGTAAATCAGATCTTCTCCAACCCCGTGCATCCTTACACAAAGGCACTTCTTGACTCTCGATGTGATTACACAATTGATGTGACCAAGCCAATTAATTCGATCGCTGGTCAACCGCCTCGACCGGATAACCGACCGGAAGGATGTGTATTTTCGCCCCGCTGCGAGCACATTCAACCTCAATGTCGAGAGGGAGTGCCACCTCTTATTTCAGTGCAGGACAGGCTTGCGGCTTGTTTCAGGGCCGACGAATTATTCCACGTTGGAATGGTGCATTAGATGAGCTCGCTTATGACTTCTGTCGCCACGGTTACCAATGTGAGTCGTACCTTTAAAGGAAAGACTGGTGTCGTTCACGCCCTTGATAATGTCTCCTTCGACTTGAATGAGGGTCACACACTCGCATTGGTGGGGGAATCGGGTAGTGGCAAGACGACCGCCGCGCGCATACTTCTAGGACTCGACACTCCAAACTCTGGTTCCATTGAAATCTTGGGCAAGACACTTGGCTCTCTTAAACATGAAGAATTACGACTCCTTCGTCGAGAGATTCAAGTTGTTCAGCAGGATCCTTTCAGCCAACTGAATCGCCGGCACTCGGTTGAACGAATTATTTCTGCCCCACTTATTGCCTTTGGAATTGGCGATAAAGAGTCTAGGAGGGGGCAGGTAATCGAACTTCTACAATCCGTTGGATTGGAGAAGGAGCACTTACGCCGTAGACCTCACGAGCTTTCCGGTGGCCAATGCCAACGTGTTGCCATTGCTCGAGCACTCGCACTGGATCCGAAAGTTGTGGTTCTAGATGAAGCTGTATCTGCGCTAGATGTATCTGTGCGCGCACAGGTACTGAATTTGCTTCGTCGAATTCAAGAAGAGCGTGGATTGACTTATTTGTTTATTACGCATGATCTTGGTGTCGCACACTATATGGCCGATGAGATTGCCGTCATGTTCCGCGGTCGCATTGTCGAACGCGGAAATCGAGATGATGTCTTTAGCAAATCTCGGCACCATTACACGGTCGGTCTACTTTCTTCTGTCCCATTGGCGACTCCTTCGGCGACCAAGCGAAGTCGCGAACAAGTGCAGTCATTGCCAAGTCCCGGTGTGAACGATGCTTGTCTGTACAGATCTCGCTGCTCGGTTGGTCTAGGGCGCGAAGATTGTAAGTCCGTACCATTGCAGATCACTCAAGGTTCAGAGACTCACTCATGGCTCTGCCATTCACCAGTAGAACATCGATAGGGAAGGGGAGTTGCATCATGGCTGATGTAGCAGTCGTCACCGGAGCGGCATCCGGAATAGGACGTGCAATAGCACATCGACTTGCCCAGGACTACACAGTAATTCTTGTTGATTTGAACGAGAAGACGCTTCCGAGAGTTGAACAGGAAATCGCTGAAGCAGGGCATACGACATATTCGGTTCTTGGCGATGTCGGTAAGCGCTCGACCCATGAAGCTGCAAGGAAGATGGCGGAGACCAAAGGTAATCTAATTGCTTGGGTGAACTGCGCGGGTTGGACCCGGGGCGCCCCAATGCACGCATTTCCAAATGATCCCGCGGTCTTGGACGAACTCATTAACGCAAACCAAGTGGGTTCGTTCTGGGGTTGCGCTGAAGCTGTTGCTTCATTTACGACTAGAAAAGTTGCTGGCGCGATAGTGAATATTTCTTCAGTACATGGGCGACGCGCATGGCCAGATCATGCCGTATACGAAATGACAAAAGGTGCGATTGATGCACTAACTCGGAACGTCGCTGTTGCCTATGGCCCATTTGGCATTCGGGCAAATGCGGTCGCTCCCGGTGCAATCATGACGCCGGCTTTAGAACAGAGTTTTGTTGATGCACCTGACCCAGTTGCTCGTCGTCAGTCACTTGAAGTGTTGACGCCTTTGAAGCGGATTGGTCAACCAAGTGAGATTGCCGAGGTGGTTGCATTCTTGCTCTCGTCCCGCGCATCTTATGTATCTGGGCAAAGTATCGCGGTTGAGGGTGGCTGGACTTCTGCGTTAGGCGTTCCTGCGATTGATAGCGAATTGGCGAAGCGCTATAACCTCGATCCTAAAACCGGCTTGCCGAATAGTTAACCGGCGATTGAAGAAAATTTCATGACATTTCAGGGGCCACGAGACCCATTCACCCGACGCGCTAGGGGGCATTATGGCCGTCTGGCTCTCTGGGAGGGTCACGAAATTGTGGAGATGTCATCTCCCGAGATTCATTTGAAAGTAAGTCTTACTCGAGGTGCTGAGATTCTTGAATTGCGTTCAAAGAAATTGGATTTAGACCTTCTTTGGCATGGTCATGAAGACATTGTTCGCTTCCGTCCGGCGGTGCAGTCAATTGACGCGTCCATCGGGAATTTTCTGGATCACTTCAGTGGTGGGTGGCAAGAGGTACTTCCCGTGGCGCAATATCCCGTTTCCTATAAAGGGGCTCCGATCGGCGCTCACGGGGAAGTAGCACTTCTTTCATGGGATTATCGCATTTTAATCGACACTCCAGAATCTATCTCGGTGGAATTCTCGGTCAATCTGCGACGTTTCCCTATGCGACTGATCCGCGTTATGACGCTTATCGGAGGCGAACTTCGTCTTGACGAATCAGCGGAAAATTTGAGCGGCGAATCACTTGAATTCCAATGGGGCCAACACCTTGTACTGGGTGGCCCCTTCATTGATCCAGGTATGGAAATTGTCGTGAATCCAGGGGAAAGAGTTGAAGTGCCGAATTACCCTGGACCCACATATCGATTTAAACCCGAGACAGAATCGAAATGGCCATCCGCGTTTAATAGTGCCGGGGAAGAAGTGGACGTAAGTATCTTTGGTGCAGACGACGGCACTGATGGTCACCTGATTCTCGGACCGATGAAGGACGCATCCGTGCTTTTTAGAAACCCTTTCCTTTCGACCGACATAAAAGTTGGTTGGGACGTAAAGACTTTCCCCTACTGCTGGGTGTGGATGGTACTTGGGGGGATAAAAGAGTGGCCGTTGTGGGGAAAAGAACGACTCATAACTATTGAACCATTTTCATCCCCCGTCATTTCTTTGACTGACGCAATCGCGAATGGCACAGCGCTTCAACTTGGTCCATATGAAAGCAGGCAAACTTGGGTTTCCTTCACACTACAAACAAGTCCATCGCAATGAGAGATAGGTAGACGAGATGAGCTCCTTCAAAGAGGTACACGGTGTACTTCCTGTTCTTCAAACCCCATTTAACGCGCAGGACGAAATTGATAAGAAGACGCTGCAGCGTGAAGTAAAATGGGTACTTGAGCAAGGTGCTGATGGAGTCACCACGGGAATGGTGACTGAAATTCTTCGCCTTTCACCGAATGAGAGAATGTCTCTCCACGAAATGGTCAGCGAAGTAACGAACGCACATCACGCCTTAACAGTTCTAAGTGCGGGAAGCGAGTCTCTGAAGCAATCCATTCACTACTCAAAACACGCGGAAACTTGCAATGCCGATGCCGTCATGGTCAATCCGCCTTTGACTACCTTATTAGGCGATGAGGACCTTTATGCATATTACGGATCCATTCTTGATGCGACAGAAATTCCGATGATCGTCCAGGATGCCTCGGGCTATATCGGCCGACCTCTCTCTCTTGAATTACAAGTAAAACTCCTAGAAGACTACGGAACTCGGGTTTATTTCAAGCCAGAAGCCGTGCCAATCGGGCCACGACTTACGGTCTTTATGGAAGCGACACAGGGACGAGCTCGAGTCTTCGAGGGTTCTGGCGGAGGAGCGTTGATTGATACCTTCCCGCGGGGATTAGTCGGGACCATGCCTGGTGCAGATCTAACGTGGGCACTTGTCGCTCTATGGAAAGCCCTCAAGGAGGGGGATTGGAATCAAATCGACCTTATTAGCGGTCCGTTAGCAAATCTCATCAGCCTTGAGCATTCACTGGATGCATATCTGGCCATTGAAAAGTATCTCCTGGTAAAACAAGGGATCTTCACAAGTGCACAAGTTCGTGAGCCTGTTGGATATCGGATGGACGATCAAACGACGGCAAATGTTGACCGGCTCTTTGCGGTTTTGCGGTCACGCGTTTTCTCGAACGCTTGACCGACCCTTCAAATTCTAGATTATTCCGTTCTTAGTGGCATACGCGGCTGCTTCGATGCGATCCGAGACTCCGAGAGCTTCAAAAATTCGCATGGTCTCATGTCGAATTGTGCTCACGCTGTAGCCCAACTCTTTCGCGATCATGTTGTTGGTTTTCTTCCGGGTGATACCGGTAAGCACCTCGTGCTGCCGAGGAGTCAATTCTGAATGCCCGTTCTGATGTGCACGCGAGGACGGCCCACTTTCAAGGCCATCAAGAAAGCGCAGTGCGATATAGAGAGAAATTGCTGCCGAAATATTTTCAATATCTGCATCAATCGCCACGGTATCGTCGACTGGTTTTGAGAAGCGAATAGTGATAAATCCGATGAGTAGATTCTGAGCATAAAGATTGATGACTGCCAACTGATTCATGTCTGACCACGTGGCCGATTTCTTCAATGGTGGTTGATCGGCGAGTCGATCCGCTTTATGCATCGTGCGCCATTCATGCCCAGGTGAGGACTTTCCAACGAGCGACTCATTTCCCCCAAATTCGGCCAAGCACGTTAAGACATCGCCTTTATCGAGATGCCAAATGGTTGATTGAGTTGCTTGATAGGTAGAGAAATAGTCGAGAACTAGTGCCCGAGCAACGGTTTCAAGGTTGGGCGTAAAAGAGAGCCACGACAACATACGCAACACGCCTTCTTGCCGTTGCATGTACCGTCCGATCGTGAGAATCGATGAGAAGAAGCCCCGTCAAGGTATCCCTCTTTCCCAGAAAGCTTCCACATATACGGGCAAGTGACTGGTCATTTGTCACATTTTTGCATCATTTCAGAGAAGATTTCCCGGTTTTCTGAGATCACACCCAATCTGGGCGAAGTATCGGCGCCAATTAAACGCTATAGGAGCACTATATAAAATGGAATAAAAGTGCGGATGTGAGAGCTGATGAAATGACGACAATCGGAAATGGCGCGCGCAACAGGAGTGCAATTACGGCCACCCCTACTCCGGCAGAACGATGATCGATCAGTAGCCGATATTCCTCGGTGAATGTCTGAATTGCAACCAGGGCGCTCAAGAGTGCTACTGGAATGAGGAGATTGACCCTTTGAACCGTGGGATGAGCCAAATATTTCTCAGGAACGGAATGTCCCAGATATTTAAGTATCAAGGCGATGGCGCTCGTGCCCAGCACCCCCCACCATGTCGCGCTCATTTTTGGGTCAATCCAAAGGCGAGGGCGAGAAAGGCGGTGGCAATGATGGGAAGACCAGCCGGTAGCAATGGTGTTAGGGAAATGGCGAGCGCTATCGCGCAAAGCGCAAGGAGGCGGGTTCTGTGGGAGTCGAGTCGTGGCCAGACCAACCCCAAGAACGCGGCCGGGACGGCTGCATCCAACCCCCAAGCTGCTGGATTCCCCATGGCTTGTGCTCCTAGTGCTCCGGCCAGGGTGAAGAGATTCCAAAAGAGAAACACGCCCCAACCGGTGGCCCAGAATCCCAAGCGCATCGCATCTTCTCCGCGTGATTCCTGCATCAGTGCGACGCCCGTCGACTCATCTATGGTGACGTGGGCGGCAAGCAGACGTTTTATACCTATTACTTTGAGGATCGGAGCCATTCGAGCTCCGTACAGTCCGTTTCGAAAGCCAAGGAGAGAGGCGGTCGCAATCCCGCTCAGAGCACTTCCGCCCGAACCGATGACTCCGATGACTGCAAATTGAGAAGCGCCAGAGAATGTAAGCAGGGAGAGGAGGCAACTTTGCAGAACCGAAAATCCAGCCGCCACACTGGCCGCGCCGAAGGCTATGCCATACATGCCTACGGTTAGGGAAACACTGAAAGAATCGCGGAGCGTGGATTTGGTAGTGGCAGACACGACTGGCATTCTGCCGTATCAATCCGATGTTGTGTACCAAAGGCTGGATAGGGTCGCAACATGTCCGAAGACCCTGCGAACCCGATCGAATCACACACGCCTACCTTCAGAAGTGACATGTCTGTGGAGTTGGTGAAGTCAAGTGCCAGCGATGCCGATGTCATTTGGGCGGCGCGAGTTTCTACCGCCGGCGAACAATCGCTAGAGGAGGTAAGTAAGGATCCTTCTCGCTCGGCAGGTTTGATCAACTACCTCGCCCGCGAGCGACACGGCTCGCCTTTTGAGCACACCTCTATGACCTTTTTTATATCTGCTCCAATTTTCGTTTTTCGTGAATTTATGCGCCATCGTATTGCTTCCTACAATGAGGAGAGTGGGCGTTACCGCGAACTTCGCCCTGTTTTCTACGTGCCAGCTCCAGAAAGAAAACTCATCCAGATAGGCAAAACGGGCTCATACTCTTTTGTTGATGGGACGGCCGAGCAATACAAAATAACGCTAGAGGCAATGAAAGAAAGCTACGTTTACTCGTATGAGCGATACCAGAGAATGTTGGAGGCCGGTGTCGCACGTGAAGTGGCTCGCGCGGTTCTCCCGGTTGGCCTTTACTCCTCGATGTATGTCACCATGAATGCAAGGGCCTTGATGAATTTCTTGTCACTGCGCACTTCTAGAGAAGGTTCTCACTTTCCGAGCTATCCGCAGCGAGAAATCGAGATGGTAGCGGAGAAAATGGAAGATATTTTTGCCGAACTAATGCCTCTAACTCACGGAGCATTTGAAAAATCGGGCCGCATCGCTCCTTAACTAGCCGCTTTCTTGGATCTTTCATTTGAATCCAAAAATTGTAGGGGAGCGACCTCTAACCCGTAGTAGCCTAAGCACATGACAATCTTGGCGCCATTTGGGCGACTGGCAACGGCCATGGTGACCCCCTTCAAGAAGGATTTGTCGATCGATTGGGATGGCGTCTCGACGCTGGCCACTCATTTAGCAGCCACCGGCCACGATGCCATTGTTGTCAACGGGACAACCGGAGAAGCCCCTACTACCAGCGACGATGAGAAAGACCAGATCATCCGAGTTGTGCTTGAAGCGGTTGGTTCGAAGGTAAAGGTGATTGCCGGTGCGGGCAATAACGAGACAACACACTCGGTTGAGCAGGCATTACGGGCACAGCAGGCTGGGGCGCACGCGCTGTTGGTTGTCACCCCTTATTACAACAAGCCCCCGCAAGCGGGCATCGAAGCGCATTTTCGGGCAATTGCAGATTCGACTGACTTGCCCGTCATGCTCTACGACATTCCAGGACGGACCGGAATGGCGATCGAATCGGACACCATCGTGCGCCTTGCCGAACATCCAAAGATCGTCGCTCTTAAAGATGCAAAGGGTGATGTTGCATCTACGTCGTGGGTTATCAAAAGAAGTGGAATTCCCGTCTATTCTGGCGATGATATTTTGAACCTTCCACTTCTTTCCGTCGGAGCCGTGGGGTTCGTATCTGTTTGCGGACACACGGTCGGAGCGCAACTCCGAGAAATGCTCGATGCCTGGTTTGCCGGCAATTCTGCACGCGCTCTGGAGATTCACCAGAAGATTTTGCCAGTCTTCACCGGAACATTTCGAACCCAAGGCGCCATCTTGACCAAGGCAGCGTTAAATTTGATGGGGATGCCCGGCGGTCACACTCGGCTGCCACTAGTAGATGCCACGCCTGCGCAGATTTCACAGTTGCGTGATGATCTTCTCGCGGGCGGAGTAACTCTTACTCAATGACACATCCTCATCCCGGCTTAGGCCTTCCCGCCACATTGGCGGCAGGTGGATTGCGCATTGTGGCTCTCGGCGGACTCGGTGAAATTGGCCGGAACATGACTGTTTTTGAAACCGCTGGCAAGTTGCTCATAGTTGACGTCGGCGTGTTGTTCCCAGAGGAAACGCAACCAGGAATTGATTTGATCCTTCCTGACTTTTCGTATATCCGCGATCGACTCAGCGACGTCATCGGCATAGTTCTCACGCACGGACATGAGGACCACATTGGCGCAGTCCCATATCTATTGCGTGAACGCGCTGACATCGCTATTTATGGCTCGGCGCTGACGCTAGCTTTTGTGAGTGCTAAATTGAAAGAGCACCGGATTACGCCGTTAACGCGCGAAGTTTCGGCGGGCATGAGTGAAGATATCGGGCCGTTCACGGTTGAGTTTGTTGCAGTTAATCACTCGATTCCAGATGCGCTCGCAGTTGCCATTCACACGCCTGCCGGATCTGTTCTCCACACCGGTGATTTTAAGATGGACCAACTCCCACTTGATGGACGTATTACCGATCTTCGAGCTTTTGCCGCTCTAGGCGAGAGGGGAGTGGATCTCTTTCTCGTTGACTCAACAAATGCAGATGTTCCTGGGTTTACACCCTCCGAAAGAGAGATTATGCCCGCTCTAGATCGGGTATTTAGGGCTACCAGGCGGAGAGTAATCGTTGCTTCGTTTGCATCTCACGTGCATCGCGTTCAGCAGATTATTGATACCGCGCTTGCTCACGAGCGAAAGGTGGCGTTCGTCGGCAGATCTATGGTGCGTAATATGAAGATATCTAAAGATATGGGATACCTGACGATCCCAGATAATTTAGTTATCGATGCTAGAGATATTGATAGTTATGGCGATAATGTTGTGCTTATTTGTACTGGTTCTCAAGGCGAACCATTGGCAGCACTGTCGCGGATGGCAAACGGGGATCACTCAATTCGCGTTGGCGAGGGCGACACAGTTGTTCTTGCATCATCTCTCATTCCGGGCAATGAGAATCCCGTTTATCGGGTAATAAACGAACTCACGCGCTTTGGTGCAAAAGTCGTACATAAAGGTAATGCTCTTGTCCACGTATCGGGACATGCTGCTGCTGGCGAACTTCTTTATTGCTACAACGTAGTCAAACCCAAATACGTTATGCCAGTTCATGGCGAGTGGCGACATCTCACCGCCAATGCTGAATTGGCGATTCAATCTGGCGTGCCACGTGATAACACAATCATTGTTGAAAATGGCATAGTCGTTGACCTTATTGACCACGAAGTATCAATTGCTGGAAGCGTACCGGTCGGGTTTGTATACGTAGATGGCCAGAGTATTGGTGACATTACAGAATCGTCGCTTAAAGATCGACGGATACTAGGGGAGGAAGGATTCATTTCTGTAGTCGTAGTAGTTGACTCCCAGAGCGGAAAAATTGTGGCAGGTCCAGATATTCACGCACGCGGATTTGCCGAAGATCAAGCGTTGCTAAACGAAGTGAAATTACGAATTGAAAAGGCTCTGGCTCTGGCAGTGGCAGATGGCATTAACGGAACCCATCAACTTTCGCAAGTTGTGCGAAAAACAGTTGGTGCTTGGGTTGGCGGCGAACATCGCCGCCGTCCCATGATTCTTCCGTTGGTTATTGAGGTATAGCGCTCAATTACGGCGCGCCTAAGAGCATTGATTTTCTTTAGGAAATACGCTCATGCCTGTGGCGGCAAAGAAAAAAAACGTTAAAAAGAATTCGAGCAAGGGCTCAACCATCGGGCGGGGACTTGCTGGTTTTTGGCGTCTCCTCGCTAAGAGTGTTGGAAGTGCGGTGCGATATCTCGCACGTGGCGCCCGTGATTTGGATCCAGTCCATCAGAGAGATGGTGTTGCATTTCTCTTTCTGATTTTCGCACTGATTGCGGCGACCGGTACTTGGTTTCATTCGGACAATCTTGTAGGTCGCGCTCTTTTCTCGTTTTTTTATGGGGCGCTTGGACGGATTGGATTTTTCGCTCCCTTTGTACTTACTTACTTTGCTCTTCGACTCTTCCGCGTTCCTGAAGAGAAGGCGGCTACCGGACGGATTATTGTTGGGACTTTCGCACTCCTTCTAAGTACTACCGGCATCGCCCACATGATAAACGGGTCGACTGGCACAAGCGCAGCGGCTCTCCACGGTGGGGGAGGCTGGATCGGCTACGGCGTTTCTCGTCCGCTAATTCTCCTAGTCACTTCACTTCTCGCGTATCCCATTTTGGCCTGTCTTTTCATTTTTGGTGTTCTAGTTATCACCGCAACACCTGTATCTCAACTTTCGAGCAAGACTAAGTCTTCCCTTGTATGGGTCATTTCTAAATTGAATGGCAGGGTAAGAAAGGCAGTAGACGATTTCGAAATATCTGAATCGCCGCCATTTGAGACTCCCTTGGTCGCCGATTGGAAGCATCAAATTCCTGAGGAGATTGAGGATGAACTCGATGAAGAGAGTTTCGATGAAGAGTTCACTGTCCCTTTGCCGGCAGAAGTTGCGCATGTGCAGGAGCAAGAGCCTGTCAATGGGAAGCGGCCTGTTCAACTTCTCCTGACCAATGATGCTAAGTACGAATTGCCTTCTCCGGACGCACTTCGCGCTGGACCGCCTGCTAAAGCAAAGAGTAAGGCGAACGATGCGGTTGTAGCTGCACTTACTGAAGTGTTTTTTCAATTTGAGATCGATGCCACGGTTACTGGATTTATGCGAGGACCAACTGTTACTCGCTATGAGGTAGAGCTTGGAAACGCAGTTAAAGTCGAGCGAATTACCGCGCTGGCAAAGAACATTTCGTATGCTATAGCCAGCAGCGAGGTGCGAATTCTTTCGCCTATTCCGGGCAAATCTGCAGTTGGAATCGAAATTCCAAATTCCGATCGGGAGATTGTTTCTTTAGGTGATGTTCTGAGATCCCCAGTAGCGGGACAGGATCATCACCCAATGCTAGTCGCACTTGGCAAAGACGTTGAGGGCAATTTTGTTTGTGCAAATTTAGCAAAGATGCCTCATCTTTTGGTGGCTGGCGCTACTGGCGCTGGGAAGTCTTCAATGATCAATGCCATGATCGTTTCGATTCTGATGCGCTCGACGCCAGATGATGTGCGCTTGATTCTGATTGATCCTAAACGAGTCGAACTAACTGCCTATGATGGAATTCCACACTTGATTACTCCAATCATTACTCACCCGAAGAAAGCGGCCGACGCATTGCAGTGGGTAGTTCGCGAAATGGATTTAAGGTACGAAGATCTATCGACTTTCGGGTATCGCCATATTGATGATTTCAATAAGGCTGTTCGAGCGGGAAAGGCTGTCGCCCCACCGGGAAGTGACCGAGTGCTGGAACCATATCCATACTTGCTGATTGTGATTGACGAACTTGCAGATCTTATGATGATTGCAGCTAAAGAGGTCGAAGAGTGCGTTGTCCGTATTACTCAACTGGCTCGTTCAGCGGGAATTCATTTGGTTCTCGCAACGCAACGTCCCAGCGTCGATGTGGTGACAGGCCTCATCAAGGCAAATGTTCCTTCGAGACTTTCGTTTGCAACGAGCAGTTTGGCTGATAGTCGAGTTATTTTGGATAGCGCTGGAGCGGAAAAACTTATTGGTCAGGGTGATGCGCTTTTCATTCCTATGGGTGCGAGTCGCGCGGTCCGCATTCAAGGTGCTTATGTTTCCGAACGAGAGATCGAAGTGGTTGTGAATCATGTTAAGAGTCAACTCACTCCACGTTACCGCAGCGATGTGACTGCGTCTCAGGTTAGGCATGTTGTAAACGAAACTGAAATTGGAGATGATCTTGAGTTGCTTCTTCAAGCGGTTCACTTGGTCGTAACGACCCAATTTGGTTCCACGTCAATGCTCCAACGTAAACTGAGAGTTGGATTTGCAAAGGCGGGCCGACTGATGGACCTCATGGAATCCCGTGGCATCGTGGGCCCATCGGAGGGCTCAAAGGCACGGGTAGTCCTGGTTAAAGTCGAAGATCTGGATGATGTGCTGGGGACCCTGCAGGATTATTGAGCGTGCGCAATGGGTTGCTAATAATAAGACTATGAGGATTGGACCGTGCGCGTTACGCTTACCTCTTGGATCCCCTCCAACAGACGGATAAAGGTTTTATGTCATTAGGTTCGATCTTAAAGGAAGCGCGTAGAAGTGCCGGGGTGAGCATTGACTCACTCGCCGAACGCACGAGTATCCGTGCGACTTTGTTGCGAGATTTCGAATCGGATGATTTCTCCAAGTGCGGTGGGAATACCTACGCACGTGGGCACGTGCGGAACCTTGCACATGCACTCGGAGTAGAACCCGCAGTCTTTCTTGAAAGATTTGACGTAGAGCAATCAACGGTAATTCGACCAATGCATGAACTATTGGCGGAGAGCAGTGTGACTCCACCACGGCAACAAAAATCTCGCGTTTCTCTCAAGGCACTTTCGATGGTTTCAGCAAGTGCTGTGGTTCTTGTCGTTGGAGGTCAGGTCGTCTATACCAATGTCCAACCTGCGCGAGGAAATGCAACCAATACCGTGATCGCTGCTACTACGCCGACACCAACTTTATCTCCATCGACTTCAACCGTACCAACAGTTCCTGCAGATTCTCCTTCTGGTACGCCAACGGCCGTTGCCCCTCCAGTTCCCACATTGGGGTCGGGCGATATCGCAGTCCAAGTGAGCGCTAGCCGGGGATCTTCCTGGTTATCTGTCACCGATCAGTTTGGTCAGAGAATTTATGTGGGTCGGTTGGATCAAGGGACTGTAAGCACCTTTGCGGGTAATGGCGTGGTCAATATCCGATTCGGAAATGCCGGGGCAGTTGACGTCCTTGTGAATGGAACGAGTGTTCCAACCCCGGGTGCGATCGGCGAAGTGATCGATCGAAGTTACGGATCGAATTCTTCCAATTAACTCTGTATCATCGCTTCAATGAGTCGAACCGTCGCAGTAGTTACTTTGGGTTGCGCCCGAAACGAGGTTGACTCCGAGGAGTTGGCAGGCCGACTGGCAGCAGATGGTTGGACTCTGGTTGATGATGTCAAATCCGCGGAAGTCGCGCTTGTAAATACCTGTGGGTTCATTGAATCCGCTAAGAAAGATTCTATTGATGCACTCTTAGAGGCGAATTCACTCAAGGGCCACGGTCTAACGCGAACTGTAGTGGCTGTCGGTTGCATGGCAGAACGCTACGGTGAAGAACTAGCACGTGCGCTCCCGGAAGCCGATGCCATATTGGGATTCGATGATTACCGCGACATTAGTGCCAGGCTCCAGTCAATAGTTGCAGGCGAGAAGCATGTGCCACACATTCCCAGAGACCGCCGATCGCTTCTTCCCATCACTCCTGTCGAGCGAATTGGAGTCAAGGAAGCCGCCTCGGTGGGTGCCGGCGGATCTCCGCTGCGTAAGCGTCTTGGCGCGGCACCCTGGGCACCACTCAAGATCGCCGCAGGGTGCGATAGACGCTGTTCCTTCTGCGCCATTCCTTATTTCCGCGGTTCTTTTGTATCGCGTCGGCCTACCGAGATCATTGATGAGGCTCACTGGTTGGCCAATGAAGGTGTGAGCGAACTATTTTTGGTGAGCGAGAACACCACCTCATATGGAAAGGATTTAGGCGACCTTCGTTTGATGGAGAAGATTCTCCCCGAAATGTCGCAGATTGATGCCATTAAGCGCATCCGTCTGTCTTACCTTCAACCTGCTGAGATGCGGCCAACTTTGTTACAGGCGATGGTTTCAACGCCCAAGGTTGTGCCTTATTTTGACCTTTCTTTTCAACATGCCAGTGGTGGGGTCCTGCGGCGCATGCGTCGATTTGGGGATAGCGAGAAATTTCTACACCTCATTGCACAAATTCGTGCCCTTGCTCCGGAAGCCGGAATTCGCTCCAACTTCATTGTCGGTTTTCCGGGCGAGACCGAGGAGGATTACCAAGAATTGGTCAGTTTTATCTCACGAGCAAGACTCGATGCAGTCGGAATCTTTGGGTACTCGGATGAGGACAATACCGAAGCGCTAGATCTTGCGGAGAAGATTGATGGCGACATGATTCATGATCGCGTTGAGAATCTTTCCACGCTTGCCGATAATTTAGTGAGCGAACGAGCAAGTGAAAGAATCGGTGAAGAGGTACTGGTTTTGATCGAAGATGCCGAGTTACAGGAGGGTCGCGCAGCACATCAAGGACCGGAGGTCGATGGAACCACTTCCTTTATCGGTACAAGTTTCGCAATCGGTGAATATATCTCCGGACGGGTAGTTGATTCCGTAGGTGCTGATTTGATTGCTGTGCCGGAATGATCCGCCGCTCGGAGATGAACCTTCCAAACTCAATCACGATTACGCGCATCTTGATGTTGCCCTTATGCGCTTATACATTATTTAAAAACGGTGGAGATGACACGACCTGGCGAATAATTTCTTTCCTTCTCTTTTTTTTCGTGGGCATGACAGATCTTCTGGACGGCCAGTTGGCTAGAAGCAGAAATACTGTGACAGAGTTTGGAAAATTGCTTGACCCCATTGCTGATAAGGCACTCATTGGAACAGCCTTGGTGGGACTTTCCATTCTTGAAATCCTTCCTTGGTGGGTCACTATTGTGATTTTGGCCCGAGAAATTGGAATTACGATTTTCCGCTTCGCAGTGATTAAGAGGGGGGTCATACCTGCCAACCGAGGGGGAAAGGTAAAGACTACGGTTCAGAATCTCGCTGCTGGTTTTTACATTCTGCCTCTTGGGCCATCTCTCTATTGGTTTCGGGAGACTTTTATGGGATTGGCACTCATTCTGACTCTGGTCACGGGGATTTGGTACGTCGTTGAATCCCGGAGAAAATAGAGTATTTCTATGACGACCTTCCAAAGTGCGAGAGCAGTTGTTGAACTCCTGAAGGCGAAGAAGCAGTCCGTTGCGGTCGCCGAGTCACTCACCGGTGGTGGAGTCGGAGCCGCCCTCACTGCTGTTGGTGGAGCTTCTGATGTTTTTCTCGGTGGCGTCATTGCCTATAGTCCAGCCGTGAAAGAATCACTTCTCAGGATCAAAAAGGAAACGATTGCTACCTTCGGAGTTGTGAGCGAAGAGGTCGCTGTGGCTATGGCAGATGGAATTCGAGAACTGCTCGGAAGCACATGGGGGATATCAACTACAGGAGTGGCGGGTCCAGGAGATGCCGACGGTGTCGCTGCTGGCACGGTATGGATTGCCATTAGTGGTCCCATTAATCAGACCACTCAACTCGAAGTGGAAGGTGAGCGTGAAGTGGTGCGAAACGCGAGTGTATCCAGCGCGATATCGACTTTTGAGCGTATCCTAGGGACCCTGAAGCAATAACGGATCGAAAGGGGATGAACGATGGAACTACTACGCACACACATCGGAACATCCTTGCGTGCTGCTCGCACTTCTCAGAATCGAACGTTGCGAGATGTCGCACGTCAGGCACGTGTATCTCTTGGGTATCTCTCGGAAGTCGAGCGGGGTCAGAAGGAAGCTTCATCTGAACTGCTCAACGCAATCTGCCAGGCACTGGGTCTTTCGCTCGCTTCTGTGATTACAGATGTAGCGCACGAAATAAGGACCACTGAGAGCGTTAAGCTCGTGGTTGTTGACGCTGCATAAATAGCGTGACCATCTCGGAGAATCCCTCACTTCTTACAGACGAGCCATACCAGCGACAGATGACGTCCTATCGACGTACTCGAAGCGCAATTCTTGAGGGTGCTAAATCGCTCATTGCTTCACGTGGATTGCACCGTGCGAGCATGGTCGAAATTGCAGACACTGCAGAGGTGTCTCGCGCAACGTTGTACAACCATTTTCGAGACAAAACCAGTGTGATGCGGGCCGTTCTCGAAAGTGAAGTTGAGCGCCTCCTTCAAATTATTGATATTGATCTTTCTCAGGGGAAGGCGCTTGCTCAGATATCAGTCGAAATCTCGGCTGACCCAGCTTTCGCGACTATGCGAAAGACAGACAGTGGTGTTCTTGCGCTGTTGCTTACCCAAGTCGAAGACCCTCTTTGGGAACAGATTCGTGCCGGATTGCTTCAGTTCCTGGGAGATGAAATTCAGGCGGAAGTAGCACAGCGATGGTTGGTTGCGCAGGTGCTGCAGCCACTTACCGAAACTCAGAGTGTCGAACAGGCTCGGAGAATCACCAGTTTGTAATGAGTTGTAACTCTCATTTGTCATTTCTGGTGCAAAATTTTTCACACGAGAATGATCGCTTCCTATCTTGAAACGGCATATCCGCAGAGTTAATGTTAAGGGCGACAGATCTCCTGTTGGAGGTGTCGCGACTAAGGAAAAAAAGATCATGGCTACAAAAGAGTTAACTATTCACAAACCATCATCCGTTCGAACTTTTTTGGATTTTCCAAGGCTGGAATTCCCACGAATGATGGATTGGTTTGATGATTTTCTCCCAATATCCCAAATGAAATGCAATGGGGAAGCGCATCTCATTCGAATCGAAGAGAGCGTCAACGAGAACGAGATCGTCGTGAGGGCTGAAATGCCAGGTGTTGATCCCGATAAAGATATTGAGATCAGTTTTGACGATGGTCTACTTACGATCATGGGTGAGAAGCGAGTAGAGAAGAAAGAAGCGGATCGATCAGAATTCCACTATGGAAGCTTCTCACGCTCGATCACGCTGCCTCACGGCGTTAAGGAAGGGGATGTTCACGCCACGTATAAGGATGGGATCCTCGAGGTGAAAGTGCTTGTTCCCAAGGCCGTTACGAAATCTAAGAAAGTATCAATTTCACGCGCCTAGGAAATGAAGCGACGCCGGGCCAGTGGGGCATGGCGTCGCTTCATTTGTTAATTTCTTGAGATATTTAAAGTGCGTGCACCTGCTCGGGTGCATCTGCCCTAATGAAAACAGGGATGCGATCGATAGGTGTTGCTATGTCGATCCACTGTTTTCCAGTCCACTTTTTACGGTCCCAAAAATCAACCCATTCGCCCTCGGGTAAGTAGACACGAATGCTTGTCGCAGCTTCCTCAATTACTGGAGCAACCAGCAGATATCGACCGAGCATGTACTGATACGGCGCTGCCCAGATGGAATCGTCTTGGGTGTAATCAAAGAAGAGTCCAGCCATCAGTGGTCGGCCGGTTTTGATCGCGATCTCGCCTTCCACTGATAAGTAGGGGAGAAGCCGCTTTCTCACCGCCGCAAAGTCGCGGAATATAGTGAGAACTTCTGGCTTACCGGTCTGCTCGGCGATATTCCAGGGAGAGCGATCATTTGATGGCATGCGATGATGGTTGTATTCAGAATGGAATTGCATGATGGGACAGAAAGTCGCCATCGCCGCGCCGCGCAGGTAGAGCTCAGCACTGGGAAGTTCTCCGCTAAACCCGCCGATATCCCAACCCCAGAAGAAAATTCCACTTGCCGATGCTGATATTCCGGCCCGTATAGAAGCGCGGTAGGCATTCCAGGTTGAATCTTCATCACCTGCCCAGAAGGTCGGGTATGAACTACTTCCCGCAAAGCCTGCCCGCGAGAATGTCACACCCTCTTTCTTCGCATCGGCAAAAAGTTCATGAAAAGTCTGCGCATACGCAACCGGTAGTAGATTGTTTTTCTCAAGGCCGGAGCGCCCATCTAAGTAACGCAAATCAGTTCCCCACGCATGTTCACCACCATCGGTTTTAAAGCCATCTACTCCCATGTCGGTGACGAGATACTTGTGCAGATCAGCCCACCACGCACGGACACGCTTGTTGGTTAGATCTGGAAGTAGGCCATATCGAAGCCAGAAACCGCGAACGCGGTAGGGGTCACCTTCTCCATCTTTCACAACCAAGTCATTATTGATCGCGTACTTCCAAATCGCTTCTTCCTGCGCATCAGGTTCGCCACGCATATCCTTGATTACTGGATTCTGCCAGAGGATTACTTTTGCTCCTTGCGCATGAATGTCATCTATCATTTTCTTAGGATCGGGCCAAGCGCCGTCGTGGGGGTACTCAATCTCGATTGCACGTAACCCGCGTGATCCATCGGTTGGCTTGTACTGGGCGTCTCTGAATACCATAAAAGTGGTCTCGTCGGCCCATGCTTCGATCACCACAACGCCCAGGTCGATTTTCGCATCTGCGCTTTTGGCGAGTTCTGCTTCAACTCGTTTCTGAGTGTTCCACTCGTTACTACTGCCCCAAAGTTTGTATATCCATTCCGGGGGATTCTTTGGCAGAGGGAACTCCAACATGTACTGATTCAAGATGGATGAAGGAGTTCCCGCGTATGCCTTGATTTCACAGTTGTTTTGCGAAGGGTCCATATCTATCTCAAAGGCAATCCGGTCCTTATCGGTCACTCCCACATCGAAGCGGCTGGGATTACCGGTATTGAGATAGAAACCATAATTACTGCCAATCACCATTCCAAACGGCGCAGGTAGATAAGTCCGATGGCCTTGTCCTTTATATTCCTCGTAGACGACCGCATCGACTAGTTCGCCGCGTTGATCAACGGAGTGAAACCTTTCTCCGAAGCCGACAACATGATCTTCGAGTGCGAGGGGGAGCCCAGCTCTCACACCATAAACCCGTTGCTGAGAGTCCTTCAGAACTTCAGGATCCATAATTGAAATTCCGGACGGGAATTGTCCGCTCTGTTTTAAGAATCCGTCGTCAGAGCACCACACAAGTGCACAGAATGAGAAAGTCTCCGTTCTCTCACCTGTGTCACTCTCGAGCCAGTAGGAGACCTCTTGGAACTCTTTGAGTACTGGCAAAACAACTTCCCAAGCGAGTTCATCTGGGTATTCACCCGAGCGTGCAGCCGCATCTGCCAGGTGCGTATTCGTCCCCGTGAATTTTGCGGTCTTTCCATAAGGACCATAATCACGTGAATGAGCCGGGCCCACGCAGGTGAGTTCAAAAGCCTGCACTTCATTTTCATCTGCAAGATACAACATAACTTTCTTTGTTGACTCATCGGTTCGAGCGCGAACTGACCATACATCTCCCGATTTCGGACGTACCGGAACTCTTTGATCCGGTTCATGCCGGTACGGATGACCAAGGCCCAACGGAGAGTGGACTAACACCGGCCTATTCCTTTCCTAAGGACGTATTAAGTGCGCTGTATAAGGATAAATACATGGCATGGCTCCAGAGGAGCGGTATGGCAGGTTCGCCCCAACTCGCAATCCATTCCGCTCTCATCTCTGGGAAGAGAAGTGGGCTTTCCAACTGTTCGGGAAGTTCGAGATCATCATTGGTGAGAGTCTCAACCCAGTCCAATATTTCTGCTGCCTTCGCCGTATCGCCAGCTTCGATCAATGATAAGCCCAGGAAACATGAAAGTAGCGGCCAGCGACCTCCACCAAAATATCCATCTTCCTTGTGGCGATACGTTCCGAAAGTTCCCAGCTCTTCTGAAGCTGCCTTAATAGTTGATTGAACGATCGAACTACTTCCTTCAATAAGTCCGAAAGGCGCGATGAGTGAGAGGAGGCTCGCATCTAGACCTTGACCACCGATCCACTTTGCCAGGCGTCCTTCTACTAATCCCTTTTCATATATTAGGTCCAGGATTGCATTGGCGCAGTTGCCGGCGACATTTCTGGATTCTGTCGACAATTCCTCCCAAGTGCTACATGCCTTCAGTCCCGCGGCGATACTTCCAAGATTAGCAACGTGTTGGTGACCGAAGCTTTCTTCCCACCAGTCATAGGACTCAATCTCCCAAAAGGACGAAAGGTAACCGACCAGTGTTTCAACGGCGCGATATGTTGCAATAGGAAGGGCATTTCCGCGTGAACGAAATTTGTCAAGGGACCATATCCAGGTTCCAAATCCATCAAGTTGCAGATTCGTCCAATATTCTTCCGACTCTTTCCCGTCTATTTGATAACGACAATGGAGATGCTCCTCTGCCGCAATTTCTTTGCCCTGCCGTTTCCTTCGAATAAGTGAAGCCACCTTCTCCTCGCGGTCGATGATCACGCGAGTAGCCCACTTGTGGAAGTTAAGGGCGCTTTCTGACTCTCCAGACACACTCATTGCCTCGGCAATGAAGGCGCCGTCACGGAACCAGCTGTAGTTGTAAACCCGAAAATTTGGGGAAGCGATGTATGCACCAGAGTCAGCTTGATTCGCCTTGATAATACGAATACTTGCGTCTCTTAACTTGGAGTGCGTTTCAATTATAATTCTCTCTACCATCGATTCTATTAGCGTTTCCGTGACCTTCTAAATGTACGAAATTTAAAAATGTAATGGCGTTGCGACGGGATGTTGTCGCAACGCCATTACCGTCCCGAACTATTCTTTTGCGAGTATTGCGTTTACTGCACTTGCGGCCGAGTTCAAGGCTTCAGTGACTGAAACCGTCCCATTAAGAGCTTTTTCAAGCCACGCATTCACCGTGTCTTGCATCTCATTCTGTTGACGGATTACTGGAGGAGTGATCGGATTTTTCAGAGCATCAAAGACCGCTGCGCGGTTGGCAGGTACGGGCTTTGAGAGGTAGATGGAGAGTGCCTTCTTGTTCGAGATTGCAGGAATTTCCCATGCAGCAGCGAGACGGATCTTTACGGCAGCAGGATCACTGGTCATGAATCGTGCCCATTTCCAAGCTGCTTCTGGGTTTTTGGTCTTTGCGGAGGCAACAACAGCGTTAGCAAAGAAGTGGTTTCCGGGCGTGACTCCGCCTGGCTCAACAACAATGTCCCAACCAAATGGAACATCTTTATACGCATCGAACATCCAGATGCCGGTGTGGTACATAGCGATCTTGCCCGCCTTGAACATTGCACCGTCATCAAGTGTTCCCATTTGTGCTCTAGTTGGCGTGTATCCATTCGCAGTTTTGCTGACCAACCAGCTAAGTGCATTGATGCCGGGTTGCTTATTGAAAAGTGCCTTTTTCTTATCTGGGCTGAGGAACTTGCCACCAGCTTGTCCGAGGACTTTGTAGAACTCCCAGAACTGTGTTGGCTGAAAATCGGCATAGGTCCCTTCTGACAGTTTGGCCTTGAGCGCTGCAGCTGCAGCTGCTTCATCGCTCCAGTCCCAACTTGAATTCGGGGTTGCAACGCCTGCGGCCTTGAAGAGATCCTTGTTGTAGTAGAGCACAACCGTGGAGAATGAAGAAGGAACGCCGTATTGCTTTCCGTTGGCGGAAAATACGTCGTATGCCTTGCCATAGTAGGAACTCTTCTTAAAGGTCTTATCTTTGGCGGATATCTTATTGAAGTTAAGCAGGGTCCCAGCTGATGCGTATGTTACGAAGTTCTCGTAATTAAGCTCAAAAGTATCTGGTGCTTGGTTTCCAGCTACACGAGTCTTTAGTTTTGTAAAGTAATCGGCATAGCTGGCGGATTGGACATTTATGTGGATTGCTGGATTCTTCTTTTCAAAAGCGGCGACCATGGCTTGAAGATCCTTAACATGGTCAGGTACCGATGTGAACGTGAAGAAGTTGATTGTGACCTTTTTTGGAGCAGCAATAGCTGGATTACTGACTAGCCCAACACTCGCGACCAAAATGCCGGCGATACCAGCAGCCCAGATCTTTCGTTTATTGCTTTTCATTTCTTTCCCCCTAGTAATCATTTCTTTCCCCTAGTAAGTGGTGTAGCTAGCCTGTGAAGGCCCTTCTCGCGGCTGGGAAGAACTTCAGAGAATGACTTCATCCTTTGAGTCCCGCCGTAAGAAAACTTTGTGCGATCTGTCGTTGTAGTATCAAGTAGATAAAGGCGATTGGAAGAACTGTCAGAGTTGTAGCGGCCATAACCATGGGCCAATCGGTGAGATTTTCACCGTGAAGATTTGCTAACGCAAGAGGCAGCGTCATCTTCTCTGGGCTGAAAATAATCAATAACGGCCAAAGATAAGAATTCCATACTGACATGGACGAGAGAATTGTCAGTGCGGCAATGGTGGGAATACAGAGAGGAAGTGCAACTGAGCGAAATAATCTGAAATGGCTTGCTCCGTCTAAGATCGCAGCTTCCTCAAGTTCACGGGGAATAGCAAGCATTGCTTGGCGCATGAGAAATACGCCAAATGCTGAAGCAATCATGGGTAGGCCTAGTCCAAGATAACTGTCGACCAACCCGAGTTGACGCATCTCGATAAACAATGGAACGATGATGACTTGGAACGGGATCATCATGGTAGCGAGATAGATCAAGAAGATTGGGTTCTTTCCGCGGAACTGCAATCGAGCGAAGGCATATCCAGCGAGCGCGGAGGTCAAGATCTGAATGAAGACGACAATCACCGAGACAGCAATGCTATTAAGAAATAGTCTTGGCATATCAAGTAACTCAAAGACCTTTCTGTAATTCTCCAGCGTTGGTGACTTTGGGAAAAGGGTTGGAGGCGTTGCAAAGGCTTCAACGCTATTCTTGAGGGACGAACTAATCATCCAGAAAAATGGGAAGAGCATGAGGAGACCAAAGAAAGTGGTGAAGAATTTTGGTCGCATACTAGTTCTATTCATAATTCACCCATCGTTTCTGTAGGCGAATCTGTATTCCTGTAATAAGTAAAATAATCAAGAAGAGCACCATGCTCATAGCTGAGGCATACCCCATCCGACCATAATCAAATGAGTTCCTCACGATTTGTTGCACGATGACGGATGTCGATCCTTCTGGTCCACCTCGCGTCATTACCCAAATCTGATCAAAGACTTGAAAATTATTGATCAGACTAATAACCAATACAAAGAAGGAGGCTGGTGTCAGTAAGGGGAGAGTAATTCGGAAGAGGATCTGACGCTTACTCGCTCCATCGATTGCGGCAGCTTCTTTATACTCCGGTGGGATTGATTGCAGGCCCGCAAGGAGAATGAGCATTACAAAGCCAAGATCTTTCCAGGCTGAAGGAATGATGACGGAGATCATCGACCAGGATGTGCTGGTCCACCAGCCAGGTCCGGTTATTCCAATAGTGGCCAGTGCGGAGTTAACTAACCCGCCCTGGGGGTTGAGGATCCATTGCCATAGCAGCGCCACAATTACCCAGCTTGTAATTACGGGGAGAAAATATGCAGCTCTCAGGGCAGAGGAGCCTTTGAATTTGCGATCAAGGGCTAAAGCCGCGCTCAACCCAAGGAGATAGACCAGAGGCAAATAGCCCGCAATGAAAACGAGTGTGTTCTTTAGAGCATTATAGAAATCCTTGTTGTGGCTCAATTCTTGAAAGTTTGCGAACCCGATCCAGCGTGGTGGCGAAAGTAGATCCCAACTGGAAAAGCTAAGAACGGCTGCGGCGAACATCGGAAGAATAATAAAAAGCACCAAAGGTATGAAGCTGGGTGCTATAAAAAGCGCGGCAGTGCGGCCGTGTTTAGCCTTGATCAAGAGACACGCCCAAATTTGGACGCTACAGAAAGTCGGTGTTTCACTTCAGTCAAACTCGCATTTGTGCGTTGGTTTCTGCTCAAGGATGCTTGAAGCACGATTGCGGTAGCACCGAGCGCCCATTTAGCATCATCCCAGGGGTCCACTTCGATATCGAATTTATTCATGGTTGAAACCACATGCTCGTCGAGTGCCGCTTTGAATGGTTTTTCCCAGAGATCCCAACCTTCTACGCCTTCACCACTGATGAGAATGAGTTCGGGGCCAAAGACATTTAGAACATTTGCGAGCGCAGTTCCTAGTAACTCTGCTGGTCTCTTGAAAAGTTGGTTTGCAATCTTTTGGTCGTTCCGTGCTACTTCCCAAACTTTTGACATAGGTGCGGAGGCTGCGACAAATCCCGCCTTAACGGCCGCTTTGTGAATTGCAGGACCGGAGGCGATAGTTTCAAGACAACCGCGCTTGCCACACTCACACAATTCGCCACCGTTGACGGCATTTACGTGACCGAATTCGCCGGCGCCATAAGAACCTGCATACAGCTCACCATTGATGACGAGCCCCATTCCGATACCGCGACCGAGCGTGATCGTGATGAAGTTGCTGACATCGCGACCATGGCCGTAAAGGCTCTCCGCGACTGCAAGAGTATTGACATCGTTCTCAAGAAGAACGGGAGTATTGAGTGCATCCGAAATTTGCTTGCCAACGTTCTCTTGGCTCCAACCCAACATGGCAGAATCAGCGGTACCTGAATCCAGGGGAGATACAACACCTGGTATTCCGATACCGATACCTAGCAACTGGCCTTTGATTTTTCGAGTGTGCTTCTTTAATAGCGTGACCAGTTCCTTCACCGCTTCGTCGCCGCGCGAACTAAAGGGCTCTTCAAAACCCCACAAGACTTCGGATTGGAGGTTGACGCAGACGCCGACCGCGTGGTTATCGGCCAACTTGACCCCAAGGACCTGTCCGGCGTTGGCAACCAATCCCAACAGGGTGGCCGGCCGACCACCCGTGGAAGGGGATTGCTTTACTTCAGTGATGAGTCCCTTGTCGAAGAGGTACTTAGTGGCCTGCGTCAGAGTCGGCCCGCTCAGGCCAAGATCCCGAGCGAGTTGAGCCCGAGATACAGGCCCATATGTAGCGATCGCGCGGAGGACTTCATTCGTACTATCTCTCATGTCCTCATCCTCTGGTTGCCACTTACTTTCTTAACTAACTTTAGTAAGTCGATGAGTGGAGAGTAGATCGTTCTGCGAATCAAATGCAAGGGTTTTCTCAAAGTATTTATGGCGTGTCGATATTGGGCTAAGTCACGCTCAAATCCGCCCCCACTCTGGGCGTGTCGCACCTTTCGAACAGGTGTTCGGATACGCTTCTTCTACCCAACCAGAGCGGTTTCCACGGCGCAGGCACGAAGCCTGTTCCCACGTCAGTGGCCTTCCGTACCTTCTGGACCGTACCTTCGTCAGGCATGGACACATGCAATGACGTTTAGTTGAAAGGAAAAAGAGTGGCTACAGAGAAGCAGAACAATGATCGTTCTAAAGCCCTAGATACAGCCCTTGCCCAGATTGAACGTCAATTCGGAAAAGGCGCGGTCATGAAGATGGGAGAGCGGGGAACAATTGCGGTTGAAGTAATTCCTACCGGCTCTATCAGTTTGGATATTGCCCTTGGAATTGGCGGCCTCCCACGCGGTCGAATCGTTGAAATCTATGGTCCTGAGTCATCAGGTAAAACAACCCTCGCACTTCACGCCATCGCCAATGCGCAAAAGGCGGGCGGAATCGCAGCCTTTATCGATGCAGAACATGCCTTTGATGCAGAGTACGCAAAGAAACTCGGCGTTGATATTGACGCACTTCTTGTCTCGCAGCCTGATACAGGCGAGCAAGCACTAGAAATTATGGATATGTTGATCCGTTCCGGCGCCCTCGATATTGTCGTCGTTGACTCGGTTGCAGCCCTTGTTCCGCGTGCGGAAATTGAAGGCGAAATGGGCGATTCTCACATGGGGTTGCAGGCACGATTGATGTCGCAAGCACTTCGCAAGATCACGGGAGCACTTCACCAGTCAAAGACAACTGCAATTTTCATCAACCAATTACGTGAGAAAATTGGTGTCTTCTTTGGTTCTCCAGAGACAACTACTGGTGGAAAGGCGCTTAAGTTTTACGCATCAATCCGCCTGGATATCAGGCGGATCGAGACCCTTAAAGATGGACAAGAAGCTGTCGGCAACCGAACTCGTGTGAAGGTTGTCAAAAACAAGATGGCTCCGCCATTTAAGCAAGCAGAGTTCGACATTCTCTATGGTGTTGGAATATCACGGGAAGGCTCACTTCTCGATATCGGTGTTGATATTGGACTGGTCAAAAAGTCTGGTTCTTGGTACACCTATGAAGGCGACCAACTAGGTCAAGGAAAGGAAAATTCGCGTAATTTCCTTCTTGATAATCCAGATCTCGCCAACGATATTGAGAGCAAGATCCGCATCCATTTTGCACCAACGCCCGTAGACCCTGATTTGGTTGCCGCAGTAAATGAAGCCACCGCAGAGGTTGATTTCTAATTTCACTCATTTCGCAGAGAGTGGAAGTGATGCAAGACTCGGACCCTTACTCATTGGCCCAGACGATTGCCCTAGTGGCACTCGCCCCGCGAGCCAAGAGTAGGGGCGAGCTCTTCGCCCATCTTAAAAAGCGCGGCATAGCCGAAGATGTTGCCAACGCGGTCCTTTATAGACTGCAAGAGCAAGGCTTCGTCAACGATGAGGAATTTGCGCGAGCCTGGGTCGAATCACGACAGAGAACTAAGAAACTCTCTAAGCGCGTCATCGCCAGCGAGTTGCGGGGTAAAGGCGTTGAGGATGAAATCATTATCACCGTCACATCCGAAATCGATGATCGTCTTGAATACTCCATTGCTTTGGACCTGGCTCTGCGCAAATTCAGACCAATTTCTCATTTAGATTCAGAGCTTATTCGGCGTCGAATTCATGGCGCTCTAGCCCGCAGAGGGTTCTCTATGAGCCTTATCAACGAGGTTATGCGCGAAATCGGCATATAAAGAGCACCACTACGATTGGCACATGACCCGCACATACAGCGTTGAGACATACGGCTGCCAGATGAATGTGCATGATTCAGAGCGAATTTCGGGACTTCTGGATGAAGCCGGATTTATCCCAGTCAGCCCGGGTGAGCAGGCAGATGTCGTGGTATTTAACACCTGTGCGGTTCGCGAAAATGCCGACAACAAACTTTATGGGAATCTTAGTTTTCTCGCACCCATCAAGAAAGCCAATCCTGCCATGCAAATTGCCGTGGGCGGATGTCTGGCTCAGAAAGACCAAGCAACAATTCTAAAGAAGGCACCGTATGTTGACGTCGTTTTTGGGACGCATAACGTTGGTTCCCTGCCAGTCTTGCTGGAGCGCGCGCGGATTGAAGAAGAGTCGCAGATTGAAATTTTGGAGGCTCTAGAGCATTTCCCATCGACGCTGCCGGCGCGCAGATTTTCGGCATTTTCCGCCTGGGTTTCAGTATCTGTGGGCTGTAATAACACCTGCACATTTTGCATAGTCCCGACTCTGCGAGGAATTGAGAAAGATCGCGAACCAGGCGACATCATGAAAGAAGTGCGCGCTCTCGTCGAAGCGGGAGTGATGGAAATTACCCTTCTAGGGCAGAACGTCAACGCATATGGCGTTGATTTCGGTGACCGAGAAGCATTTGCCAAGTTGATCCGTGAGTGTGGGCGAGTAGATGGGCTGGAGCGGGTTCGATTTATGTCTCCGCATCCGCGCGACTTTACCGACGATGTCATTGAGGCCATGGCGGAAACTCCCAATGCCATGCCTCACCTTCATATGCCCCTGCAATCTGGATCTAATCGAGTACTTGCACAGATGCGCCGTTCGTACCGGACTGACCGATATTTGGGAATTATCGAACGGGTGCGAAAGGCGATTCCGCACTCACAAATAACGACAGACATCATCGTCGGATTTCCTGGAGAGAGCGAAGCGGATTTTCAGGCAACATTGGATTTGTGTACGCAGGCTCGGTTTAGCGCCGCTTACACCTATCAATACTCAAAGCGACCAGGCACTCCCGCTGCCAGCATGCCGGATCAAGTGGCACCCGAGGTAGTAGGGGAGCGTTACACGCGCTTGCACGCTCACCAAGAAGCGATCTCACTTTCGGTCAATAGGGAAGCCATCGGGATGACGATGCACGTTTTGGTAACCGAGCACGAAGGACGACGAGACGCGGAGAGAGCACGAATGTCAGGCCGAACAGAGGACTTCCGTCTAGCTCATTTTAGTTTTGACGCGGCGAATATTGCTCGCCCCGGTGATGTCGTCACGGTGAAAATAAGTGATGCGGCACCACATTTCCTCTCTGGCCAGGGTGGAGACGTCCGACGTACGCGCGGAGGCGATGCGCACCAACTACGCACGGAAGAACGCACACGGGATCCTCTTCTATTAGGAATGCCGCAATTGCGATCATGAGCCTGGTCGTAATATGTGGTACAACCGCAACTGGAAAGAGTGATTTAGCAATCTCCCTGGCGCAGGAGATAAATGCGGAAATTATTAATGCAGACTCGATGCAGTTGTATCGAGGCATGGATATTGGCACTGCCAAACTCACACTGGAAGAGCGTAAGAACATCCCGCACCACTTGCTTGACGTTCTTGATGTGAGGGAGGATGCGAGCGTTGCCTGGTACCAATCGAGAGCACGCGAACTCATTGAAGAAATTGATTCGCGAGGAAAGAACGTAGTTGTAGTCGGTGGCACTGGGCTGTATATCAAGGCGATTCTCGATGAATTGAATTTTCCCGATACGGATCCTGACGTGCGCGCATCGCTCAACAAAATGGCGGAGCAGATAGGTGAGCGGGCGATGCATGAGCGACTGCAAAAACTCGATCCGGCGGCCGCTCTTGCGATCGATTCACGGAATCTACGAAGGGTGATTAGGGCTCTAGAAGTTATCGAAATCACGGGCAAGCCGTTTACAGCAAACCTTCCCCGGAAAGAGAGCACTCGCTATCCCAATGCTTTGCAGTTCGGATTGGTCATGGATCGAGAAAAACTAGACGAACGAATCAGCCAGCGGGTCGATCTGATGTGGGAAAGGGGCTTAGTCGAGGAGACTGACCGCCTGGTGGAGCGCGGGATGCGAAAAGGACGCACCGCTCAGTTAGCTCTGGGATACGCCCAGATTCTCAAGTTTCGCGATGGCCTCATGTCCGAGACGGAAGCGAAAGAAGATACGAAGCGGGCAACCCGCCAATACGCGCGCAGGCAGGAGACCTGGTTTTCAAGAGATGAGCGAATTCAATGGATTTCGCCCGCAGAGCCACGTTTGGAGCGAATTGCGAAGCAATTGAGAGGAAATTGAGAGCGCACGAGTCCAACCCAAACGGTTAAACTTCTCGGTAGAGATGAGTACACCAATGAAAGTTTTAGCCACTTACGGCCACGGTACCGAGAATGATTTCGTCATAATTTTTGATCCTGATGAGAAGATCGTCATAACTTCTGAAGTCACAGCCGCTCTCTGCAATCGAGAGAGTGGCATTGGTGCCGATGGATTGATCCGCATTGCTAAACGCGATGGAAAATGGTTTATGGATTATCGAAATGCGGACGGCTCGATAGCGGAGATGTGCGGCAACGGTATTCGTGTGATGGCACGCTATTTAGTAGAAAATGGCCGCCAGAAAGAGGGAATTTTCCCGATTGACACTCGAGATGGGCGCAAGCATCTTCGTGTACCGATGAGCGGAGATATCACTGTCAATATGGGCCAACTCATCCATGAAGATGAAGATGTTACCGTCACAATCGGCAATCATTCCTGGGATGGTTACAACATCAGTATCGGAAACCCTCACGCCGTTGTCTTTGTTGACTCCGTAGCAGGCGTCGGTGATTTGAAAATAGCGCCAGTCGTTTCCCCTCCCGACGCATATCCAGAGGGCGTTAACGTTGAATTTGTTGAATTTGGCAGTGATCATGAACTTAAGATGCGAGTCTTTGAACGTGGTGTTGGTGAAACAAAGTCGTGCGGTACCGGCACGTGTGCCGTAGCCCTGGCGGCAAGTCTTAAGCGAGGCGAGAGGCTGCCCGCCAAGTGGGTTATCTACCCACCGGGAGGTCGACTTGAAGTAGAAATTGACGGCCATTCAAATGCGACATTGACAGGTCCAGCAGTGCTCATCAGCGAGCACGACATCTCTAAGTACTTTGTCGATAATTCTTTGAAGGTGAGCAATGAGTAAACGCAAATTGGATTCGCAAGACGAGTTTGAGGCACTTCTTCGAGAGAGTGCTCGTACCGCAGCTGAATATGACTCGGCCGAAGAGGCGTCACAACCCGAACTCGAGCAACGTCAGGCGCTGCGTCGTGTAGCCGGTTTCTCGACTGAACTGCAAGACATTTCTGAGGCCGAGTATCGCCAACTTCAATTGGAGCGAGTTGTACTCGTGGGAGTATGGACCGAAGGAAGCGCACAGATGGCTGAGAATTCGCTTGCCGAATTGAAGGCACTAGCCGAAACGGCAGGTTCAGAAGTACTTGAAGGATTAATTCAAAGACGTGATAAACCAGATCCTGCAACATATATTGGCTCTGGAAAAGTGACTGAACTTCGTCAAGTAGTGGTAGCAACAGGCGCAGATACTGTCATCTGCGACGGAGAACTCTCGCCTTCTCAGTTGAGGCAGTTGGAAGAGAAGTTAAAGGTCAAGGTCGTAGACAGAACTGCGCTTATCCTCGATATTTTCGCGCAGCATGCGAAGAGCAAAGAGGGCAAGGCTCAAGTGGAGCTGGCTCAAATGTCCTACCTGCTCCCACGCCTGCGAGGTTGGGGAGGTTCCCTTTCCCGACAGGTGGGCGGTCGTGCCGCTGGTGGTGCAGGTATCGGCGGTCGAGGTCCGGGTGAGACAAAGATTGAGACAGACCGTCGACGCATCCGCGATAAGATGTCGAAATTGCGTGGAGAACTCAAGGAGATGAAGGTCTCACGCGACACTAAACGTCAAGAACGAAGGCGTCACCGCGTTCCATCCGTTGCAATCGCTGGTTATACCAACGCGGGAAAATCATCTCTGCTTAATGTGCTCACTAATGCGGGAGTACTTGTGGAGAATGCACTTTTCGCGACATTGGATCCAACAGTTCGCCAATCGAAGACAAGTGACGGAAGAATTTACACACTGACTGACACAGTGGGATTTGTTCGCCATCTTCCTCATCAACTTGTCGATGCCTTCAAATCCACACTTGAAGAAGTGGCAGATGCCGATCTCATTGTGCATGTCGTGGATGGATCTCACCCAGATCCGTTTGAGCAGATTCGTGCAGTGCGTGAAGTCATCTCAGAAATCGGCGCATCCGACATCCCTGAGATCATCGCGATTAATAAGGTTGATGCAGCTGACCCATCCGTTGTTATGCATATTCTCCGCACTGAGCCCAATAGTTATGCCTTCTCTGCACGTACTGGATTTGGTCTGCCTGGCTTGCTCCTTGCGATTGAGAAGTCGCTGCCAATCCTTAGCGTGGAGATCAATGCCGTGGTCCCGTATGGACGGGGTGACTTGATTAGCGCGGTCCATCAGCGAGGTGAGATTTTGAGTGAGGAATATCTGCCGGAGGGGACGGCGATCCATGCTCGGGTGGACGCGGGCTTAGCCAAGGAAATCAACGAAGCTTTATAGCCATTTAGTGAATTCGCAGGAAAATGACAGGTTTTTAAGCCTCTCCGGACCGTTCATAACTTGGCGTTGCGGCGATTTCACCCTATCTTTACCCCCCTGAGACCAATCTCCTAGGGAATAACCACGACACGCCGATGGTTGTACCAGCAGATTGGTGTTAAATGCGCGAATATGCGCGCGCTGGTAATTGCCAGACCGAAGAACTTCTACAAGGAAGCGAGGGAAAGTAGTGGCAACTGACTATGACACCCCCAGAAAAACTGATGAAGAACTTCACGAAGAATCCCTCGAGGAGCTCAAGGCTCGCCGGGTCGACGCTCAATCGGGACAGGTCGATGTCGATGAGGCAGAAGCCGCCGAAACTCTTGAACTGCCGGGGGCAGATCTATCCGGTGAAGAGTTGTCGGTGCGCGTCGTGCCTAGGCAGGTAGATGAGTTTGCCTGTACGCGGTGTTTCTTGGTCCACCACATCACTCAATTGGCTAAGGGCGACGGCTCCACTGCGGTTTGCAAAGAGTGCGCTTAACGCTTATTTAGTACCTCTACTAAACCTTTAGCATTTCTGGCGCTAATCAACCAGTATGGCGTTGGGTCTCTAGGGTCCGCCACGGTGATTTTGACGCCGTGCGGCTGCCAGAAGCGAATGGCTAGAAATGCAGCCGGATCCGCGTCTCGTCCTCGAGTCAGTCGCATCTGATCTACTGAGAGTTCTGTGGCATCTGCCAAATATGAGCGATCTATATGTGCCGACCCGATCCTCAATTCGCTCGAGGTCAGGTCAATTCTCATAATGAGTGCATTCCTAATAATAAAGAGGAGCACGACTCCCATACCTAGTGTGATTACGCCTGCCGGATTATCGAAGGCGGCCCAGACCGAGAGGGCAACTGAGGCCAGTAGGAAGAAGATAAAGGCGAGGAGCCATAGCGGGGGTTTAATAATTTGCGTGTAGTGGTCATTCTCTAGATTTCTCGCGTTCACGGGTCTGACGGTAGCGGATTTTCAAGTAACCTTGAGTGTATGAGCCGAGTTGCCAGCACTACTCCACCAGAAGGGGCGCAAGTTCCTTCGCGCCACGCTCAAGCGCCAGCAATTGGATCACAAATCCCCTCTCATTTTGGACATTGCTTCGGCTGCGGCGAACTTCATCCCACCGGACTTCATCTGGTTGCCCATGCGGGTCAAGGCGCAGATCTCACTGCCCAATTTACGGTGACCGAGGATCACCAAGGGGCTCCGGGTCTTGCTCACGGGGGAATACTTTCTCTCGCATTTGATGAAGCACTTGGAAAGTTGATGTGGCTCATCCGCTCTCCTGCAGTCACAGCTCGACTGGAAACAGATTTTCTACTTCCCGTGCCAATTGGTTCCACCCTCTACATCCGGGCCGAAATTACTGGTCAGATTAATCGCAAGGTTTACACGAGCGCCGAGGGAAGACTGGGTTCACACGACGGCCCGATCGCGGTTAAAGCATCTGCCCTGTACGTAGTCGTGGGTATGAGCCACTTTATGACGAATGCTCCAAAGGAGTATTTGGAATACATTTCAAAGCATCCAGAATTGATGGCATTTGTTGACCCCAATTTTGAGATCAATCCTTGATGCTTTTATGAGTGTCCAGGTACTTATAACCCGTTTGGATAAGGGAGTCCCGCTTCCGTCGTACTCAAAAGGTGGCGATGCTGGTGCGGATTTAGTCACGTGTGTTGATGTCAGGCTCGCTCCCGGAGAGCGCAAACTTGTGCCCACGGGAATATCGATTGCTCTTCCCGATGGATATGCGGCCTTTGTTCATCCGCGTTCGGGTTTGGCAATAAAGCATGGGGTCACGATGGTCAACGCTCCTGGTACGGTCGATGCGGGTTTTCGAGGCGAACTTCAAATAATTCTCATTAACCACGATCCAGAGTCAACGGTGATATTTTCTCGTGGGGACAGAATTGCCCAACTAGTCATTCAAAAAGTGGAGCGCGCAGAATTTATTGAAGTTGAAGAATTGCCCGGGTCCGGTCGCGGTGCAAATGGTTTTGGATCAACGGGGAGAAAATAATGGATAACGACAAAACAAAGATCATCAACGCACTTGGCGGTAAGCGGGGAATTCTTGATTCGGGTCTGCCATCCTTAGTCTTCCTCATAGCGTTCAACGTACTTCACGATCTTCGTGGCGCCCTCTATGCAGCGGTTATAACCTCGGCTCTTCTCACTTTGATTCGACTGATGCGGCGCGACACTTTGCAACATGTACTATCCGGATTCGTCGGCGTTGCTTTCTGCGCCCTGCTTGCGCGAAAAACCGGCCAAGCAGTGGACTTCTACCTCCCTGGGCTGATTATCAATGTCATTTACGGAACCATCTACGCCGTCTTCAACCTGGTTGGTTTACCCGTGCTCGGACTGCTTCTTGGTCCCATTCTCGGTGAAAATCTAGCGTGGCGGAAAGTTCCGGAGAGAAAGCGAGCCTACATTCGCGCGGGTTGGCTCTGGGTGGCGCTCTTTGTTTCACGTCTGATCGTTCAGTATCCGCTCTACAAGAGTGGAAATATCAATGCCCTGGGGACCGCACGTTTAGTAATGGGTTACCCATTCTTTCTCTTGGCTGCATGGGGATCATGGATGCTGCTACGTGCCGTACCGAGCGCCAAGGCAGAAGTGAAGGCAGAGTAGAAGTGAAGGCAGAGTAGAAGTGAAATTCCCTCCACAGCATGGAGCATGGGCTTTCCTCATCGTTCCAACCGTTATGGCGCTTTTCCTCGGGGCTGGAAATTGGCTCGGTTGGGTTTTCCTGCTCACATGGATTGGCGCATACCCGTTTACCTATTTTGCAAGCAGAGCGATAGTCGCTCGATCACGTAGAGGCTCTTGGACTTCTAGAGCCACGAGGGAATTGCGAAATGCGATGGAATGGAGTTTTATCGCCGTTGTTGGCTCAGCAATTTTGATTACACATCGCCCGTGGATAGTTTTTTCGGGTGCAGTCATAATTCTCATGTGGGGGTTGAGTACCTATCTATCATGGGCCGGTCACGAACGTGGTATTTCCAATGACATACTGTTAATCGCACTTGCCTCGGCTGCGCCAGTTCTCATGTATCAAGTTGCAAATGATGAGAAGTCTTTCAGTGACGTTCCACATGCAATTTGGATCGCGTCACTTCTGTCATTACTTTATTTTTTTGGCTCGGTCCTCCATGTAAAGGCACTCATTCGTGAAG
Organism: Candidatus Paceibacterota bacterium; assembly: GCA_035530615.1. Taxonomy (NCBI): domain Bacteria; kingdom Bacillati; phylum Minisyncoccota; species Minisyncoccota bacterium. Next base: position 295,711 of record DATKUL010000002.1, read on the forward strand.
CGAAAAATCCCCTCTGGCATTGGGGGAGTGTTCTATTCCATGCGCTCGTCGTAGCGGGTCTTGCCTCTTCTTCACAACCTGCTTGGCTGGTCTTGCCCTTCGCGCTAGGGCTTATCCGAACCACGGTGATGAAACCAGGATTAAGGCCTGGGCGGATTGGAATTATCGAAGGAGTCGTGGCTCTAGTGCTGGTGATTTCTGTCGTCTTCGTGGAAAGGTGAATCACCGACTACTTCGGATTGACGAAGGGAGTAATGAAGCAGCTCTTAATCTCAGATTCGGCTTTAGCGGAGGCGATAAAAAGAAGTTCGTCGCCCGCGCTAAATACATCATGAGGCTTTGCCGCGATCACGCGTCCATCACGGACAATGGCAGATAAGACTGAGTGCTCTGGAAGCGGCACTTCTTCTACTGTCTTGCCGACGCACGATGAATCGTCGGGCAGTGTGAGTTCGACTAAGTTTGCTTGACCATTTTGGAAAGAGAAGAGGCGTACGACGTCGCCCACACTGACAGCTTCTTCAACCAATGCTGAGATGATTCGCGGTGTGGACACGGCAACGTCGACTCCCCAAGCCGCATCAAAGAGCCATTCGTTCTTTGGGTGATTGACCCGCGCCACAACTCGAGGGACTCCATACTCGGTCTTGCCGAGAAGTGAAGCGACGAGGTTCACTTTGTCATCCCCTGTGGCAGCGATGAGAACTTGGCATGAATTCAACTTCGCGTTGTCAAGGGAAGAAATCTCGCAAGCATCCGCCATTAACCACTCTGCTTCAGGGACGCTTTCCAACTTAAGTGCTTTTGGATCTTTATCAATGAGGAGGACTTGGTGTCCATTATCTAGAAGTTCGCGTGCGATAGCCCGTCCAACATTGCCCGCTCCGGCGATGGCAACTCTCATGATGCTACCTCAGGGGAGTGTGCGAGGGCGGCTTCGACAATTGCAACATCTTTTTCGTAGACCATCACATGGACCAGATCTCCATCTTGTAAAACTGTGTGCTCGTCAGGAATCAAACCTTCGCCGAGGCGCGTAATGAATGCGACGCGTGCAGGAGTGATATTTTCAATGCGAGAAACCGGATTTCCATACCAGGTCGCATCAACATGCATTTCGCACAGTTGAATGGTTCCGCTGGCATCGCGCCACTCCGACCGCGATCCCTCTGGAAGCAACCGGCGAAGGATCTGATCAGATGTCCAAAGGACGGTGGCAACTGTAGGGATGCCAAGCCGTTGATAAATCTCAGCGCGGCCAGGATCATAAATACGTGCGACTACATTTTCGACCCCGTAAGTCTCGCGTGCGACACGAGCCGCCAAGATATTTGAATTATCGCCATTGCTGACCGCGGCGAAAGCATCTGCTTTTTCGATGCCGGCTTCTAGAAGGGTGTCGCGGTCGAAGCCGATTCCGGTAATCGTGAGCCCGTTGAAATTGGCGCCGAGGCGCCGGAAGGCTTCACGGGACTGATCGACGATTGCGACGGAATGACCCATTGCCTCGAGTTCGGTCGCAAGTGATGAACCGACGCGACCGCATCCCATGATTACGACGTGCACGGGGAAAACCTACACCTACGAAGGGCAATAGGCTTGCCACCTATGAAGAGTCCACGTCCCCAATTCCACGTCGGCGAACATCTGACTGTATCTATTGAAAAAGTCGCCCACGGAGGGCATTTTATTGCCCGACATGAGGGTCAAGTCTTTTTCGTCCGGCATTCAATCCCTGGCGAACGAGTCGAGATTGAAGTCACTAGTACTGGGTCTAGTTTTCTTCGCGCCGATGTTCTTGAAGTGATCGAGCCTTCGCCTGATCGGGTCTCACCACCTTGCCGCTATTCGCATGCGGGTGGTTGCGGAGGCTGCGATTTTCAACATATTTCGATTATTCGCCAGCGCCAACTGAAAGCCGATGTGATTCGCGAGCAATTTAGTCGAATCGCAAAAATGGAAATCGACATTGAAGTAGAAGACGTGGGTGATCCTCTCCATTGGAGAACTAGAATCTCCGCGGCGACAAATAACATAGGTGAGATCGGCTTCTACGCCTCTCGTTCTCACTCTGTAGTCCCAGTGAAAGATTGCCTGATCGCTGCAGAATCGATCAAGTTTCCCGAACTTGCCCAGAGAACATGGCCGAAAGGGTCAAGGATTGAGATTTCAGCAAGTTCAGAAGGCATTCGTTCTATTGCAATTGCGCCAGCTGGGCGAGGATCCAAATCGCGTTTAACGGAAGGTCCCCAAATCCTGACCGAAGTGATCGACGGTCATAGCGTTGAAGTAAGTCAGAGAAGTTTCTGGCAGAGTCACGACGTAGCCCCGCAAATACTGACGGAAGCGGTGAGGGAAGACGTACAAGAAGGTGACCACCTCCTTGATTTGTACGGAGGAGTTGGACTCTTTACAGCTGCCCTGCTTGATCGCGTGGGTGCTAATGGACATATTGACCTTGTCGAATCGAGCCAATCGGCCACCGCGGATGCAAAGCGCAACTTTGCAAGTTTTCCGAATGTTTCGGTTATTACAGGTGATGTACTCAAGGAGCTTGGCAGAACTAGTCGGGCAGACGTTGTCCTGCTTGATCCGCCACGAGAGGGCGCGGGCAAAGAGACGATTGCCGCCATCGTGGAGTTAGGTCCACGCTCGATTCTTTATGTGGCCTGCGATCCCGCCGCGTTGGCTCGTGACACCGCCTATCTGGCCGAGAATGGCTATGAGATGGTTGGTTTGCGCGCCTTCGATCTATTCCCTATGACCCATCATGTTGAGTGTGTCGCACGGTTTACACCTTTCCAAAAGTGAGCAAGTAAGGTATCTTGATATCAAGATAAATGAGCGAGGTGGGATATGAGCAAGAATTCATTTAATTCCAAGGGCCAACTCGAGGTATCGGGTCAGAGTTACGAAATCTTCAATATTTCCAAGATAGATGGCGCGGCCAGCCTGCCCTTTAGTTTAAAGATCCTTCTGGAAAACCTGCTTCGCACCGAAGATGGGGTCAACATCACCGCGGCGCAGATCAAGGCGCTCGCCAACTGGGATCCATCTGTCGAGCCGGATACTGAAATCCAATTCACTCCTGCCCGCGTCGTTATGCAGGACTTCACCGGAGTCCCATGCATCGTCGATCTTGCGACTATGCGTGAAGCTCTCGTTGACCTGGGTGGAGACCCCGCAAAAGTAAATCCTTTGGCGCCGGCAGAATTGGTTATCGACCACTCCGTTATTGCGGATGTTTTTGGCACCAAAGATTCTTTCGAGAAGAACACGGATATTGAATACGAACGAAACCGCGAGCGCTATCGCTTCCTGCGCTGGGGACAAGGTGCATTTGATGAATTCAAAGTTGTTCCACCCGGGACGGGAATTGTCCACCAAGTAAATATTGAATACCTTGCACGAGTCGTCATGACACGAAATGTGGGCGGCAACTTGCAGGCTTATCCAGATACTGTCGTCGGCACAGATTCGCACACCACCATGGTGAATGGCCTGGGCGTACTCGGATGGGGCGTTGGCGGAATCGAAGCCGAAGCGGCGCTTCTCGGTCAGCCTGTTTCGATGCTGATTCCTCGCGTCGTCGGATTCAAGCTGAATGGGCAGTTGCCTATCGGCACCACGGCGACCGACTTGGCCCTCACTATTACTGAGATGCTGCGCAAGCACGGAGTAGTCGGAAAGTTTGTTGAGTTCTACGGCCCCGGGGTCGTCTCCGTACCAATGGCTAACCGAGCCACCATCGGAAATATGAGTCCTGAGTATGGGTCCACGTGCGCAATTTTCCCGATTGACGAGGAGACTCTTCGCTATCTCACACTCACCGGTCGTTCGACCGAACAAGTAGCACTGGTTGAGCAGTATGCAAAGCAGCAGGGTCTCTGGCACGATCCGTCGCTTTCTCCTCGCTTCTCAGAACACATCGAGTTGGATCTTTCGACGGTGGTGCCTTCCATCGCTGGCCCTAAGCGACCACAAGATCGCATTTCGCTTTCGGGGTCCAAGGATGCATTTGAAAATATTCTTCCTTCCTATCTCTCTGAAAAAACTGAGAAGAAGGCAGTGGACGTTCATGTCAATGGCAAGGCGACTACCATCAAGAACGGTTATGTTGCCATTGCGTCCATTACTTCCTGCACAAATACCTCCAATCCTTCGGTGATGATTGGCGCTGCGCTCCTTGCGAAAAAGGCGGTCGAAAAGGGACTTACATCCAAGCCATGGGTGAAAACGACTCTGGCACCTGGATCCAAGGTTGTTACGGACTATTACGACAGAGCAGATCTGACCCAGTACATGGAGAAACTCGGTTTTAACCTCGTCGGATACGGATGTGTGACGTGTATCGGCAACTCCGGTCCGCTTCCTGTCGAGATTAGCAAGGCCATCAATGAGCACGATTTGGCTGTCACAGCGGTGCTCTCCGGAAATAGAAACTTCGAAGGACGCATTAGCCCAGATGTAAAAATGAATTACCTCGCTTCGCCACCCCTAGTTGTTGCTTATGCCATCGCCGGCACGATGGACCACGACTTTGAAACTGATTCTCTTGGTGATGATAAAGATGGCAATCCCGTCTTCCTCAAGGACATTTGGCCAACCTCAGAGGAGATTGCCACTGTTATCGGAGATTCGATTTCATCTGCAATGTTCACCAAAGATTATGCCAGCGTCTTTGATGGTGACTTCCGCTGGAAATCACTTGATACCCCAATGGGAAAGACTTTCGAATGGGATGCCGATTCGACATACGTTCGAAAACCCCCGTATTTCGACGGCATGCCTGCACAGCCACGACCCGTAGTGGATATTTCACATGCCCGCGTCCTTGCGGTGCTTGGAGATTCAGTTACTACTGACCACATTTCTCCTGCGGGCAACATTCGCGTGGATTCTCCAGCAGGTAAATATCTCATCGAGCATGGCGTCGACCGAAAGGATTTTAACTCTTACGGCTCGCGTCGCGGAAATCATGAGGTAATGATTCGCGGAACATTCGCCAATATCCGATTGAAGAATCTACTTCTTGAGGGAGTCGAAGGTGGGTTTACCCGCAACTTCCTTGACAACGGTGATCAGAGCACCATCTACGATGCCTCTGTTGCATATCAGGCAGCGGGAATCCCACTCGTAATCCTGGCCGGTAAAGAATATGGTTCTGGATCATCAAGAGACTGGGCAGCAAAGGGAACAGCACTCTTGGGAGTCCGTGCCGTGATTGCCGAGTCATTTGAGCGAATTCACCGATCTAACTTGATCGGAATGGGCGTTCTTCCCCTCCAATTCAAAGAGGGAGAGACGGCTAAGTCACTTGGTCTTGATGGAACAGAGATCTTCGCTATCGCGGGTATCGCAGCCCTCAATACTGGGGGAGTTCCAAAGGAAGTAACCGTCACCGCCAACGGAAAGAGTTTTGGCACCAAGGTTCGAATTGATACGCCTGGTGAGGCTGACTACTACCGTCACGGTGGAATCATGCAATACGTCTTGCGTTCGCTCATTACGGATTGAGAATCTCGCTCGCCGACCTAGACTAGGGCGGTGATAGACTCCCTTAATTCTCCGCAAGACCTGGCATCCTTCTCTACCGAGGAAATGTCGGCTCTTGCAGGAGAGATCCGCGCATTTCTCATCGAGAAAGTGACTAAAAGCGGGGGACATTTAGGTCCCAACCTCGGAGTAGTCGAACTCACTCTGGCAATTCATCGGGTTTTTCAATCGCCTAAAGATGTCATTCTTTTCGATACTGGCCACCAGAGTTATGTCCACAAGATTCTGACGGGCCGTGCGGCGGGTTTTGATCTGCTGCGACAAAGGGGTGGCCTGGCCGGCTACCCATCTCGCGCGGAGAGCGCACATGATGTGATTGAAAATTCTCATGCCTCCACTTCGCTCTCATGGGGCGACGGAATATCACGCGGTTTTGCGTTGCAAGGCAGAAACGACCGAAGCGTAGTCGTTGTCGTGGGCGATGGGGCTCTTACCGGCGGAATGGCCTGGGAGGCGCTAAATAACATAGCGACATCCAAAGATCAGAGACTTGTAATTGTAGTTAATGACAACGAACGTTCTTACTCACCGACGATTGGCGGACTTGCATCGCAGGGAATGTTTGAGGATCTCGGTCTGAAATACATAGGCCCGATTGACGGTCATGACATTGCAGCTATGGAGAGCGCGCTGGAGAAAGCGAAACACTTTGGCGCACCGGTGATAGTGCATGCACTCACCAAAAAGGGACAAGGATATTCACCCGCCATTGCCGATGAAGCCGAGAAGTTTCACGCCATTGGCATCCTTGATCCAGAGACCGGCCAACCACTTGCCAAGAGCAGTATTAGTTGGACAAATGTATTCTCGAAAGAATTGGCCGAAATCGGGCAAGAGCGAAAAGAGATTGTTGCGATCACTGCAGCGATGCTCGGTCCTACTGGGCTTGATGAATTTCAACGCCGCTTCCCTGAGCGAACTGTCGATGTTGGAATCGCCGAACAACATGCGCTTACCAGCGCAGCGGGCCTGGCCTTCACCGGTATGCACCCGGTCGTTGCTCTTTATTCCACATTCCTAAACCGGGCTTTTGATCAACTTCTCCTTGATGTCTCCTTACATCACGCCGGCGTTACTCTCGTACTTGATCGAGCCGGCATTACTGGAGATGACGGACCTTCCCACCATGGAATGTGGGATCTTGCACTGACTGGGATAATTCCCACCCTGCAGGTAGCTGCACCTCGCGATGGAACTCGCTTAAAGGAAAGCCTTAGAGAGGCTCTCAACGTCAACGATGCCCCAACCCTTATTCGCTTTCCCAAAGGCGCTCTTCCGCAGGATATTGGGACCATCGAACGTGTTGACGGGATTGATTTCCTGTATCGCTCCGAGAGTGATGATGTCCTTCTGGTAAGTGTGGGTGCATTTGCGCATTTATCGCTGGAGGTGGCAGCGCAGGCGCAGCGTGAAGGAGTAGGAGTCACAGTTATCGACCCACGTTGGGTGAAGCCACTCCCACTTTCCTTGTTGGACATTGCGCAGAAGTATTCGCGAGTTGTGGTCATTGAAGATGGAATTCGGCACGGGGGAATTGCAAGTTCTCTTTCAGAGATGTTCCGCGATGCACAGAGCGCAATTCCAATTCACTCAATCGGCGTGCCTCTTGAATTTATTGAACATTCAAAACGCGCGGAAATATTGCATGATCTGGGTATTACTGTGCAGGATATTTCACGTTCGATTCTGGAGTGGCACAGTTATCCTTCAGGGAACAATTTCTTTAAGGCAGAGATGCAATCCCAGGAGCATGAAAGCGAGATCCGCAAACCGATTCGCTGACTCCGACGCGGTCCAAGTACGGCAAGATTCCACCAAGAGTGAGTGGCCATCCAGCGCCAAGGAGCATGCAGAGATCTATCTCAGCAGGGCTCGAGACGACTCCTTCATCGAGCATCATGCGAGCCTCTTCCGCGAGTGCATTGAGAGCGCGCATCCGCACTTGCTCGGCAGAGGAGGGTTTGTCGCCTTTCTCCACCAGCGCGAGTGCAACAGGATTCGGATGATTCTTTCCATCCTCACCCTTTACGTAGAAGTTCCTCACTCCTTCTTTCACCAGGCGCCCCATTGTCGGTGAGATCCGATAGCGCGGTCCAAGATTCTTATTCAGTATCTCGGTCACATGGAGTGCAACCCCCGGACCAACGAGTCCGAGCAACTCAAAGGGGGTCATTGGGAAGCCAATACTGCGCATTGAATTATCCGCAACCTCTACCGGTGTTCCTTCATCAATAGCATCAGTGATCTCACCCATGAAGCGAATCAGGAGTCGGTTGACGACAAATCCAGGGGAGTCCTTAGTAATGACCATTGTCTTCTTGAGTTCTTTGCCGATGTTGACCGTTGTCGCCGTTGTGGCGTCATCAGTCTTGTTGGTTCGCGCGATCTCAAGCAGCGGCATAACCGCAACCGGATTGAAAAAATGGAATCCGATGACTCTCTCGGGATGTTCCAACCCCTGTGTCATTGCTTCCACGCTGAGTGAAGAAGTGTTGGTAGCAAGTACGCACTCTGGCGAAACAATCTTTTCTAGCTTCTTAAAGAGTTCTTGCTTGAGGGCAAGTTCTTCGAAGATGGCTTCGATGACGAAGTCAGCGCCAGCAAAGGCACTTTGATCGACCGATCCCGATACGAGTGAGATCAATCGACGTGCTGTCTCTTCGGTGAGCCGCTTCTTCTCCACCAATTTATTGATCTCTGAATGGACCCAAGCCACGCCCTTATCCACACGGGCTTGATCCAGATCAGTCATCACCACCGGGCATTTCAGATTACGAACCATGATCAGGGCCAGTTGGGATGCCATGAGACCAGCGCCAACGACACCGACTTTGGCAACCTTTCGTGCAAGGGCGGCCTTCGGTGCACCTTCCACTTTCTTCCGTTTCTTTTGGATGAGATTAAAGGCGTAGAGAGATGCACGGAGGGCATCGCTCATCGTTAAATCAGCAAGTGCTTGATCTTCGGCGTCAAAACCTTCGCTACGTGTCGCAGTGCGAGCACCGGCGATGAGTTGAAGAGCACGTTGTGGCGCGTCAATCTCAGCGCCGCCGTACTTCTTGAACGCGGCCGCTTGTCCTGTCGCAATCGCCTTGTCCCAATTGGAATCTTGGGAGTAGTCCGTTCTTTTAATCTTCTTCTTTCCGCTCAGTACGTCTGCGACAAAGCCAACGGATCGTTCGAGATAGTCAGCAGGTTCGTACACCGCATCGACAACTCCCAGGGCAAGCGCATCTTTGGCTTTCAACATCGTGTTGTTGTTCAGGGGATTGAGAACGATTACCTGTACTGCACGTTCTGGTCCAATCAACTTGGGAAGCAACGTTGCGCCGCCCCATCCGGGTACTAGGCCAAGAAAGACCTCAGGCAATCCAGTCATTGCTGTGGTTGCGAGAGTTCGATAATCGCAGTGAAGTCCGAGTTCGAGTCCACCGCCTAGTGCAAGACCGTTGATAAAACCAAAGGTTGGAATCCCGCACTCACCGAGCCGGCGGAAAACATCATGACCGAGTTTGCCAATTCCCAGAGACTGTGAACGCTCACTGATAGATCCAAGCCCGCGCAAATCTGCACCCGCAGCAAAGATGAATGGTTTTCCGATAACGGCTATCGCATCGGGCTTACGCGAGACGGCCTCAGAGATCGCGGCATCGAGGGCGAGAAGTGATTGCACGCCAAAAGTATTTGGTCGATTGAAGTCTTCTCCGTTGTCAATCGTAATGAGAGCGAGATCGCCTTTGAATCCAAAGGCGGACAGGTCTACATTGCGGACAAATGCCTGTGTCACGACTTCATCTGGTGCGCCAGCGGGAACGTGTAGGTCCGTCATTTTATTTGGCTCCATTCCAGTGCGGGTTCTCCCAGATGACCGTGCCACCCATTCCCAATCCGATGCACATGGTCGTGATTCCATAGCGAACTTCTGGGTGCTCTTCGAATCCTCGCGCAAGGTTGAGCATGAGGCGCACTCCTGATGATGCAAGCGGGTGTCCCACAGCTATCGCTCCGCCATACGGATTCACCCGCGCGTCATCATCTGCAATTCCGAAGTGGTCAAGGAACGAAAGTACTTGGATGGCGAATGCTTCATTGATTTCAAAGAGTCCGATATCTGAAATGTTCAATCCGGCTTTTGATAAGGCTTTTTTTGTCGATGGAATCGGCCCGTAACCCATGACCTCAGGTTCTACCCCCGCAAAGGCAAAAGTAACCAACCGCGCTTTGATAGTGAGACCTAATTCGATCGCCTTCTCTTCACTGGCCAAAATTGCTGCCGTTGCTCCGTCATTGAGACCTGCAGAATTTCCCGCTGTGACTCGACCCGCTGGGCGGAAAGGAGTTTTCAAACCTGCCAGCGCCTCGAGAGTTGTGCCGGGGCGGGGAGGTTCATCCACTGTTGCAATACCCCAACCTAGTTCGGCGCTGCGAACAGCCATCGGTATGAGATCGCGCTGGATTTTGCCTGCTTCATAAGCCTTTGCAGTTTTCAACTGTGAATTCAACGAATATCTATCTGCACGCTCGCGTGTGAGGTGAGGAAATCTGTCATGTAACCGCTCGGCGGTATTACCCATTGCGAGCGCATCACTGTCAACGATTTTCTCAGCGAGGTAGCGCGGATTGGGATCTATGCCATCTCCAATCGGGTGATTGCCCATATGTTCAACGCCACCGGCAATTGCAATGTCGTAAGCCCCAATGCCGATGGCTCCAGAGATTGTGGTGACGGCCGTAAGTGCGCCAGCACACCAACGATCAACGGAATAACCCGGAACAGTGTTAGGCAGTCCGGCCAATAAAGAAACGCTACGACCGATATTCATTCCTTGGTCACCCGTCTGTGTTGCGGCAGCAATGGCAACATCATCGATCTGGTCAGGGGAGACTTTCGGATTTCTCTCCAGCAGCCCACGTAGGACACGCACCATCAGATCATCGGCACGCGTTCCAGCGTAAAGGCTCCCGGCCTTTCCAAAAGGGGTTCGAACTGCATCAACAAGGACGACTGATTTCGACATATGCATTCCCTCTACTCAGGCTGGATCGCAGATCACGGTGATAGAAGGTTACTCGTGAGTAGGTAAAAAAGGTACCCACGACTTTTCTCACTGTATCTCCGAGACTATTGGCAGACTATTGCCACCGCCGCTATCTTTTTGAACTATTCTTCGAAGCTCCCCTTGAGAGAGTCTTTGAGAACGATGGTGCCAGGTAGGTTGACAGAATGGTGACGAGGTAGACGAACCAGACACCTACCTGAAGCCAGGTGCTGGTGGTCGAGAAACCAATCGAACCCGAAAGAATACTGGCAATGAAGGAATCGGGGTTTAACCATGAATCGATATTCCATGCCACAGAATCCAATCCAGGCAGCCATCCGGTCTCTTGCAGATCGCCAATTCCGTGGGCGAGAACACCGGCAGCAACAACAATCAATGCGATGCCAGTAATTTTGAAGAATTGGTTCAGGTCAAAGTGAACGGTCTGTCTATACATTAAATATCCAAGGCCAATCGCGGCAGCAAGTCCCAGAACCAATCCCACGGAAGGACCAAAAGAAGATTTCACGGTCGTGAAATTGGTATAGATAAAGAGGGAGGTTTCAATTCCCTCACGGCCAACCGCGACAAATGCAGTGATTGCCATCGCGAGAGAGCCCATCGTGACTGCGCTATCGACTTTCTTTTCAAGTTCACGTTTGAGATTTCGGGCGGTGCGCTTCATCCAGAAAACCATCCAGGTCACTAATGCCACGGCGACCACGGAGAGAATTCCCGCAAATGCTTCTTCGGCACCCGGCGTCAATTCACTGGAAGTAAAGCTCAAGATTGCGCCCAACCCCAGACTCAAGACAATGGCGACTAAGACACCAATCCAGAGGGGAGTGCGCAGGTGAGATCTGTTGGTTTTGACCACATAGGCCAGGAGGATGCCGATGATGAGGGCAGCTTCCAGGCCCTCGCGCAGTGCGATTATAAAAGTACTCAACATGCGAGCAATTTAACGCTCAATGTCGAATTACGCAACTCAAGTGTTGCGTAATTAATCTCACTCCCTAGGCCTCAGAGATCTCCACGTTAGCGGGCAGTGGTTGCGGCTGGGGGATCGGTTCACGCTCCAACAGGGCGTGTGCGAGGAGCGGGGCGACGATGGAGATCTGCCAGGGACGGGCTCCACGCTCTAGCAGGGCGTCCCGGACTCGTTCTGTGTGAAGTGAGGTGGTTGAACCTTCTGGCGGCGACCAGCAGATACGGCGGACGAGATCTGGGGAGATGAGATTTTCGGCCGGAATGGAGAGCGATTCCGCCTCCTTCTCGATGCTGGCACGGGCATGGGACAGGGGCGCAAATTTATTGGGAAACTTCTCCCGCCAGATCTTTATGGGGGGCATGGAATCTGCCTCGATTCTCACGGGCGGCCACTGATTTTCCGGGGTTCCTTTACCCGCTTCTATGGCGCGCAGCCAGTTCGGGGCATGTTCAAACCAGCGCGCTCGCGCACCCATTGGTCGCAAAGCCTGCTCCATCTCCTTTCGGTTCTGGGGGATACGAACCGAAAGTTCTATCAGGGCGGCGTCGGAGAGCAACTTTCCCGGTGCAATGTCCAGGTGGCGCGCCAGCGTGTCACGTTCGTGCCAAATTGACTTAATAATTGCCAATCGTCGCCGTTCTTTGATCTTGTGAATTCCAGAAGTTCTTCGCCAGGGATCCTTCCTGGGCTCTGGCATCGGTGCATTGAGGATGGCCTTAAATTCTTGATCAGCCCATTCCAATTTTCCTTGGATTCGTAAAGTATCGTTTACTTTCTCGCGCAGTTCGATGAGTAATTCGACATCCAAGGCGGCGTAGTTGAGCCAATCATGCGGCAACGGTCTCGTGGACCAGTCCACAGAACTGTGTTCTTTTGCGAGTGATACTCCGAGCAGACTTTCAACGAGAGCGCCCAGTCCAACGCGAGGTAGTCCGGCAATCCGTCCCCCCAATTCTGTGTCAAATAGTTTTGATGGGATGAGTCCAACATCGCGTAGACATGGAAGGTCCTGGGTACTCGCATGCAGAATCACTTCGTCGCTGTTGAGAAGTTCGTTAAGGGCCTCAAAAAGTGGATGCACATTTTCTGGTCCCTGTGATTGAAACGGGATTGGATCGATCAGATGCAACCCACCGTCGGTTCGTTTTATCTGAATGAGATAAGCACGGGAGCTGTATTTGTATCCGGATGCTCGTTCAGCATCAATAGCGAATGGTCCCGAACCTGTCGCCAGGGTGGCGATAGCGCGTTCGAGTTCGGACTCGGTGGTTATTGCGGGAGGCGTTCCATCAGCGGGGACCAGTAGTGGAATTGCTCCTTCTGGCTCTTGTGAAGTTGTCTCTGTCATCGATTAGCGCGATCCACGGGGCGGTGGTTTGATAACTGAGATGCCCTCGGGGATTGGAGTGAGTCCTGCGACTTCAGCAAGGAGTGTGCACCAGCCATCAATGTGAGTCTCGATCCCTTCACTTTTGGCGAGCACTGGCGTCCATGATGCACGGATCTCGATCTCGGCTTCGTCATTGCGAAGTGACAATTTTCCGAAAGATGAACTGGCCACTCGTGTCACGGTTCCACTCGCTGCCACATACTGACAACCTGCCAGGGTGAGAGATTCAAGCAACCAATTCCAGCCAACTTCCGGCAGGAGAGGATCTTCCTGCATCATCATGTCTACATCGGCGCGAATGTAGGTGACGCACCTGTAATCACCTTCCCAAGTATCTTGCCCACCTGGTTCGTGTAGGAGTACAAAACGACCGGATGCAATCTCGTCTTCTTCATCACCTGAAAGACCGTTGCTGACATCAGCAGAGAAGGCAAATGCATGCGTTGCCAATTTTTGTGGGGCTGGAACTTCTTCAAGAACTATTTCTGCGCGTGGAACGAATGAACGTAATGTCTTTACAACGGCCTCAAAATCTCGCGAATCCACTACCTCAATGTAAGGAAAATTACGACAGAAAGGTGGGAGGCGGGGCGGTAACCTAGTCCACGTGGCCCTACTTCTTGCACTTTTCTCCAGCGTTCTCTGGGGCAGCGCTGATTTTGAAGGCGGCAGGATGGCCAAGAAATTTCCGGCCATTGCTGTCACGGGAGTATCGCAAGCATTTGGACTTGCGGTAGGCATGGGACTCGTTCTCATTACGGGCGAATGGCGCGCTCCTGCCTTTGGCGCCCAGGGTTACTTCTTTCCGGCGGTTATCGCTGGAGTAACTGGCTACCTTGGGCTCGTGGCCCTCTATGCAGGGCTGGCAACCGGAAGAATGGGAGTCGTTTCGCCAATAAGCTCGCTGTGCGCAATTATTCCAGTGACGGTCGCTCTGGTAAGTGGAGAACATCTTCCCGTGAGCACAGGTATAGGAATTGCAATTGCTCTAATTGGAGCGTTCTGCGCGAGTGGGCCGGAAATTTCACAGGGACTTCCATTTCGACCGGTTCTTCTTGCCATTGGCGCAGCTGTTGGATTTGGCACGGCACTCTCTTTTATGGCACGTGGTTCGGTTTCAAGCGCTCTCATGACTATGGTGATGATGCGTATCACAACACTTTTTATCTCGATCGGACTTGCTGCAAAGTACCGAACTACAGGGGGATTCGCTAAGAGCGATCTTCCCCGGTTGATTTACATTGGTGCGGCAGATTTCTTGGCCAATGTTCTACTTGGGGTTGCATCGACGAAAGGTTTAGTTTCCATTGTTATGGTTTTAGGTTCTCTATTTCCGATCATGACTGCAGTTCTCGCGTATAAGATTTTGCATGAAAGATTACATCGGATTCAGTACGCCGGGATTGTTCTGGCGATCGCTGGGGTGGCGATCATCTCAGCTTCCTGATGGGAGCGGACGCCACTAGTTAAATAGCAGTTAAATAGGTTGGGTGCAGGAATAGAAGATCGTGGCGTCTTTTTCATGGTGCTCCACCACTTTGAAATACGAAAGAAGTTCGGTTAGGTCAGCCCGATTCTCGCCGCCCGACATCGGAGTCACGCTCAGATTTAATTGTGATATCAATCCCACCGAAAGCAACTGGCCGATCATTGAAACGCCCGCTTCAACAAAGATAGCGGGGCCGAACTCCTTCTCCGCTTTTCTCACGGCCTCGAGCGGGGAGAGATTCCACCAGTGCGCTTTGGGATTCTCTCCAATGACTGCAGGGTAAGAGTGAGAGAGGACGACAAGGGGCACAGGTGTGCGGCGATATCTTTCGTGACGCGCTGTGTTGCCACCGATCATGATGACGTCACTCTTGCGGCGACTAACCAAGAACTGGGCGCGATCCGCCGGGGTTGTTACCCCGTCCGAATTGCCTAAGAAAGATGTCGAACCATCAGTACCCATCACTAGAGTTGCCTGGACACTCATGGCGCCAACAGTAACTCTCTGAGTCCCTGATGAGGTGTCAGTGGTGTTTGCTACCTTTTCGGTATGTTGATTAATTGCGATACCTGCATCATGCGTGATATTGCCTGCTCTGATTGCGTGGTCTCCACCCTGCTTGCCATCCCTGGAATGGCCCCTCCTGAGGTCAGTGAGGCAACGGCGCAGGCCATCGAACTCCTTTCTTCCCGCGGAATTGTCCGTCCGATGCGTTTTCTGAGAGCGGTTCAAGGCTAATTCGCAGGTTCGGCGCCTCTTCTGAGGTTGAGTCGATTCCGACACCCCGTTAGCCTGACCACGTGAGTTTTCTCAAGACCGCTCGGGTAGCTCTTGCTCTGACAGTTTTGCCCCTCTACCTGGGCCTCGAACCCGCCCAAGGGGCCCAATCTCTCTCATCAGTGCAGAGGCAAGTCACTTCCTTGCAGGAAGATGCGGCTGCTTCCGCCGAAGGCGCCCAGAGCGCCAAGGTTCAATTGGACCAACTCACGCGGACCTTATCTGGGATTAAGAAACAGGCAGCTCTCCAAGGTGAAACCGTCGGCCAGCTTCGCAAGAGCTTGGGGGTGATTGCGGTTGAGGAATATAAATCCGGTGGGTTGAGCCAGGGTCTCGAACTGCTCTTCTCCGCAAATCCGACGCTCTACCTTTCGGCAGCGGGGTCGCTCGATTCGATTACCAGGCGAAAATCTCTTCAACTTCATAAATTTGCCGCCGCCCAGCAACGTCTCAATGCCACAACAATTACCGTCAACGACAAATTGGCTCTTGTCCGTGCAACGCGAGCGCGTTTTGTTGCCCAGTCAGCCCTTGCCCAATCAAAATTAAAGGAAGTCGAGAAAATTCTCGCGAAATTGAAGAAGAGCGACCGGGCACGTCTGGCCAAACTTACTCAAAAGCGCAATGCTCGAGAACAGAAGTCTTCCCTGGCTTTCGCCAAAACCACCAAGCGCGTGTCGGGTCGCGCGGGGATCGCAATCAAGTTTGCTTTGAAGCAGATCGGAGATCGCTATGTCTTTGGCGCCGCCGGTCTGGTCTATTGGGATTGCTCAGGATTGACGATGCGCGCCTATCGGGCCGCCGGTGTCTCGCTTCCTCATTCTGCATCTGCGCAGACAGGTTACGGCAGGCGAGTTCCTCTCAATCAACTCCGACCCGGGGATCTCGTCTTCTTCGGCAGTCCAATTTCACATAACGGGATCTATATCGGCGGTGGAAGGATGGTTGACGCACCCCACACTGGTGCGCGGGTGCGCGTTGAGGCTTTCGGATCCTATTTCGGCAGATTGCGTCTCGTTGCAGCGCGTCGTTTCTAAATGAAAAAGATTCTTTTCGTCACCAACGATTTCGGCCCACGCGCTGGAGGGATTGAATCATTCATCATGGGCATCATTGAGAATCTTCCAAAAGATTCGGTGCTTGTTTACACTTCAAGGCAATCCGACACCAGCGAATACGATCGATCTTGGTATGCGGATTATGGTGTTGAAGTTCTTCGCGATCGCACTAAAGTACTTCTTCCAACTCCGCGGGTATCTCGTACACTTCAAAAGATTGTCAACAGAGCAGGGGTCGATGTTGTCTGCTTTGGAGCAGCCGCGCCGCTCGGTCTGCTTGCCAATGGACTTCGCCGGAGGGGAGTAAGTCGAATTGTCGCAATTACTCACGGGCACGAAGTTTGGTGGGCAAAAGTCTTCCCGTTCTCACTTGCTCTGCGCAGGATTGGTGATTGCGTGGATGTTCTGACATATCTTGGTGAATTCACGAAACGTGAGATTTCTAAAGCTCTCTCGGATAGCGCGCGCTCATCCATGGTCCGATTGGCGCCCGGCATTGATATCGAACACTTCTCTCCCAGTACGGGGGAGAGCTCGCTTCGTTCAGAACTCAATTTGGAAGGAAAGAAAGTTGTGATCAGCGTGGGCCGGCTAGTAAAGCGCAAAGGTCAGGATCGCTTGATCGAAGCGTTACCATCGATCCGGAAAGCGATTCCAAACGCCCATCTTCTCTTTGTTGGAGAAGGTTCCTATGGAAGGCACTTAAGGAAACTAGTTCATCGAGAAGGCATATCAGATGCCGTCACTTTTGTGGGTCGAGTTCCCTTTACCGATCTTCCAAAGTATTTTCGGGTAGGGGATGTATTCGCCATGCCTAGTCGCTCGCGCTTTGGCGGACTCGAAGTGGAAGGGTTGGGGATCGTTTACTTAGAGGCAAGTTCATGTGGGTTACCAGTGATTGCTGGAAGATCAGGTGGGGCACCAGATGCAGTTGTTGAAGGGGAAACGGGTCTCATTGTAGATGGGAAGAATGTTGAGGAAATTGCGCGCGTCATAAGCAGTTTGCTTTCAGATGAAGCAAAGGCCAAGGAAATGGGAAAATACGGACGCGAGTGGGTACTTGCTCAGTGGTCTTGGAAATCTTGGTCAAATCGTTTTGCGGAGATATTGAAGTCTAGGTAATTAATCCGTGCCGAATTGCCGTCACGACCGCCTTAGTTCGATTTGACGCGCTAAGTTTTCGGTAGATTGATGCGAGATGAGTTTTGACAGTTGCCTCACTCACGAATAGTTCGGCTGCAATCTGTGAAGTCTTTTGGCCTTTAGGCAAAAGCGCGAGAACTTCAATTTCCCTAGCGGTCAATCCGAAGTTCTCGTCTTTTCGGGCGATCGCCGAACTCAATCCCTTAGCAGAGAATATAAGGGGGCTTGAAAATGCATGTGCTACAGCACTTATGACCTCCGTAAGTGGGGAGCTCTTGAGAACATACGCACTTGCCCCAGCCTGCAACGCGGCAAGGAGATGGTTGTCATCGTCGTTGAGCGTGAGCACTACGATCCCAATGGTGTTAGATATTTGTCTAGCCCAAGAGATCACTTCGAGGCCACTACCATCGGGAAGATTCAAATCAATAACCACGACATCTGGATTCTTATGTGCCATCTGTGCCATAGCTTCCTTTTTCGATGCCGCCTCTCCGACCACATTGAAGTCGGCGCCTTCAAGGCCTACACGTAACCCCTCTCGGACGACTTGATGATCGTCTACAAGAAGGACTCTGGCGCGCTTACTCTCCATATTGGGTCAGTGTTGGAACATAGGGGTAGGGAACTCGTAGGTGAATCTGGGTGCCTGAAGGGGAAGATTTAAAATCTAAGTCGCCTTCTAAATTTATTGCTCGTTCTCGAATCCCCGAAAATCCATAATGATTCTCACGCTCTTCCAACCCCCCGACACCGTCATCAGCAATGATGAGTTCGGCGAGACCGTTATTGCAAATGAGGCTAATCCACACTCTTTTTGCTTGCGCGTGCGCCGATATATTGCGAAGCGCTTCAGTAGCGATGCGCTCGATTTGCTCGGCTCGTTCTAAATTGGTGGGCGTCGGGAATTGATCTAGCGAATAGTAGATCTCGTGACTCGGGCATATCTGTTCAGCTGCAGCTCGCAAACGGTCGTTAAGATCTAAATCGTTTCCTTCTCTCAACAGATAGATTTCTCTTCGAACTTTTTCGACGAGGTCTGTGACGGTAAATCGCAATGTGCGAATCGATATCCGGGCTTCTGCATTTGAATCCTCTTGAGCTAAGAGAAGGTCGAGCGCATACCCGATTCCGACGAGATCTTGAGCAATTCCATCATGCAACTCCAGGGCAATACGGTGCCGCTCGGTGATCGTCATAGAATGGTTTTATGCGTAGAGAGCTTCAATTTCGGCGGCAAACTCTTTTGCAATGACATGTCGCTTGATAGAGAGTTTCGCTGTGAGTTGACCCCCGGCAATGGTGAAATCCGTTGGCAGAATCGTAAACTTGCGGATGGACTCTGCCCGGCTTACCGCCTTGTTTGCCTCGTCCACGGCAGTTTGTATGACTGCGATCAGATCTGGATCTTTCGCCAATTCTGTAACGGTTGTCCATTCCTTCTTATGAATCGCTACCCATGGCTTGAGTGCGTCAAGATCAAGCGTGACGAGGGCTGCGATATACGGCTTGTTATCACCAACAACTACGCACTGGCTTACCAACGGATGGGCACGGAGGCGGTCTTCTAGTACGGCGGGGGCTACGTTTTTCCCGCCGGATGTAACAATTATTTCCTTCTTTCGGCCAACGATGAACAAGAAGCCCTCATCGTCTAGTCGTCCGAGGTCGCCAGACTTAAACCATCCGTCCTCAGTAAATACTTCCTTATTTGCTTCCTCATTCTGCCAATAACCTCGCATCACGATAGGGCCCTTAAGCAGAACTTCGCCGTCCTCATCAATGCGTATTGAAGTTCCGGGGACTGGTCGTCCGACCGATCCAACTCGATGATGCGCTGTGAGGTTAAGTGTCGCACCAGCAGTTGTCTCGGTTAATCCGTAACCTTCGAGAATGCGAATGCCAGCACCGCGATAGAAGTGACCAAGCCGTTCGCCAAGCGGGGCGCCGCCGGATATTGCTGCCTCGACTCTTCCGCCCATTCCTGCTCTTATTTTTGAAAAGACGAGTTTGTCGAAGAGTTTATGTTTTAGCAGGAGGGGAAGTGGAATCTTTCCGGTATCCATCGCCCTGCTGTAGGCGATGGATACTCCCGCTGCTTTCCGGAAGATCGCACCCTTACCGCCGGCTTCAGCGTGGGCCTCTGAACCGTTGTAAATTTTTTCGAAGATTCGTGGCACTGCCAGAATGAATGTTGGCTTGAAAGTGCCGAGGTCAATTGCCAATCGAGTGGCGGGATCTCCACAGTGTGCCATGTGCAAGCCTGCACTGACGGCGCCGATCTCGACCATTCTTCCAAAAACATGTGCGACCGGAAGAAAGAGCAACGTCGAACCGTTGGGATTGAGGAAGAGATCGGGGGCGGCTTGTACGACATTGCCGCACTCTGATAAAAAATTCGAATGTGTGAGTTGGACGCCCTTTGGCCGACCAGTTGTACCAGAGGTGTAGATAAGAGTTGCGAGAGTGTCGGGGACGAGCGCATTCCGACGACGGTCTATCTCGTCGTCGGAAATGCTCACTCCTGCCTCACCAAGAACGTGAAGTACGTCATCGGTAATGGTCCATACATTTTTTGTATGTGTGGGGAGGACGGATTCGACCAACTCTCGGTGGGTCGGGGTCTCGACCACGATCGCTACGCAACCAGAATCACTTAGAATCCATTGGATCTGTTCGGCGGAGGAGGTTTCAAAAATAGGCACCACGCATCCGCCAGCAAACCAGATGGCAAAGTCCAGAATCGTCCACTCATAACGAGTGCGCGCCATGATTGCGACTCGATCACCGATTTGTATGCCACTGGCGACTAAGCCTTTTGCGGTGGCTCTCACTTCAGATTCAAACTCTCGGGCCGTGACGCTCTGCCACCCCTGTCCGAGTGGACGAGAGAGCATGATCCGTTCCGGTTCGAACCAAGCTCGCTCGGCGACGAGGTTGGTGAGGTTTCCAGCGGTAGCTGCAGGAACAAGGGCAGGTATGGTCACTTCATTCATGGCGCCTACGCTAGCGTGAGTCGGAGCGGAAAGGGAGAGGGGGTAGCCTAAGGACATGGCTGACATAACAAGCGGAAATATCTTGATCGACGCTCCGTTGGCACGCGTGCAAGAACTCCTATTCGACATTGCCAACTACCCATCCTGGACCTCTGCAATTAAGTCCGTGGAAGTCTTGGGTAGAGATGAGACTGGACGAGTGAGTTCGGCTCTGCTCAAAATAGATGCTGGAATGCTCAAAGACCGAGTCACCCTAGATTACGACTGGAGTGGAGCACCGAACAAGGTGAGTTTCATGCTCTCGGATGCAGATCTCTTGACCGCCATGGACGGGGCATACATTCTGAAGGCGCAGGATGAGGACTCCACTCAAGTGACGTATGAGTTGCATGTCGAACTCTCTATGCCCGTTCCTGCGATGATGCGACATAAGGCAGAGAAGGCAACAATCGACATGGCCTTGTCTCAACTAAAAGCATTTGCTGAGAAATAATTGTCTTACTCGATAGGCGTCGACGTCGGCGGAACCAAGGTTCTGGGTGGGGTTGTTGACGAGTCCGGAAATGTTCTGGCTCATGCTCGAAGGGATACCCCGCGGCAAGGTGGCGCAGAACTCACCCGGGCAATCGCCGATGTAGCCCTAGAACTTCTGCAAAAGTTCACAGAGGTTAAGTGTGTGGGGATCTCGGCCGCAGGTTTGATCTCATCTGATCGAAAGACCATGTTGGCCACACCAAATATCGCGGGTTGGAACGGTGTCGACCTTGATGCGCAATTGGGTTCGCTTATTGGGTTGCCTCTTGTCATAGAAAATGATGCAAATGCTGCGGCGTGGGGCGAGGCGCGATTCGGTGCGGGAGTTAATGAAGATCACATCATGATGCTCACAGTCGGCACGGGAATCGGCGGCGGCCTCGTTGTCAATGGAGAACTTTTTCGAGGTGCTTTTGGAATTGCTGCGGAATTTGGTCACGTTCGAGTAGTCCCGGAAGGTCACCTCTGCGGGTGCGGGGCGCGAGGGTGCTTCGAACAGTATGCATCGGGGAATGCACTTCTCCGACACGCGCGCGAAGCGATTAATGCGTCTCCGGATGTGGCACGTAACTTGCTCTCCCTTGGCGATGGAACGGTGGCGGGTTTGACCGGAAAGCACATCACCGATGCCGCGCGGGTTGGCGATGCGGTGGCGCTCGCGGCGTTCAATACAACGGCGCAATGGTTAGGCGCTGGCATCGCGTCGTTATCTGTAGCACTCGATCCCGCATGTGTCATTATCGGCGGTGGCGTGATTGATGCTGGCGAAATTCTCTTGGAGCCTACGCGTGTGGCAGTGGAGAGGTACATGCCTTTTGCAGGTAGGCATCCCTTACCTCGCATCATCGCCGCACAATTGGGTAATGAAGCTGGCTTAGTTGGCGTTGCAGATTTAGCGAGGCTCTAGTACCTAGAGTTTCGCCCCGTCATCATCGGAATTGTCTTGAAGACTATAAAAGAAATAGAGCAATCCGCCAATGAAAACGAGGATTCCAGGCCAGGGTTCAATCCCAAATGGGTTGAACCCAGTTAGGGCCGTCGCAAAGGCGTAGATGGGCCCAAGAATCATCGCGATGATTGCGTTTCTTCTTGCCGGATCTCTAATCGGTTCAAGAACTGGATCTGGATTTTCAAAATGTTCTTCGTCTTCAACCGGGATCCGCCGATCGAGATCGTCGAGAAAGTTAGAGGGAGTTGATTCATCTAGAGAGAGACCAGCAACGATTGAAGCAAATTCTGCATCAATGAGATCAGAGTCATCATCGGTTGCAATATTGGTTAGCCAAAAACCATTTTTTACTTCGTTAATGAATAGTGAGGATTCTTCAACAATCATTGGGAAGTCATTTGCGGAATTTTCAAGTACAACCTCTCGAATGAATGGAGAGGAAATATTATTCGAAATTGTTATTGCATTTTCTGAGTAATCAAGTTCGGCTCGAGTCGAATACATCATGATAATTGGCTGGTCTATGAGAGGTAGACCCTGGTCCACCATTTTCCAAATTTTACGTAGGCGTAGATGGTTATCAGGAAGTGATGGCTCGACGAGAATGATTCCGTCGATTCCGTCTCCGTGGATTTGAGCGAGTCTGAGTGCGATGGTACTAGCGGCATCCAAGCCCGCAATAAAAACGGTCCCGCATTTCTCTTTCAACTCTAAAAATGCTTTATTTGAGATCTCTAGCCATTCTTTCCAGAGTTTATAATTCAATTCATTCCACTCGTGCGGGCTTTCGTTCAGCATTGGCAGTACCACATTGAGCCCTGAATCCTGCAGGGAATTTGCCAACGCAATTGCAATTACTCTGGATTGAGGGGTCCCATCCAGGATGAGAACCCCCACTTGGCGACCAACGAACTCCATATCCGCTTCTGGTGGGTTCATTGTCACTTTCCCATAGTGTCATAGGGGGCTCAGACCCACTAAATTAGTGCCCTGGGGATTCACCCCAAGTAATGAGTGCCGGTGGATTTGGTACTGACGTGGTTTGAAAGGGGGCCAGGTGGTCAATCTGCCTTATGGGCTCTTGCGGGCTTTTCTTACGCCTTTTCTCATGCTCTTGTTCCGGCCCAAAGTCACCGGACTTCGTAATGTTCCTGTAAACGGACCAGTGATAATGGCTTCGAATCATCTTTCCTTTAGCGATTCGATTTTCATGCCCCTCGTCGTTCCACGCAAAGTCACTTTCTTGGCAAAGAGCGAATACTTCACATCGCCTGGTCCCAAGGGGCTGCTCAAAAAATTGACCTTTATCGCATTAGGTCAGGTGCCCGTCGATCGTTCGGGCGGAAGAAGGAGCGAAGCCGCTCTCATTACGGGACTCGAACTCCTTTCTCAAGGCAAGTGTCTTGGGATCTATCCAGAAGGGACACGATCTCCCGACGGACGTCTCTACAAGGGACGTACTGGCATAGTCCGACTCGCTCTTGAATCTGGTGCACCAATTATTCCAGTGGCGATGTTTGATACCGAGAAGATTCAACCTACTGGCAAAGTCATTCCGAAAATCATGCGGGTAAAGATGATCTTTGGAGAACCTATCTTTTACACGGGAGATCCATCAGATCTTAGGTTGCTCCGCGACCTCACAGATGACCTCATGCGGAAAATTCAAGAATTATCGGGCCAAGAGTATGTTGATATATATGCCACCCGTCGGAAGGCGGAGATCAAAGAAGAGGATTAGTCCTCTAGGGCGAGCCGTTCGACAAGGTAGTTGCAAGTCGTGCAAGTCGGTCCTGAATCGGGAAGCGGCCCCTCAAGTACGTTTATAAAATCCGTGATGACTGATTCGAATTTCTGCTGATCACGGGGAACTGGCACATACTTTTGAGACACTCCGAACGCATACGATTGCGAATCGGCACCAATCACTTTATTGGGATTCCAAACCAATAGTCCCATTGTTGCAACCGATTCACCCTTTCCGGCCGCGGGTCTTTCCATGGCATATGCGTATGCCTCTAGTTGGGGAGAGTAGAACTCGCCAGAATCCCGTGCACTGTCGGAAACCTTGCAATCAATAAGGGCTACCGTGCCATCTTCGTTTTCAGCAACAAGGTCGTACTTTCCAAGAATTCTCCAACGAGACTCTTCGCCGTTGACAAGTAATGGCTTACTTTTGACCCACTCAGCCAATTTGGTGATTCTTCCTGGTCGCAGCGATGCGTCAATATCGGTCATAGCCACTCCGCGAAATGCTCTCTCTTGGAGCGATGAGAAAGTCCCGACCAATGGAAAGGATCCTGGCATAGTCACCTTGTGCCAGTACTTGATCCAGAGACAACGCTTACAGGTTGAGAGACCAAAGGTAAGATCCGAAGGGGAAATGTTCTCGCGGGCAGGAATGGTGGGTTTTCTCATGTCGCTAATTGTGCCCAATTGTGCCCAATTACCCTGACAGACATCCTCTATTTGCCGAGTCGATATGACCACGCGGCCAAGAGGAGAACCGGCAGTGAGGCCAGGGCGCAGAGCCATCCGTAGCTCAGAAGGGCGATGATGATGCCAGCCATTACTCCGCCGAATGCCCCGGTTAGATTCATTATGAAATCCGATGCGCCTTGAGAAGCTGCGCGTTCCTCATCTCCGACAGATTCAGACAGAAGCGCCGAGCCTGCGATAAGCGTGCATGACCAACCCACTCCGAGAAGAAATAGTCCGATTCCAAGTGCAATCGTACTATTTCCCGCAGAGTTGCCCGCAATCATTGCGGCGAGTAGCAAGGTAGCCAATCCAATTTGAATCACTCGTTTTCTGCCAATTTTATCGCTGAGGTAACCAACGATTGGAGAGAGAACATACATGCCCGCAATGTGTGTACTGATGACCATACCTATCACTGAGAGAGTCACATCAACATGTGCCATGTGGATCGGAGTCATCACCATGATGGTGACCATTGATAGATGCCCCACCGCAATTGAGACCACAGCGAAAAGCGCCGGGGAATTTTTCCTAATCCTCTTCAATGTGGAGCGTGTCGAAACTCGAGTGTCAGATTCGACACGCGCACTTGCGATATGCCGCGACGTTAGGTATGGATCTGGACGGAGAAAATAGAAAATAATCAGTGCAGATAGAGCGAGAGTTACCACTGCGAGAAGATAGGGACCAACTAGTTTCGGCAAGCCAAGTGCGTGCGCGAGCCTGCCGACAGGCTCCATGAGATTTGGACCCGAAACTGCGCCGACCGTGGACCCCCATACGACGATGGAGAGTGAGCGCGAGCGAGTATCCGCTGAAGCGAGATCCACTGCTGCGAATCGGGCTTGGTAACCTGCTGCGGACGCTGCACCGAGCAAGAAGGTTCCTAGGAGAAGAATTGGCATCACGCGGGAGGTTCCACCAACTATCGCCAGCGAAGCACCTATAACTCCGATTACATACCCGATTGAGAGGGCTAATCTTCGACCACCCCGCTCAGTCAACCTTGAAAGTGGAAGAGCCATCGCAGCCGCGCCGAGTACGGCACTTGTCTGCGCAAGTCCGGCGAGTGAATCTGAATGTGTAATTGAGGAAACTAACAAGGAACCCGCGGCAACAGTTCCGGCAACTCCTATACCATTCAAAATTTGAGCAAATGTCAAGACTCTAACGACATGCTTTTCCAAGACGGTATGAATCATTTGGTTACAACACTGAGTGACGAATAGCGGAAATAATGACCAATGTACCAAGTGCAATCATGACGACACCACCAGCGCTGCGCAGCTTAATGAGGCGGCTGGCATCCGTTGCTAACCACTGTCTTGCGGTTCCAGCAAGCAATCCCCATGATCCATCTGATATCAATGCTAGAGTCGCAAAGAGTGCTCCCAGGAGGAGTAATTGGGCGGTGATGTGGCCGCGTTCGCGATCGATGAACTGTGGCAAGACGGCGGCAAAGAAGACCAATGCCTTGGGGTTGAGTACTCCTACCCAGAATCCATCACGCATAGACGCAAAAGGCGCTGGCTGCATGCCGGTCTTCTGTGTCATGTCGGTGGCATGTATTTTGCGGTGCCGAATTGCATCCACGCCCAGATAAACCAGGTAAGCCCCGCCACCCCATTGGATGATTGAGTACGCGAGATTCGAACGCTGTAGAACTGGGCCAAGTCCTAACGCGACAAATATTGAAAGAACGTATGCCCCAGCAGCATTGCCCATTACGGTGAGTACCGCTGTCTTGCGCCCCCAGGCAATGGCTCTGGCAATAACAAAGAGGACGCTGGGGCCGGGAGCAATAATGATAAGTATGGACGCCAAAAGGTATTCCCAAATTCGCGTCGGCACGATCATGTCCGCATACTATCGAAGACGTGCGCTTCTGGCCGATCATAAACGGCGATTAAAAGAAAGAGCACAATCGCCTTTCTTATGATCGGCCGACAGCTTGAGCAGCCAGCATAAGAAACAGAAGACAAGTCATAGAGTTGAGACGAGGCGATTGTGCTCTTTCTTTTAATCGCCGGTCTCAACTCTATGACTTGTCGAGCGCACTCTTTCTTTTAATCGCCGTTCTTGAGCCACACGCTATGGAACCCTCAGGCGCGTGATTACTCCGCTGATGTGCCGCGTGATTTTGCGATTGAATTGAGAACACGGTATCCAACGACGGCAACGAGAGTTGCATTGATGATGCCGTTGAAGGTGTAGTTGCCACGGGACCACGACATATCAGAAATTCCGATAATCAAGGCGGATGCAGCGATGATGAGATTGGTTGAATCTGCAAAGTTAACTTTTCCCTCGATCCAGATCCTTGCACCGAGAACCCCGATCATTCCGAAGAGTGCCACGCCGACTCCACCGAGCGCGCCGACAGGGGTTGCACTCAAGACGGCACCGAATTTTGGTGAAAGGGAGAGCACGATGGCTCCCATGCCAGCGATCCAGTAAGCCGCAGTTGAGTAGACGCGAGTGGCGGCCATGACTCCTATGTTTTCTGCGTAAGTTGTTGTACCAGAACCACCACCTGCACCAGCTAGCGTTGTTGCAACGCCGTCAGCGAAAAGAGCCATGCCCATCTGGTCGTCAAGATTCTTTCCAGTCATTGCTGCCACTGCCTTAACGTGGCCGACGTTCTCCGCGATGAGAACCAGGACAACAGGCAAGAAGAGGATTACCGCACTGATATTGAAAGTCGGACTTGTGAAATGTGGGGCGGCAACCCATTTAGCAGCCTTAATACCGTCGGTGTTGACGTCGCCCATTAAGAAGGCAATGACATAGCCAAGGACCAATCCGACGAAGATGCTAATTCGATTGAGGAACCCGCGCGAGAATGCAGAAACTAGGCCGATGGCGGCGAGAGTAATAATGCCAATTGCTGGTCCTTTGGTGAAGTTGCCTTTCGCGGCTCCTGCCAGATTCAGACCGATGACCATAACGATGGTGCCGGTCACGATTGGTGGCAACATCCAGTTGATCCAGCCAATGCCAGCGGCTCTGACGATAAGACCAATCATTGCCAAAATGATTCCAGTGACGACTACGCCTCCAAGTGCATCAGACATCCCACCCTTGGAGACTGCCGCTGCGATGGGAGCGAGGAACGCAAAGGAAGAGCCTAAGTAACTAGGGACTCTATTTTTCGTAATAACGAGGAAGAGCAATGTTCCGATTCCAGAGAAGAAAAGGGTGGTCGTAGGGGGCAATCCGGTAATTATCGGTACAAGAAATGTGGCTCCAAACATTGCAGCGATGTGTTGCAGTCCAACGCCGGTGGTCCTTGGCCAACTTAAACGTTCGTCGGTGGATACGACTTCGCCAGCGCCAATCGTTTTGCCAGATCCATGCAGTTTCCAAGAGAGTAGGGACATCTGTGCTTCCTTCCGCGGTGGTGGCGCAGATCGCGCCTGAGGAGAGATGGGTCGGGGAAGACGGTCCAAGGGTAAGGTGCACTTCTCGCTAGATTGAGCGTAAAGCCCGCGCCACGCCGCCGACCCGAGTCAGACTTGCATCCCTGCGATATATCCGATTGAATGTACGCGTTATATATCGAGTCGATATATCTTTTGAATATAAAGTAACTATATGGAAGTAGGGGAGTGCGTGCGATCGAGATCTGAGTCTCTGGAGTTTGCACTCCTTGGTCTCCTCTCACAGAACGAGCTCCATGGTTACGAATTGCGCAAGCGCATGACCGCTATTTTTGGTCCTTTTCGCGCCCTTTCCTTCTCTGTTCTTTATCCGCAGTTGCGTCGCATGCTCGACGCCGGGCTCATCGAAGAGAGTTTCACAGAGGATGGGGGACTCTCGCGTCGCTCTCGGATTGTGTACCGCCTATCGGCAAAAGGTAAGGATCGTTTTTCGCAACTGACGGACACTGTCAGTCCTGATACCTGGGAAGACGAAGGTTTCGAGGTTCGCTTTGCCTTCTTTAGCCCCACATCGGGGGCCAATCGGGTCCGCATACTTGAGGGACGTCATAGACGTTTAAAAGAACGCGCAGAGATCCTTCGCAACGAACTTGAGAAATCACCCATTGGTCTGGATAAGTACTTAGAAGAGTGGCGACGTCATTCTTTGGAATCCGCCGAACGAGAAATCGCTTGGTTGGAAGACATGATAAAAACCGAAAGGAAGTAGCGTGACCATCTCAACAGGTAAAGGCGACATCCGTGTTGCAATCATCGGCGTAGGAAACTGTGCCAACTCACTGATTCAGGGAGTCGTCTATTACAAGGACGCTCCCTTAGACCAAGAAATTCCTGGACTTATGCATGCGGTCATCGGTGGTTATCACATTAATAATGTGAAGTTTGTTGCCGCCTTTGATGTTGATGCGAAGAAGGTTGGACTAGACCTTGCTGACGCAATGTGGGCAAGTGAGAACAACACCATTAAATTCGCTGAGGTTGAGAAGACCGGAGTGATCGTCCAGCGTGGTGTGACACTAGATGGTTTAGGTCGGTACTACCGCGAGACAATCACGGAGTCTGATGCTGCGCCAGTAGACATGGTTACCACACTTAAGGATGCAGCTGTTGACGTACTCATTTGCTACCTGCCTGTCGGTTCAGAGGAGGCCGCGAAATTCTACGCTCAGTGTGCAATTGATGCCGGGTGTGCATTCGTGAACGCTCTACCTGTCTTTATTGCTTCGGATCCAGTGTGGGCAGATAAATTCACCAAGGCCGGTCTTCCCATCATTGGTGATGACATTAAGAGCCAGGTAGGTGCAACGATCACACACCGAATTATGGCTAAATTGTTTCAAGATCGTGGCGTCCACTTGGATCGTACCTACCAACTCAATGTTGGCGGGAACATGGACTTCAAAAACATGTTAGAACGAGATCGTCTTGAATCCAAGAAGATCTCAAAGACGAACTCCGTCACATCGCAATTGGAACACGATTTGGGAGCGCGGAATGTGCACATCGGTCCATCCGACTACATTCCGTGGCTGGATGATCGTAAGTGGGCTTATGTGCGACTAGAGGGTCGCGCCTTCGGAGATGTGCCACTTAACTTGGAATACAAGCTAGAAGTCTGGGATTCCCCTAACTCGGCGGGTGTCATCATCGATGCTCTCCGTTGCGCAAAACTTGGACTTGATCGAGGCATCGGTGGGCCATTGCTCTCGCCCGCAAGTTATTTCATGAAAACCCCGCCCATTCAGTACACAGATGACCAGGCGCAGGTCCGTACCGAAGAATTTATTTCCGGGACTGTTGAAAGGTAAAATAAATCCGCATTAAAAAACACCCCCCGAATTAATTCGGGGGGTGTTTCTCTTCACCCTCACGGAGAGTAGAGGGCTAGATCGTCGCCTCTGCGGGAGTGCGACGAAGGTGTACCCACCCTGCGATTGAGAGAACGAGTAGGAGGAAACCTCCTACAAGAGTTACCATTGCAGCAATCTTTGCAATCTGCCCCAACTCCCAGAATGCATATGCTGTCAGCAGCGTTCCACGAAGCATTGTGCCCTTGAATACTGTGTCAACTAATTCAGCTGCAGAATCTGCCTTTGCTTTGAGGTCAGCATTGGTTGGATCTGCTGAAAGTGCGCCTTGTGCCGTGCGGTTTGCAGTAGACACCGCAGCGTAGGTTCCCAAATTTGACAAGTGGAAGCCCAAGTAGTGATCCGCGTACATCTGAGCTTGCTTGCCGGTAGCCATTGGCTTGTCGCCATTTTCCGTGAAGAATGCGGTTACGTCTGCAGCCTCGTCGGGATTCTGTGTTGACGAAGGCATAATAATAGATTGAGACTGAAGTTGTCCCTTTACTTGGCTGTCGGCGAATGAGTATCCCCAGTTGAGGAGTCCAGCTGCGACGAATAGAAATACCGCAAGACCGACTCCAACCATCGTGACGATCTTGTCAAAAGTTTGACGTTTCATTATTTTCTCTCCTCTTATGTGTTCACATTTGTTTGGAACATGTAAAATAATACTCAGAAAGTGTGCGCTGAATAGAAGGTGCAGAGTGTTAGCCCTCGCCGAAATGTGATAAATGTTAATGAGTTAGATGAATCACGTTGAGTTACGCACGTCACAAATAACGCCATCGATTGAATTTTAAAATCAGAGGTGCCAACCCAAAAGCAGTAATCAAGATTAATCGATATGTCGCGAGCACATCATCTGCCCGTCAGGTCCGATCTCTAGGTGCTGGCACGCAATCCCTAATTGTTCAAAAGCTTTGTCACCGTAATGAGTCCGGTATGCCAAGGCAAGAAGGACACGCAAGTTGGTATCTCCGTCAGCTTTGATCCCAAAAGTTTTTGCGGTGCGGCTGACTGTATTTTCAACTACTTTTTCCGTGTGCGAAGTTTCATGCGCGATCGCGGCGTTGGATTTCCCTTCGCAAAGAAGATCCATCACCAACCGCTCGAAAGGCGTCAAATCTCTCGATGAGAGCGTGATGTCGGCTGTCATTGGATGTTACCCGCCTCTCCGAAGACTCGAGAAGGATTCTCCTACAAAATATTGACTATTACCACCATAAGATTGCCAAATGGATGAGATTCTAAGAAATCAGGCTGGCGGTGTGCTCACTCTCACTCTCAACCGACCCGCGAAAATGAATGCAATCACCACCGGCATGTATGTTCTTCTGCGTAAGCACCTCAAGGAGGCAGTGGAAGATTTTGGAATCCGATGCCTGGTCATCCAAGGCGAGGGGGCAAATTTCACTGCCGGCAACGACATAAATGACTTCATGTCCGATGAGATCGTGGTGGGGGATAGTGATGGTTTCAATTTTCTTCTAGAGCTCCATAATTTTCCCAAGCCAATTATCGCGATTGTGCAGGGACGCGCCATCGGAATAGGGACAACCATGCTTTTGCATTGCGACGCGGTTGTTGCAGATCCAACCGCTACTTTCTCGATGCCCTTCGTTTCCCTGGGTTTAGTTCCAGAGGCGGGTTCGAGTTACCTCTTCCCTCAGTTAGTTGGATACCAGAGAGCATCTCGAATCTTTCTTACTGGCGATAGTTTTTCAGCAAGGGAGGCATTGGAAATGGGACTTGTCTCCATGGTCTCTGAAAACGCATCTGCGGAGGGACATGCTCTTGCGGCACGGATTGCCAAACAACCTCCAAACGCCGTCATCAACACGAAGGCGCTGTTGAAGAGTCGGGATCATGATGCCGTGACAATGGTGATGGGAGTAGAAGCCCAACTCTTTACCCTCGCCCTTCAATCCGAAGAGGCTGCACAAGCATTCATGGAATTCACGATCAGGAGAGAGAACAAATGAGCCTTGCTGGAAAAAGAATATTCATAACTGGGGGATCAAGAGGTATTGGCCTAGCGATTGCACTCCGGGCTGCACAAGATGGGGCACGAATTGCCATTGCGGCGAAAACGACAGAGGTGAACCCAAAGTTGCCTGGAACTATCTATTCTGCGGCGGAGGAAATTCGAGCAGCCGGAGGAGAGGCTCTCGCAATTCAATGCGACATTCGTGATGAAAGCCAAATTGCCAGTGCGATAAATTTGACTCATGAAACTTTTGGCGGGATCGATATTCTCGTCAATAACGCCAGCGCGATAAATTTGACTCGGACTGAAGATACCTCTGCGAAACGGTTTGATCTGATGTTTGATGTGAATGTCCGTGGCACGTTCTTGACTTCGCAGGCAGCAGTTCCCTTCCTACGTGATTCTGGAAAAGACGGACGAAATCCCCACATTCTCAACCTGTCGCCCCCGTTGTCCATGAAACCAAAATGGTTTAAGAACAATCTTGCCTACACAATGGCTAAATATGGGATGAGCATGTGCGTTCTTGGGATGGCGGAAGAATTTCGGCGGGATGGTATCGCCGTGAATGCTCTCTGGCCGCGGACGGCGATTGACACCGCTGCTCTGGCAATGATCCCAGGGGTTGAGACAGGCGCTTGTCGGAAGCCTGAGATTGTGGCTGATGCGGCATACGAGATCTTTAGTCGTGCATCTGAAGATTGCACGGGCAACTTCTTTATCGATGATGAGGTCCTAGCATCCGCTGGGGTCTCAGATTTGGATAAGTACTCCGTGGTTTCAGGAACAAAGGAGTTTCTCACCGACTTCTTCATAGATTAGGATTATGTCTCCTGGATTTCCAGGGTAAATTACAAAGAGGAAAATATGTCGATCCGATCGGTAAATCCACGAACTGGTGAAGAGTTCGGCCCTACTTTTGAGGCAACGAGTTCGCGCGAAATTGATTCGATTATTGATGGCGCAGTTGCAAGTTTTAGCGTCTGGAGTCAGACTGCACCGAAAGAACGTGCTCGAGTGCTAAACCACCTTGCCGAAAGTATTGATTCCAATCTTGATGCGCTGGTTGCTATTGCTGACCTTGAAACAGGTTTGGGAGTTGGTCGCCTTACTGGGGAAGTTGCCAGAACAACCTTTCAGATTCGTACCTTTGCAAATGCGTTGGCCGCCAATGAATTTGTTGGACCCACGCTAGATGCCGCCGTTGAGGCGCCCTTGCCACAAGGTCATCCAAAATTTTTGCGTACTATGCGTGCAATTGGTCCGGTTGCAATCTTTGGTGCAAGTAATTTTCCCTTTGCGTTTAGCGTCCTGGGGGGAGACACGGCATCTGCGCTTGCAGCAGGATGCTCAGTTGTAATTAAAGCGCATCCTTCGCATCCGCAGACTTCTCAACTTACCTTCGATATTGCCGCTAAGTCGCTGATCGCTGCAGGAGCGCCAGTAAATCTGATAGGTCTTGGTCATGGTTTTGAGTTCGGGAAGGCGGTTATAGCTGACCCACGTATCAACGCCGGTGCCTTCACTGGCTCTCGAGCCGGTGGACGGGCCCTATTTGACATGGCTCAAGCACGTAACATGCCGATTCCCTTCTATGGCGAATTAGGAAGCGTCAATCCGGTCGTTGCCACAGCCGCGGGAATTTCCGATCGGTCAATTTTCGTAGGAGGGTACTTAGATTCTCTGCTTCTCGGAAATGGGCAATTCTGCACAAATCCAAGTCTCCTTTTTGTTCCGGAAGACGAACATTTCCTCGCCGAACTTCAATCTCAATTGAGCCACCGAGAAGCGCAACCTTTCCTTAGCGAGGCGACAAAGAATTTGCATGATGCTAATCGTGAAAAATTGGCTGAATCACTGGGTTCTACTGATTACTTTGGAAAGAATGCGCAGAGTTCAGGCTTCTATTCCAGAGCGGAAGTATTCGTTCTTCCTGCTTCACAGGCGAGGGTGAATTCAAAGAAACTACATATCGAATGTTTCGGTCCGACCGGGATTATCGTCACTTATTCCTCTATTGGAGAAGTTAAGGAGATACTCTCCAAACTCGAAGGCGCCCTCGTTGGATGTTTATTTAGTTCGAGTGATGATGCATCAAATGTTGAAATTGCATCGGTACTTGCTTCCATGTGCGGGCGAGTTGCGTTTAATGCCTGGCCAACTGGCGTTGCGGTTACGAGT
This sequence comes from Candidatus Paceibacterota bacterium, assembly GCA_035530615.1. NCBI lineage: Bacteria > Bacillati > Minisyncoccota > Minisyncoccota bacterium. Next base: position 329,569 of record DATKUL010000002.1, read on the forward strand.
GGACAACATCACGGTGGACCGTATCCAGCATCTACCTCTCCACTTCACACTTCAGTTGGCATAAATGCCATCTCACGCTTTCTGCGTCCAGTGACTTTCCAAGGCTTGCCGGATGAGTTGGCGAGCAATCTCGGCCTCTAAGAATTGAGAGAGAAAGTCTCCACGAACTGAACGCTGACGCATTCATGGTGCGGGTTGCTTGCGTTCTGCTACGGCGAACGTTCTGACACTAATTTAAAGAGTAGATTAGACTCTCAGCGAGAATTGCGACAACGGACAGATTGGTAAAGGACACAAGCCCCATGGAGAATAAGACAGATTTTAGTGGTCAGGTAGTGCTCGTGGTTGGTGCCGCCAGTGGCATCGGCGCTGCGGCGGCGGCACTTTTGAAGTCTCGAGGCGCCCGTGTGATTGCGCTCGATTTCAATCTCCAAGCACTCAAGAAAGTTCAAGCGGACTTGTCTTTGCAAGATGACCAAATAGTCGAACTTGATATTTCAAATCAAGAAAGAGTTCAGGCCGTGGTAGCCAAAATTTTTGCCTCCGAAAAGAGAATTGACGCGTTGGTAAATACGGCGGGAATGACGGGTCCCACAAATGTAAAAGTTGAAGATATCTCTTGGGCAGATTACGAGCAGACGATAAAGGTGAACCTCTTCGGTGCCATCTGGCTCACTCAGCAAGTCATACCAATTATGAAAGCTCAAAAGTACGGTCGTATCGTTCACGTTACATCCATCGCCGGAAAAGAGGGCAACCCTGGAATGGCGCCTTACAACACATCCAAAGCCGGGATGATCGGTTTTGTGAAGGGCGTCGGCAAAGAGGTTGCGCCCGATGGAATCACAGTCAACGCAATCGCTCCTGCAGTTATCAGAACCCCCATGAACTCATCCACCAGCGAGGAGACTCTCAAGTACATGCTTGCTCGTATCCCAATGGGCCGAGTCGGCGAAGCAGAAGAAGTGGCAGAGCTGATTGGGTTTATCGCATCCAAGGCCTGTTCATTTACAACGGGATTTACCTTCGACGCTTCCGGTGGACGTGCCACGTACTAAGTTTTGACTATTGGTAGATATAATGCCTGGAGAGATGAATTTTCCTGAACACTAGAGGGGAAATTCACACCAGCGTCTGTTGGTGATTGAGGTAAGGACACGATTAGAGACAATGCTGGACGGGTTACCGCTCAACTGGGTTCTCTGGGTGATTGCCGTATGGATTGGCATCGGATTTCTCGGAATTGTCGCGCTACGACGATTTGGAGTAGTTGCCAAGGTGTTCTTCCCCTTGGGAGGAATCGCCGGACTCGCATTGGTTTGGGCGTCGGCTCACGCCCTCATCTCTGGAGCCGTTGAGACTACGACGCTGCCTATCGGGTTACCTCAACTTCAGTTTCATCTACGACTAGATCAGCTCTCCTCTTTTTTTCTCCTCGTCCTTGGCATCACCAGCGTAGGAATTTCCCTTTTCTCGGCAGGATATTTCCGAAACGGCTCGGGTACCGCGCCGGGACTGCTCTGCATGGAGTTCCACTTCTTCCTTGCCAGTATGGCCCTGGTTCTGATTGCTGATGATGCGTACGCTTTCATGGTGGCTTGGGAGAGCATGGCGCTCTCCTCCTATTTCCTGGTAACTGCTAATCATAGAATGCCGAAGATAAGAGCTGCCGGATTTTTGTACCTAGTTATTGCTCACGTAGGAGCAATTGCGGTCCTGCTTTCTTTCGGAATTTTGCAGGCAAATACTGGCGATTACACGTTTGCAAATATGCGTCTTCAGGAGATTTCACCTTTTTGGGCATCTGTTGCGTTCCTCCTAGCCGTTTTTGGTTTCGGTGCGAAGGCAGGCATCCTTCCGCTTCATGTCTGGTTGCCAGAAGCGCATCCAGCAGCGCCTTCGCCGGTTTCTGCTCTCATGAGCGGCGTCATGATCAAGATGGCAATCTATGGACTTCTACGTGTTTGTTTTGATCTTCTACACATCCAGATTTGGTGGTGGGGTGTCTTACTTCTTGCCCTGGGCCTGGTGACCGCGCTCTTTGGTGTCATTTTTGCAACTGTTCAGACCGATATGAAACGTCTTTTGGCCTATTCGTCGATTGAAAACGTGGGCCTTCTCTTTGCTGCAATGGGCTTGGCGCTCATCTTCCGCTCTTATGGAATGAACACCCTTGCGGCTTTGGCGCTTACTGCGTGTTTGTACCATGTAGGTGCGCACGCTTTCTTTAAAAGCCTTCTCTTTCTCACTACGGGTTCGGTGCTACATGCAACAGGGGAGAGAAACCTCGGCAAACTTGGCGGTCTTATCCGATTCATGCCATGGGTTGCCTGGCTCGCGCTCATTGGCGTTTTAGCGAGTTCGGGATTACCGCCCTTCTCTGGTTTTGTTTCCGAATGGCTGTTGCTCCAGAGTTTCTTATTTACCCCTGGTTTGCCACAGTCCTTTCTAAATATGCTCATTCCAGTTGCTGCCGCATCGATTGCTCTGACGGCTGCGCTTGCGGGTTATGCCATGGTGAAATTCTTCGGTGTGGTATTTCTCGGGCAACCTCGTGAAGAGAAATTGAGCCAGGCCCACGACGCAGGGTTCTTGGAGAAAATCGGCATGCTCTGGCTTGCTCTGGCGTGTTTAGTACTCGGATTGGCGCCCACCTTTGTTCTTCACTTTATTGACCCCGTCACGCAAACCTTGGTCGGCAAAGGTCTAGCCCACAGTGGCAGTGCAAATGGGTGGTGGTTGCTCACCCCGACCTCTCTCGAGCGCGCGAGTTATAGCCCGATCTATTTCCTAGTTGGAGTTGTAATTACGTGCGCTCTCATTTTTACAGTGGTTCGAATCTTCTACCACGGTCGAATGCGCAGATCTGTGCCATGGGGTGGCGGGCATACTTGGCAGAACGCCCGCATGCAAGACACGGCTGAAGGCTATGGGCAACCGATCCGTCAGATATTTGAGTCTTTTTTCGATATGGAAAGACATCTTCCTAAACCTGAAGAGAGCGAACCTGAATACAAGGTTGTGGTCAATGACAAATTCTGGAAAGGGGTTTATCTTCCGATTGCGCGCGCAACTGAATTTGTCTCTGCCCAGGTTGGCCGATTGCAACAAGGACGAATATCCATCTACCTTCTCTATAGTTTCCTAACGCTGCTCATCACTTTGTTATTAGTCCCAGAGGTGAGCCGATGAATATTTCGCAACTTCTTTCGCAAATATTTGCCACACTTTCCGCAGTACTTTTGGCACCTCTTCTACTCGGTTGGGTTAATCAGTCACGGGCATGGTTAGCGAATCGTTCAGGTCCTGGAGTACTCCAGCCATATAGAGCGCTACACAAGTTGTTCAATAAAGAGTCAGTAATGGCGGATACAGCTTCTCCTTTGTTCCGATTCGTCCCATATTTGATATTCGGGTGCATGCTTTTAGCGAGTGCAATCATTCCGACACTGTCCACTGACTTGCCTCTGGCCCGTGCTGCCGATGCGATTGCGCTGGTTGGCCTTTTCGCACTTGCGAGAGTCTTTCTAGCTCTCGCAGCTATGGATATTGGAACCGCTTTCGGAACGCTCGGCGCCCGCCGGGAAATGCTGATTGGTTTTCTTGCAGAACCTGCGCTACTTACGGTTCTTTTCTCGTCCTCACTCATTGCAAGTTCTACGGCTCTTAAAACCATTGTCAACAAAGTAAGTCAGAACGAATTCACAATCTATCCCAGTTTGGTTTTCGCCTCGATGGCCTTTGTTCTTGTCTTCTTGGCGGAAAATGCGAGAGTGCCCGTCGATAATCCTGCCACGCACTTGGAATTGACCATGATCCATGAAGCGCTGATCCTTGAATATTCAGGTCGACATTTAGCATTGCTTGAATGGGCCGCTTCAATGAAGTTGTTCGCCTATTCAACTATTGGCATTGCCCTCTTTCTTCCTTGGGGGATAACGGATGGTACGGATCCATCGCGGATACTTCTGGCGCTTGTGTTTCTCTTTCTCAAACTTGCGATCCTGGGGGTCATTCTTGCCCTGGTTGAAACTCTTTCAGCCAAGTTGCGCATCTTCAGGGTTCCAGAGTTTCTCGCAACGGCTTTCTTGCTAGGAGTCATTGGCATGCTTACGCACATTCTGTTGGGAGCATAGATGATGTCAAACATCAGCATCCAACTTATAAATCTCTTTGCGGCATTTCTCCTCATGTTGGCATTCGCCATGCTTGCACAGCGCCGCGTATTGAATCTCGTACACATCTATGCACTTCAGGGTTTCACAGTCGTTGCTGCTACGAGTGTGGTGGCGTATGTGACTCATCAGGACCATCTCTATTTCTCCGCAGCGATGACGCTTGTTTTGAAGGTATTTTTCATTCCGTGGGTGCTGCATCGATTGATCAAGCGGCTGAATGTGCGGTGGGACGTCGAAACGCTCATTAATATTCCGAGCACAATGCTCGTAGGAATAGTCCTTGTCGTGTTTGCTTTCAATCTTGCTCTGCCAGTGTCAAAACTCTCATCCTCCGTGAGTCCAGGAACACTCGGCATCGCTTTAGCCTGCGTACTTTTATCGTTCATGATGATGATTACTCGATCGAAAGCAATTCCACAGGTGATCGGCTTCCTTTCGATGGAAAATGCCCTGGTATTTGCTGCGACTTCTGCGACATATGGAATGCCGATGGTCGTTGAATTGGGAATTGCTCTGGACGTCCTGGTGGGAGTCTTCATCCTTGGGCTGTTCATGTTTCAGATCCGTGAACAATTTGAAAGTCTAGATATTTCCCACCTTGAGAATTTAAAGGAGGGGTAATGAGTCCACTTATCCCGGTTCTTGTGACCCCTCTACTTGGATTTGTAGTCCTTGCGGTAATGGGCCATCGAGTACAAGGTCGAAATGTCAATGTTGTTTTTAGTTTCGGGACATTTCTCGCGGCATCGATATTGACTGCCCGGATCGTGTCAGATGGACCAATATTTGCATTAGACAGTCAATTCTTCATTGACTCGCTCAATATTTTTCTAGTCACCCTTACTGCCTTCATTGGATTCACAACTTCCCTCTTCTCTCGACCGTACATGCGTATTGAAGAAGAGCGCGGCAAGATGACCCCTAATCGCATGCGTCTCTATTTCAGCATGTATCAACTCTTCAGTTTCTGCATGTTGTTAGCCCTCACTACGAATAACATGGGAATTCTTTGGGTTTCCATGGAGGCAGCGACACTGACGACAGTTCTCCTCGTTTCGGTCTACCGCACACCATCGAGTCTTGAAGCGGCGTGGAAGTACTTTATTCTGTGCGGAGTTGGTATTGCGCAAGCTCTGCTCGGCACAATCCTTCTCTATATGGCTGCACAGCGAGTTATTCTGGAAGGCGAGAATCCACTCCTGTGGACCAACCTCAACGAAGTCAAGTTCTTACTAAACCCGGTCATCATGTCGCTGGCCTTCGTTTTCCTTTTTGTTGGCTACGGAACTAAAGTCGGGCTCGCTCCACTCCACAACTGGTTACCTGATGCGCATGCGGAAGGTCCGACTCCGATTTCTGCGGTCCTTTCAGGATTGCTCCTTAATGTTGCTCTTTATGCAGTCATTCGCTGCAAAGTTCTCACAGACGGGGCTCTTGGCAACAATTTTGCGGGACACCTCATGGTGGGTTTTGGTCTGCTCTCAGTCCTCGTCGGAGCATTCTCGCTGCTTCGGCAAAGGGATATTAAACGGATGTTCTCTTACTCATCAATCGAACACATGGGGTTGATGACTTTTGCTTTCGGAATCGGTGGACCCATTGCCAATTTCGCGGGTTTGTTACACATGACAGTCCATGCACTCACAAAATCTGCAATTTTCTATGCAGTGGGTCATGCCGCGCAAAAGGCCGGCTCGCAGATCATGGAGAACATACGCGGGCTCATTAAAGTCAGCCCCACAGTTGGCTGGGGACTGATGATGGGCACTCTGGCAATTCTGGGTATGCCACCATTTGGAATATTTGCCAGTGAATTCCTCATTTTGACCAGCGCCATGCGACAGATGCCATGGGCCACACCGATTCTCCTACTCGGACTTGGCGTCGCTTTTGCGGCGATATTTAGTCGAGTCCAACCCATGGTCTTTGGCGAAACAACGATGAAGCGATTGCCCCACTCGCCAGCTTTGTTACCAGTTTTTCTTCACCTCGGAATTGCCTTAATGCTTGGGTTGTACATTCCGGGATACCTTGAAACATGGTTCCTCCAAGCCGCGAAAATTATTGGGGGATGAATTAATGAAATTCGATGAGCTTGAGTTGAAAATGGAGGAGATGCGTTCGCCATTTCGCATTCGCCGCACGATGGTGAATGAAGTGGTGTGGGAAGAGTGCGCACTGGCCATCGCACAAAATCATGGGCAGTTGGTAACACTATGGGCCAGCCAGAAAAGTTCTAAGAAATTCGCCGTGACTGCGATCTATTCGTTGCAGGGGGAAGGTCTTCTCTGGCTCGAGCTACTTTTGCGCGAGAACGAAGTTTCATTCCCAGATATTTCCGGACTTTTCCCAAGCGCAATTAGAATGCAGAGAGCAATACGTGATCTCATTGGAATTGTGGCTAACGGAAGTGGAGATGATCGACCTTGGCTCAATCATGGGTTCTGGCCAGATGATTACTATCCACTTCGCAAAGATCTCTCGGGATTGGAAGTGCACGATGAAGGGACTGCGCAGGACTACCACTTTGTTGAAGTAGCAGGTGATGGTGTTCACGAAATTGCGGTTGGTCCTGTACACGCAGGAATTATCGAACCCGGGCATTTCAGATTTTCGGTCGTAGGAGAGAAGACACTTCGCCTGGAGGAGAGACTGGGTTACGCGCACAAAGGAGTAGACAAGGTTTTTGAGCGGATGGAGCCCATCGAGGGATCTCGTCTGGCAGGTCGAATATCTGGGGATTCAACCGTCGCATATTCTTGGGCGTATTGCATGGCTCTCGAATCTGCGTGGAATTGGAATGTCCCCGACAGGGCTCTCTGGATCCGGGCCATCATGCTGGAACGAGAGCGGATTGCAAACCATCTGGGTGACGTGGGAGCGATTGCAAACGATGCGGGATTTGCCTTTGGACTCACTCAATTTATGCGATTGAAGGAATTGTGGCTAAGGGCGAATAAAGAGATATTTGGGCACCGATTCATGATGGATTGCGTTCTACCTGGTGGTGTGAAAGCCGACATTTCTCTCGAATCTATTGCAAAGATTCGCGAGCAAATAAGAGCGTTTCGATCTGGAGTGGAGCGCTTACGTGCTATTTATGACGATCATTCAGGTCTCCAGGATCGATTCATGCACACCGGAATAGTCGATAACGAATTGGCACTGCGACTAGGTTTGACCGGTTTGGCTGGCAGGGCCAGCGGAGTTTCTCACGATGTGCGGGTCGATTCGAAGTCATTTCCCTACACTCAGCTTGATGTAAATGTGGCTTTTCATGAAGATGGCGATGTAGCCGCCCGTGTGAGCGTGCGATTTGATGAGATCGCTGACTCCTTACGTTTGCTAGAACAAATACTCGAAAGATTGCCTGCGGGTGAAATGTATTCCCCGTGGACGAAAGCCCAGCCATCTGGATCGGGAGCTGGGTGGGTGGAAGGATGGCGCGGAGGGGTGTTTGTTGCTCTCTCGATTGGGAAAGGTGGCAAAGTGGAGAGATGTCATGTTCATGATCCTTCTTGGCAGAATTGGCCGGTCCTTGAATACGCCGTCATTGGTGACATCGTGCCCGACTTTCCTCTGATTAATAAATCATTCAATCTCACTTACTCGGGGCATGACCGATGATGTGGGAAGTACTCAAGCAGATTGCTAAGACTGGAATCGCAACTGAGACACCACCTGTAGCAATGGAAGTTGAAGCGAGCCACATTCATGATGAGATTCTTAAGATTCTTGGACGGGCATTGACTATCCGCGAAATCGATGCGGGAAGTTGTAATGGGTGTGAACTTGAATTAAATGCACTGGGTAATCTCTATTACAACCTAGAAGGACTCGGGATAAAATTTGTTGCGAGTCCTCGTCATGCGGACATGCTTTTAATTACTGGACCGATTTCCAGGAATATGTCCACTGCCCTATCTATGACGTATGAAGCAACTCCTTCACCCAAGCTGGTGGTTGCAGTAGGGGATTGTGCTATCAATGGAGGAATATTCGGTGAAAGTTATGCGACTATCGGCGGGGCATCTAAAGTCTTGAACGTCGATTATGAAATACCGGGGTGCCCGCCAGAACCGATCGTTATTCTGCAAGGAATTCTCACTGCCGTCCGCTACAAATTAGAAAATCGTACTAACTAGCTTCATCCCGCCAAGATTTCCAAAGACTGGCGTAGGGACCATTCGCAATCATTAAGGCGTCATGCGAGCCCCACTCTGAAATCTTTCCATCCTCGATAACAACAATAATGTCGGCATCGTGCGCGGTTTGAAGTCGATGCGCGATCGCAATCACGGTTCGTCCATGTAGGACCGCACTGAGGGATGCTTCTAGATGTCTGGCGGATTGTTGGTCAAGGAGCGAAGTCGCTTCATCGAGGATAAGAGTGTGTGGATCGGCAAGGACCAATCGAGCTAGTGCAATTTGTTGGGCTTGGGGTGGGAGTAGTCGGGCACCGCCCACTCCCACTTGAGTGTCGACCCCATCCAATAATTCTTCGACCCACCCCTTTGCATCTACGGCGCCGAGTGCATCCCACACTTCCTCATCGCTGGCTTGAGGGTTGGCAAGACATATGTTCTCCCGCAATGTCCCGACAAAGATGTGGTGTTCTTGGGTTACCAATGCGACATGAGTTCTCGCCTGTTCTACTGGAAGATAACCAACTTCCGAGCCGCCGATGGTGACCGTTCCAGTTCGTGGTGGCGAGATGCCAGCGAGCAATTTGCCAAGTGTGGATTTACCCGCACCGGAGGGGCCAACGATGGCTACTCGAGTTCCGGGCTGAACAAGGAAGGAGATTCCGTTGAGGACATCGCGTTCTTTTTTGTAACCATATCGGATCTCATCTGCACGAACTTCATAACCGTCAGGCTCTGATTCGCGAATTTCACGTGCTTGTATTTCGTGAATCCCCAATAGCCGGGAAAGAGAAGCCTTTCCGCCTTGTAGTTCGTCAATCCACCAGAGGATGCCCTCTAGGGGATCGATGGCCATCTGAGCGTAGAGGAGGCAAGTCGTCACTTGCGCAATTGTCATGATCCCTTGATTGTAAAAGTGATCACCAACGAGAAGGACTACGCCCAACGGGAAGACGTAGCTAGCTTCGACGAAAGGAAACCAGGCGGTCCGAAGACGCAATGTGTAACGCTCCCATTCGATCCAACGACCAAGAGCTGAGTCACTTCGCTCTATTCGATCCTCACCCAGGCGCAACGCATCAATTGTTCGTCCTGATTCAGCTGACTCGACCAGCACTGAGTTCATTAAGGCGTAAGAAGATGACTCGACACGGTAAGCCTGTGGTGATTTACGCAAGTATCGTCTAGTCACCGCGTAGATGACAGGGAAGCCAATCATCACCACTGCTACGAAAATTGGCGCTGTAAATCCAATCGCGAGAAAGATGCTTGCGATCTCTACCAAACAGATCGTGATAATCGGGAAAGCATCGCGAACCGCCCACGTAATATGATCAATATCGGTGGTAGTTCTGCTGAGGAGTTCTCCACTTCCTGCTCGCTCCACAACATTTGGCGGAAGTTCAACCACTCGTTCAAGAAACCGCTCCCTCAGAGAAGAGAGTACGAATTCACCCAAGACTGAAGCTTTTACCTTTGTCCAGTACGAGAAGACTGTCTGGACCACAAGTGCGGCTCCGGCGACGATTACCGTCATGGATATGTTTGCATGGCGCGGATCTTTTCCCAATTGGCCAAGTAGACTTCCGAAGGCGCGAGGAATTACCAAGGCTGCGGCGACCGTCACTAATTGAAGACCCGCGACAAGCATGAATCCACGTTTGTGTTTTGCAATGAGTGCAATCATCTCTTTATTTACGGTTTCGACACTTGCTATAGGAAGACGAGATGAGGACTTTTCGAAGCCGAAATTAGTGTTGATGCGCTCAGTATTTGGAGGCGGAGAGCGAAACGCACTTGGCGGCAGATGAGCCTCGCTTACCGGTTTGCCTCTCATGCACCCCTCATAACCAGATCGCGGTATTTCTGCGATCTTTCCAGCAATTCATTGTGAGTTCCTTGCTCTTGCTTTTCGCCGTTAAGAATGAGTTCAACCCGATCGGCACGATCAAGAATGAGTGGTGAATTGGAGAAGACAACAGTGGTGCGACCATTTCGTATTTCGGAGAGCCGCTGAGCAATTCTCGTCTCAGTATGAGCATCCACAGCGCTGGTCGGATCATCAAGGATGACAATGGGGGCATCAACGAAAAGAGTTCTGGCGAGAGAAAGGCGCTGACGTTCCCCACCGCTGAGGGTTCGACCACGCTCCACTACTTCAGCCTCGAGGCCCTCTCCTTCTAGTGAATCGAGGATATTGCGAGCTGAGGCTGCATCAATCGCTTGGTCAATCGATAATCGTCCAGAGTGGGGGACGGCAAAAATCGAACCAATCGTGCCGGACAAGATCGCAGGCTCCTTCTCTTGCGAATAGATTGTTCGTCTTATGGCAGTCCTTGTGAAGGCGGTAAGTGGGCGATCATCGATAGTAACTCGGTCTGCATCAATGTACCCACCGAGGCGGTCGCAAAGTTCATCGGATATTAAGGGATTCTCGCTCACTATTACCAGAAACTCGCCCGATCTGATTTCAATTCCGGAGATTAGGTCTCGTACTACGCCCAGAGAGTTTGGTGATTCGTCCACGCCCCAGGTATTTACAGGGGCAACCGAAAGAAGACTTATGACTCGACGTGCGGAGACGATCGCGGAGGTCATGCGCTGCGCTGTTTCAGTCATCACCCTCAATGGAAGGACAAGGAAAGCGCTGTAACCATAGAACGATAGAAGTTCGCCAATTCTCATTTTTCCATCAGCTACCAGGCTTCCTCCAGCAAATATGACGATAAGTATGAAGAAGCCCGGCAGAACAATTTGGAGTGCTTGGAGGAGGGAGCGAGTCTTGGCCGTCCTTACGGCGGCTGCTCGTACATCTTGCGAAGCTAATCTAAACCGCTCGATGAAGGTGTCTTCGCCACCGATGCCTCTTAAGACTCGAAGGCCGGCGACTGTATCTGCGGCCAAATTTGTCGAGTGGCTTAATTTTTTTCGCTGTTCGGCTTCGCGCTCTTGTAGTGGACCGATGATGGGTGCGATGACTAGAGCCATGATTGGAACACCAGCGATCACGATCATTCCGATCGACGGCGATGAGCGGATGAGCATGATTGAAACAAATATGAAGGAGATTATGGAGCCAATGAGGCGGGGAATATTGTCAAAACCTCTGGCCATTCGCTCTACGTCATTGTTATTGACGGAGACGACTTCGCCAGTCGAAATGAGTCGCGGTAGATCGGCGCCAAGTTCCGAGGCTTTGCGGGCGATGATCTGTTTCATCCGTGTGGCAGTGATGATCCAACTGGCTACGGCCCAGCGGTGGCGAATGACGCTTGCGATGGATTGCGTGAAGCCTAAAGCGAAAACAATGGATACCCATTTCCTAAGAGCAAACTCATCATGATCAGAAATTGCTTGCACGGCTTTGCCCAGGAACCCAGGCATGACCGCCAGGGTGAGAGTGCTCAGGACTCCAAAAACCGCGCCAAAAAGAATCACTCTCACTTGATTGCGGGCGAGCCAGAACAGCAGCGCAGCAGGGGAGGATATCGCTGGATTTCCGGGGTCGTGAAATGGCACAGCATCCATCGGAGATCTCCGACGCAGTTGTGAGACATACGTAGTCAACATTGACATAACCTCGGAAGAATACTCTTTCGCGTGGAATCGGCGCGCACTATTAGTAGGATAGCCCCCACCTTCAAAGGAGAATTTGTGCCGCTATTTGACCTCAACCTCGAACTCAATGGGACCAATTTCATTAAGGAAGACGAGAGAACTGGAAAGCCAAGTAATCTTTTCTGGCCTTGGTGTGGCGCAAATATTTCTCTTCTTGCACTTTCTTTCGGAGCCTTTTTTCTTGGATTTGGGATTTCGGTGGCCCAGGCATCTTTAGCGGCTCTTTTTGGAGTTGTTCTCTCATTTCTCCTCGTCGGAGTGAGTTCACTTGCCGGCAAGAAGTCGAACGCTCCGACTATGACGCTGTCACGGGCTGCTTTCGGAGTCCGCGGCAATTTCGTACCGGGCATACTTTCCTATCTGATCTTTGTTGGCTGGGAAACAATTCTCGTTTCATTAGCTACCTTGGCAACGGAAACCGTATTGGCTCGACTAGGGCATATTGATCATAATGTGGCTCGGATTATTGGTTTTTCGATAGCGGCCGGACTAACCGTATTTGGCGGAGTACTTGGGTTCCACGTAATTATGAAACTCCAGAAGTGGTTAACGATTGTTACTGGGTTGATGACTCTCGGATATATCGCTCTGACTTTCAAGCACATTGATTGGACAATGGTTTCGTCAATCCCCAGCGGAAATCCGCAAGCATTCATTGGGGCGATGATTTTTGGTATCACGGGTATTGGACTGGGATGGGTGAATTCGGCCGCTGATTATTCACGCTATCTTCCGCGGACTGTTTCCAGTCGGGCAGTTGTAGGTTGGACCGTTTTTGGCTCGTCCCTCGTACCAGTAATTTTGGTTATTTACGGGTCACTTTTAGCCGGTAGTAGTAAAGATCTCAGTGAGAAGATCGCAATGGATCCAATCGGAGCACTCACTACCCTTCTTCCTACCTGGTATCTGATTCCCTTTGCGATTGTGGCGGTATTGGGTCTTATTGGTGGCGCCATTCTCGATCTGTACTCATCCGGACTTGCCTTGGTTTCCATTGGACTTCCTGTCCGTCGGCATGTGGCAGCATCCATAGATGCGTTGATTATGCTCTTGGGGACGATTTATATTGTTTGGCACGCGAGCGATTTCATTGGCCCATTCCAAGGTTTTCTCATCACCTTGGGTGTGCCGATTGCAGTTTGGTCTGCGATTTTTGTGGCAGATGTAGTGATGCGCAAACGAAATTATGCGGAATCTGAACTATTTCTCCCATCTGGAAGATATGGGTCATGGAATCTTCGTTCCATCTTTCTTGTACTAATCGGATCGATAATTGGGTGGGGTTTTGTGACAAATCCTTTTGCATCGTGGCTCTCATGGCAGGGTTACTTCATGGACGCGATCGGCGGGAAAGAAGGCCCATGGGCCTACGCCAATCTCGGTGTAATTTTCTCACTCATTGTCGGATTTTTCGGCCACGTCATCCTCGCTCGAAAGGCTATTCAGAGGCAAGAAAGTACCCCGTACCTTGAATCAGATCGTCAGTAGGAGAAGGTTCCTATTCTGGCTTTATTGAGGTTGCCTTTCGTAAAATTCCCAGTCCAATAAATGCTGAGAGTATGGCGGAGATAATCAACCCTGTTTTCACTTGAGAGAGTTGAGTAGGGTCCTTCATCGCCAAATCGGCGATAAATAGGGAGACGGTAAGTCCCATGCCACCAAGAGCCGCAACTCCGGCAATTTCTTTCATTGAAACAGCGCCGGGCATTCTCGCAATTCCTATTCTCACGGCGAGCCAGACAAAGAGGGTTATGCCAATGAATTTACCGACTACTCGCCCGATGATAATTCCCAAGGAAATTGGGGACGTAATCAAGGTTTGAAGAGATGAGAAATCTATTGTGACTCCGATATTTGCCAGAGCGAAGACTGGGATTACCAAGTAGCTGCTCCAGGGGTGTATCCAATCAATCAAACTATTCAGAGGAAGCTTGGTTCGAGTTGGAATGATCCATGCAAAAAGAACCGCGCCGATAGTTGAGGCAATTTTAAGTGGGCTAAGACCATCAGAGTAGAAAACACCTAAGACCAAAATAGAGCCGAGATCATCGGCAATCGCCAACGAGAGTAAGAAGATTTTTAGAGAAGGATTGATTCGCGAACCAAGAAGTGTCAGTGCTCCCACCGCCAGCGCAATATCAGTTGGCATAGGTACTGCCCACCCAGCAGAGCCGTCGCCTCCCTGGTTTACCAACGCATATATGAGCGCAGGAAGGATCATTCCGCCAATTGCGCCGAGAACGGGAAGCGCGGCCTTTTTGGGGTCGCGAAGTTCTCCGTGGATAAACTCTCTCTTGATTTCCAAACCCACCAGAAAGAAGAAGATACTCATGAGGCCTTCGTTGATGAAGGCCTCTCCGGGTCGCCAGAATTCTTCATACCCGATCTTGAAGGGGGAGTTGGCGCATATAAGGGCGATGACCGCAGCCAGGACCAATACAATTCCGCCGGAACTTTCTATTGCGATAAATCTGCGAAATGTCTGAGGGATTCTTCGAGGCACGCCTAAGGGTATCTGTATTTAATGTCGTGGCGTCTCCATGACTCGACACGTTAAGGTTTCCCAATGCCTGAAAGTGAACAATCGCGATTTTCTAGATTGAAGAATGCTGCGATACCCAAAGAAGGCGCAATTCGGGTCTTAAGTTTGGCTACACTCATCAATACTTTTGGCAACGGCCTTTTTGTGACTATTGAGGTTATCTATTTCACCTTTCACGTGGGTCTCACTCCGACGCAAGTTGCCCTCGGACTCTCCATTGGTGGAGGGATTTCACTTCTCTTTGGTGTTCCTGCTGGCCACATTGCCGATCGATTCGGTCCCCGTGACATCACGGTTTTCGCCTATATTTCCGAGGGCCTCGTCTTAATAACTTTTATCTTCGTGCATTCATTTTGGCCCTTTGTATTTGTCTCCTTACTTGCAGGTGCTACGGGAGCAGTAAGTGGAGCCTTGCGGATGGCAATGATTGCGCAGTTCGGTACTGGTGAGGAGAGAGTCAGGATCCGGGCCTATACGAGGGCGGTTACCAACTTGGGAATTGCACTCGGAACGGTATTCGCGGGTGTCTCACTTGCCATCAATACCAATGCTGGTTACGTCGCCATGCTCGTTCTTGACGCGATTACCTACTTTGCCGCGGGATATGTGTGGCACAAGTTGCCATATGTAGCGCCAACGGTGGCAAGAGGTGAACCGATTACCTTTAATGCGTTTCGGGACCGTAAATTTCTCACCGCTACGGCTTTCAACGGCATCATGTCTCTCCATTTTATTCTTCAGAATGTTGCGATACCTCTCTGGGTTGTTCAGGAGACTTCAGCTCCTCGTTGGTGGGTTGCCGTGATCATGTTGGTTAATACAATTGCAGTTATACTCTTTCAAGTTCGTGCAAGTAGAGGTGCAGGAGATATCAACACGGGTGCACGTCTCTATGCAAGGGCCGGCGCGTTGATCGCGATATCGTGTTTGATTTATGCGCTTTCTGCTGGTGTTTCAAAATATCTGGCATGTGCACTCTTGCTACTTGCAATGCTCGTTCACGTGGCGGGGGAGTTACTTGGATCGGTCGGATCTTGGAGCATAGGTTTTGGGTTAGCCGATCAGAATCACCAAGGTCAGTATCAGGCAGTGTATTCGCTCGGTTCGGGAGTTGGAGGGGCTTTCGGTCCGTCCATTGTCACTGCGTTGGTAATCGGGTTAGGAAAACCCGGTTGGGTTGTTCTTGCAATTATCTTTTTCTTCACGAGTCTGGCTATGAGAAGACTAGTTACCGGCTCTTGGATGAGGAACTAGAAATAATGAAGAACCTTCCTAAGGGAAATGTCATGGTTGATAGGCAGATAAGCAATTGTTAGGAAATTCTTCGCTTGAATAGTCAGGCATCGCGACCTACTCTTTAGTTATGAACATTGCCTTAGTCATCATTGCAATCCTTACAGTTTTAACTCTTGGGCGGGTAGTCTTCCTCGACGCCGAAATTAGGACGCTTGATTCAGCAGGTTTGAGGTTTGGCAGACTAGTCAAGGGATGGCAGGCCGGGCACATAGCCGATACTCCACCGCCGCCGAACATTGTTGAGGCAGAAATAGAGTACGACTGGCTGGTGAATGCAAGAGATTCCAAGAAGGAGAGTCGCACCATATGGCTAGGGACATCGGCGCTGCTCGTAGTGCTCCTCGTTAGCGCGATTATTCAGATCGCGCGAAACTAGTTGAGCATCGCTTCATTTTACTCATCAGACGAAACCTAAGGAGAGATCGAAACCTGGAGAAAGTTATTGCGGTATCTGGGTCGGGGCGTGCTCGGCCGCACGAGCGATATTTCGCTGCATTCCACCGAAGACCAGTCCATGGAAGGGTTTGATCATCACCCAATAAAGTCCACCAGCAGGGCCGTGTGGATGGAATAGGGCGCGTTGGCGAAAAAGAGTTTGACCCTGGTCATCCTTTTCAATGATGAGTTCTAGCCAAGCTAATCCCGGTAGGCGCATTTCCGCTCTCAAGCGGAGCAAATGATTCTCTTCGAGATCTTCAACCCGCCACCAGTCAAGAGCGTCACCAATGACAAGATCAAAGGCATCCCTGCGACCTCGACGAAGTCCTGGTCCACCAACAAATCGATCGAGCACTCCACGGGTCCACCAACCAAGCCTCCATGAATACCATCCGTGTTCGCCGCCAATGCCTTCAATAATGTGCCACAGTTGCGCTGGCGCGCACTTGACCATTCGCACTCGTTCATCAACGTAGAGGCCTCCACCCGCCCAATCTGGATCGGTCGGCAGAGGGTCACTCGGCGCGCCAATGTGCGAAGCCGACGCCCACCGAGTGGTGACGCGGCCATCTTGAATTCGTTGGAGTGCCAGATCTACTGCTGTACAAAAGTCAATGAGTCCCCCCTCCGGGTCTGGGATGTATTGAGAAATATCATGTTCTTTACAAATAACTTCGTTCACAAGGCTCTCCATGAGCGCTTGAGCGATCTTCTTAGGAACCGGAGTCACTAAGCCCACCCATTGACTTGACAGCGATGGCGTCATGAACGGGAGCGAAATGATCCGGCGTGGCTTATAACCCGATGCTTTTGCATAGAGGACCATCATCTCTCGGTAAGTAAGTACATCTGGTCCTCCGATGTCAAAACCGCGGTTGATCTCCGGCGGCATTTTCGCGGATTTGACAAGGTAATGGAGGACATCTCTGACTGCAATTGGCTGTATCCGGCTATCCACCCAGTTGGGAGTAATCATGATCGGCAAACGCTCCGTGAGGTAGCGGAGCATTTCAAAGGAGAGCGAACCAGAACCGATAATCACCGCAGCGCGCAGTACGGTGGTGGGCACACTGCTAGACAGCAAAATATCGCCCACTTCTTTCCTCGACTTCAGATGAGGACTCAACTTCGCTTCTTTGGGGTAGAGACCACCTAGATAGATGACTCGCTCTACTTCAGATGCCGATGCCGCTTCCGCGAAATTGTGCGCATTAATGCGATCGAGAGATTCAAAAGTTGCTCCGGCTCCAAGCGAATGAATCAAATAGTAGGCCACGGTCACCATGGAAAGCGCAGGGGGAAGAGTCTCCAGATCAGAAGGATCGCCATAGACAATCTCAACACGATCGAACCATTCTCGGTCGGCAAGGTGCCGTGGTTGTCGTGCCATAACCCGAACTCGATATCCAGCCGCCAAGAGTTCTGGAACCAAGCGACCACCGATATATCCCGTGGCACCCGTAACAAGTACGAGTTCACCCTTTGGGTTGGAAAATCCACTCTTCATAAAAATTCCTCAGAGGAACCATCGATCGTGACGTTTCATCTTCCTCTGGAAAGTCCTCAAAGAGAAGAGGGCTAGCGTCACTCATGCTAAAAATGGCGAGAAGTGGTGCGAGTCCTTCTCGTACCACTTCTAGAAGGTTTCATCAAAAGCGATCGCTCCGCTCACTCCCACCTGGTAGGCGGATACTCGCCGTTCAAAGAAGTTTGAAAGTTCTTGGACATCCTGTAACTCCATAAATGCGAAAGGATTCGAGCTTCCAAAAATCGGCTTCAGACCAAGTTGGACGACGCGCTGATCGGCAACGAATTCTAGATAGTGTCGCATTTCTTCAGGAGCCATTCCTGCTATTCCTCCGCTCAGAAGATCTTCCGCAAATGCATATTCGGCGTCAACTGCTTCGATCATCATTGATCTGATGTTCGCATTTAGGTCTTCATCGAATAAAGATGGTTCTTCACGTCTCACGGTGTCTATTACGTCGAAAGCAAAGGCCATGTGCATGGATTCATCTCTAAAAACCCAATTGGTTCCGGATGCAAGGCCATTAAGAAGTCCTCGTGATCGCAAGAAATATACATAGGCAAATGCCCCGTAGAAAAAGAGTCCTTCGACGCAGGCAGCAAAGCAAATCAAATTGAGAAGAAATGTCTTTCGATCATCTGCCGTTATAAGCGGCCCCATTTTCTCCAAGGCCCCAATCCATTTGTAGCAGAACCGTGCTTTGGCGCGAATGGATGGGATATTTTCGACGGCCGCGAACGCCTGATGTCGGTCGTCGGGATCAGGGAGGTAGGTATCGAGCAGAGTTAAATAGAATTGAACATGCACGGCCTCTTCGAAAAGTTGGCGGGATAGGTAGAGTCTGGCTTCCGGCGCATTGATGTGCTCATACAGATTCAGTACGAGATTATTGGCGACTATTGTGTCGCCCGTGGCAAAAAATGCGACTAATCGTTCGATGAGGTGTCGTTCAGCAGGGGTTAAGTTTTCCAGATCACTAAGGTCAGAGTGAAGATCGACTTCCTCGACGGTCCAGGTGTTTTTAATAGCATTTCGGAACTGCTCGTAGAACTGCGGATACCTCATTGGTCGAAGAGTCAAGTCGAGTCCGGGGTCTAGCAAAGACCCGCGCGAAGAAGAGGAAACTGTTACGAATTCGTTGGTGTTCATTATTGGCAAACCTCACAACTTTCTGGATTCTCAAGGGAGCAAGCGAGAGCTTCTGCTGCGCTTGTACTAAGTGCTTTTGTTGATTGCTGAATTGTCGTTTGTCTAATACGCGTCGCTGGGCGAGAGCGTAAATAGTAAGTAGTTTTAAGCCCTGATTTCCAGGCATAGATATACATGGATGACAATTTTCCGATACTTGGATCTGAGAGGAATAGATTGAGTGATTGACTTTGATCGATAAATGGGGCTCTCGATGAGGCAAGGTCGATGAGTACTTTTTGGGGGAGTTCCCAGGCGGTGCGAAACAAATCTCTCACTTGAATCGGAATTTGATCGATTCCTTGGATTGATCCTTCTGATCTCTTAATCTCATCTCTAATTTCAGGAGTCCATAAACCTCTCTCCTTCAACTCCTTCACTAGAAAGCCGTTTATTTGCAGAAATTCACCGCTGAGAGTCTCCCGCTTGAAAAGGTTAGACACCTGAGGTTCAATGCATTCATAGGCACCAGCAATCGACGCAATCGTTGCAGTGGGTGCAATTGCGATTAGGAGGGAGTTCCTGACTCCATGCTTCGAGATGTCTTCTCTGAGTTGATCCCAGCGCTCTCCGCTTCCAAGGGAGGCGGCCCATCCGTCAAAGTGGAGCGTGCCTTTTGAAATTCTTGTCGAAAGATATTCCGGGTGCGGACCATGAATTTTCGCTAAAGAGCAAGATTCGCGCAGAGCATTGAAATATATCTCTGCGGAAATCTTCGTTGAGAGCTCGAGTGCTTTATCGGAATCGAATGGAATACGCAGCTCAAAGAAGAGGTCTTGCAGACCCATTAATCCCAAACCCACTGGTCGCCATTTTGGATTGCTTGCGGCCGCTTCTTGACTGGGGTAGAAATTTATATCTATTACGCGGTCGAGGAATCGCACGGCAGTTCTGACTGTCTCTGCAAGTGACTCCCAATCGACTTCCCCGTCTTTCACAAATTTTGCCAAGTTGACTGACCCAAGATTGCAGACGGCCGTCTCGGAATTATTAGTCACCTCAACTATTTCCGTGCAGAGATTTGATAGATGAACGACATTTTCTCTCTTCTCCGTCTGATTGGAGTGACGATTTGATGCATCCTTAAATGTCATCCATCCATTGCCCGTTTCGGCCAAAGTGCGAAGCATCCGGGTATAGAGCTCTCGGGCCTTAATACTTCGGACCGCTAATCCTTGTTCTTCCGCTTCGCGGTAGGCATTTTCGAAATCTTCTCCCCACAGATCGGGAAAGTGAGGGACCTTTGATGGATCAAAGAGAGACCACATCGCGTCTTCTTCAACGCGACGAAGAAATAGATCTGGGATCCAATGCGCCAGATTGAGGTTATGAGTTCGACGCGATTCGTCTCCAGTATTGTCTCTCAACTCAAGAAATTCCTCGATATCCGCATGCCAGGTCTCAAGATAGATACATGCGGCGCCTTTACGACGACCCCCTTGGTTGACAGCAGATACCGAGGAGTCAAGTGTTTTCAACCAAGGAACTATCCCGTTTGAGTGACCATTTGTTCCACGTATCAATGAGCCACGCGATCGCACTCGGGACCACGAAATTCCTATACCGCCGGCGAATTTAGAAAGCTGAGCAATTTGTGAATACCTCGAGTAAATGGACTCGAGAGTATCTTCCGGGCTGTCAATGAGGTAGCAAGAGGACATTTGCGAGTGCCGTGTACCGGAGTTGAAGAGAGTTGGAGAGCTTGGAAGGTACTTCAGTTGGCTTAGTAACGCATACAATTCGATTGCCTCTGACGGATGAGTAGATAATCCGCACGCGACACGAAGCATGAAATATTGGGGAGTCTCGATCACTTGACGAGATTCTGGGTGGCGTAGAAGGTAGCGGTCATAGATGGTTCGCATTCCAAAGTACTCGAATCGTTGATCCCCTTTCGAGTCAATCGCATCATTCAATTTTCGTTCGTTTAGTTGAACGAATTGGTAAGTAGTTTCAGATATGAGCCCAAGTTCGTAACCGAGTTTTAATGATTGTGAAAAAGAGTGCAGCCCTTGGTTTCGCACTTCCTTGTGAATTAAATTGGACAGGAGCCTTGCTGCTAGTAGTGAATAACTAGGCTCTTCGCCAATAAGTTCGGAGGCGGTGCGGATGGATAGTTTGTCGAGTTCTTCGGTTGTTGCTCCGTCGTACAGTCCACTGATGGTTTTTGTGGCAACCCGCAGTGGATCCACCTCTAGGAGTTCATGACATGAGAGTTCGACTGCCCTCACAATTTTATTGACGTCCACTGGCTCTCTTGCGCCATTTCGCTTGGTTACCTGCATCGTCGATCTAATGGATGCACCGTTCGCAGGCTTACTCTTCGTTATTGTCACTGTTCTCTCCTCGCGAGTATGAGCGATGAGCCCGGAGTCACTAGGAAGAGTCGGAACGGCAGATAGGGGAGGGCAAGCCTGTCCTCGCGGAGCCACCGTCGGCGAACCCTCCCTCGAGGTCACAGACACACCGAATGAGTGATTCGGTCAGGTGGCAGGTCTTCGGACTTTCGGGCATGTACTCGAAAAACTTCGAGCATTTTCTACTAGCCGTCGCTTCCCAGAATTGAATTTCCAGTGCTATAGACGGACTTCGTTCCCAATTACCGCTGCGGGGCAGTCCCAGATTCTCACCGGGTTCCCTCTTACGACGACACCACTGTTGTAATGTCGAACCATCTGTGTGCAGAGACTAGCCACGAAATTTCAATTATCTCAGGAGGCATTAGCAAAACGGCGTGTCGTTAAGTTGTAGGGCTGTTATTTGAATAGTGAGAGGTTGAAGTAGAGAGACAACCGCGGAAAAAATTGCATATGGAATCCAATCGGCCTATGATGACCACCCCATTCCAGCCCCAGGGCCTTATCTTTAGGGAGTAATTTATGAAGGTTTCGTTCCGTTCGACGGCCAGTGTTCTGGCCACTTTGGCTCTGGCTATGGGTGGCCTGGTTGCCGTTGGCACTCCTGCTCAGGCTGCGTTGCCTAAAGGTTGTAAGACTTTATCGCTTGGTTTTTTTGGCGCGCTTACGGGTGATGCCGGAAACCTTGGCAAGAATATTTCTCAGGGTGCCGAACTCGCGGTTGCTCAATACGCTCTTACCGCATCAAAGGTCAAAGTTGATTTCGTCAGTTTTGACAGCCAAGGTGATCCAGCCCAGGCTCCCGGCCTGGCGCAGAGCGCAATTAAAAACAAGTGTCTGGTTGGCATAGTTGGACCTGCCTTCTCTGGTGAATCCATGGCCGCCAACCCAATTTTCCAACGTGGTGGACTCTCAATCATCACTCCGTCGGCCACCAACCCAGCGCTCTCACAGCAGGGCTGGAAGATTTTTCACCGCGCACTCGGTACTGATGCAATTCAGGGCTCCATGGGGGCTAAGTACATCAAGACCGTCCTAAAGCCATCCAAGGTCGCTGTCATTGATGACGCCTCGGAGTACGGCAAGGGCTTGGCAACTGTGGTGGCGACGAGCCTTGGTTCGCTAGTCGTAACCCGCACCTCCCTTGACCCAAAGTCGCCAGACTTCAGTAGCACCATCAGCCAGATCAAATCGGGCGGAGCGGATGTTGTTTATTACGGTGGTTACTACGCAGAGGCTGGTCGTCTGGCCAAGCAGCTCAAGGACGCCGGCGTTACAGCCACACTTATGTCTGGTGATGGAACGTTAGATCCAGGCTTCGTAACTGCTGGTGGTTCGGCAACTGATGGCGCTGTCGTTACATGTGCTTGCGCACCAATCGACACGACCAAGGTTGGTCGGGCGTTTAAGGCTGCCTACAAGGCCCGTTTTGGAGTGAAGGACGGTACCTATTCTCCTGAGGCGTATGACGCTGTGAACTTCTTCCTCGCGGCGATCAAATCAGGCAAGACCACACGTGCATCAATCAATGCGTATGTTTCGACAAAGTCTTGGGTAGGAATCACCAAGACCTTGAAGTTCAGCAAGACCGGTGAAGTTTCCGGTGGTGCGATCTTCGCTTACGTATACAAGGGTGGTCAGAACACGGCTTCCTTAATTAAATAGTTGTAAATCTGGTTCGTTAGAGAGGGGGTGCCTTCGGGTACCCCCTCTCTAACAATAAGTTTGGTTTCACTGGGTCAATACTGACCAATAGTGGCTTGGTCCTTACGTTGTCCAAGGAGGGTCTATGAATTTCTCAACCCTAACGAGCCAATTTGGTGCGTTGACTTTTGATGGACTCGTTCTTGGGGCAATTTATGCACTCGTAGCCTTGGGCTACACTCTCGTTTATGGCGTATTGCGTCTGATCAATTTTGCACACTCCGAAATCTTTATGCTCGGAACTTTTGGCGCTCTCCTTTCTGCGCAAGCCATTGGTTTAAATGCGGAGAGCGCACCGCGTAGTGGATTGGCACTCATCGGCACTTTTCTCTTAGTCACGATTGTGGCGATGGCTATCTCTGGAGTCGCCGCGGTCTTGTTGGAGAGAATTGCCTATCGCGGATTGCGACGTCGCGGTGCTGGCCGACTCACCGTGCTAATTAGTGCGATTGGCGCTTCACTCTTCCTTCAGGAAGCAGTCGCGCTCTGGAGGGGTCGTAATTACGAAACCTTTCCGCGCTTTCTGGAGAAGGATGTCTGGTTTACAGTTTTTGGGGCTGACATTAGATCAGACAAAGTTTTGATTTTGGTCTCTGCGATACTCATGATGATTGCACTTGAACGCTTCGTTTCGCTAACGCGTCTGGGTCGTGGTATTCGCGCTGTTGCACAGAATCAAGACACTTCAGTCTTGATGGGAGTCAATATTGATCGAGTAGTTACCTTGACCTTTTTAATCGGTGGCTTGATGGCTGGCTTTGCCGGATCGTTGAACCAGGTCTATTTCGAGCAGACGCGCTTTAGTATAGGAATCGTGCTCGGAGTTAAGGCCTTTACGGCCGCAGTACTTGGCGGCATTGGTAATTTGCGCGGTGCCTTACTTGGCGGCCTAGTCCTTGGCGTAGTTGAGTCTTATGGCGCTGCAATATTTGGCGGATCATGGAAAGACGTTGTGGCATTTGTCATCCTCGTCCTTGTTCTCATGTTCAGGCCTTCGGGCCTATTGGGCGAGACGCTCCAGAAGGCGAGAGCGTGATCATGAAATATCTATCATCGGCTACTGATGCCGTCGGAGATCGCTGGAGGGGATTACCTAAGGCAACGCAGCGGTTGCTGACGGTGATTTTCATTGCAGGTATAGCGGTACTGCCGATGGTCCAGATTCCATTGCTGAATACTCCGCAGACAGATTTTCCTTCACTCCTTTTCGACAAAATTGGGCTCTACGTCCTCATGGGAATCGGCCTCAATGTGGTGGTTGGGAAAGCTGGTCTGCTCGACCTTGGCTATGTCGCCTTCTTTGCCATTGGTGGCTACACGATGGCTCAGATTGGAACCTTGCTCCATTGGAGTTTCTGGCTCATTCTGCCGCTCGGTGTAGTTATTGCGATGAGCGCAGGAGCGATTCTCGGTCTGCCGACTTTGCGACTTCGGGGTGATTACCTGGCGATTGTGACATTGGGCTTTGGTGAAATAATTCGAATCACTGCGGTCAATGTTGATTGGCTCGGCGCTAACCGCGGTGTTCCAAATATTCCTTGGCCAGCGGCGATCGGTCCGCTGAATTTTGAAGACATTCTCAACCCCAAGCCGTTTTACTGGGTATTGCTGGCCTTGATTATTTTGGTTATCTGGCTCCTTAAACGAATTGATCGTTCGCGAGTCGGTCGTGCCTGGGAAGCAATTAGAGAAGATGAAGACGCCGCCGAATTGATGGGCGTGCAGACACTTAAATTTAAGCTCTGGGCCTTTAGCATCGGAGCTGGCATTGGCGGCATGGGGGGAGTTCTCTTCGCGAGCAAGGTTGGATTTATCTCGCCCGATAACTTCCCGCTCACTCTTTCGGTCATGTTCCTGGCGATCGTGGTACTTGGTGGCAGCGGCAATATTCCAGGTGTCATTTTGGGCGCACTAGCGATTTCATATATTCCAGAACGACTCCGCGGATTTAGTGAGTACCGAGTGCTCTTATTTGGCGCGGCTCTCGTCATTATGATGAATCTGCGTCCGCAAGGTCTGCTTCCTCGCCGCGTTCGTGGAAAGGTTGGCTGATGTCTAACGCGCCAGTTCTCCTTGAATTCAAAAATGTATCGATGCGCTTTGGTGGCGTGACTGCGCTTAGCCATGTTGATATCTCGGTTGGTAAAGGCGAGATTGCCGCGCTGATTGGACCAAATGGTGCAGGGAAAACCACGGTCTTTAATATCGTTACCGGCGTCTATCAACCAACTCAAGGAGAGGTCCGCTTCAAAGGGGAGAGCATCGTCGGCAGGAAGCGATCTGAGATTACCCGAATGGGACTTGCACGGACTTTTCAGAATATCCGGCTCTTTGCTGAGATGACGGCACTCGAGAATGTTCTGGTTGGGGCCGATGCACATTCTAAATCCTCTGTGCCCGGAGCAATCTTTACGCTGCCACGCAAACGTCGCGAAGAGCGCGAAGCACATGAACGCGCCAACGAACTCATGTCATTTATGGGAATCTCAAAGCAGGCACACCTATTGGCTAAGGGATTGCCTTACGGGGATCAACGTCGCCTTGAGATCTGTCGTGCGCTGGCTACCAACCCGGAAATTCTCTTACTTGATGAACCAGCAGCTGGATTCAATCCCGTTGAGAAGGAAATCTTGGGAGAGCAGATACGAGCAATCCGAGATCGCGGTTTCACCATCTTGTTAATCGAGCACGATATGAGTCTGGTCATGGGTATCTCTGATCGAGTTATGGTCCTCGACTTCGGTACGAAGATCGCGGACCAAATCCCGAGTGAAATACAACGCGACCCGCGAGTTATCGCGGCCTACCTAGGGGTGCCAGTTGATGCTTCTTGAGGTAAAAGATTTACACGTCCACTACGGGAAGATTGAGGCGCTGGCCGGCATTTCATTCCACGTTCATCAGGGTGAGATAATTTCGATCATTGGCGCTAACGGCGCAGGTAAAACAACAACACTGAAGACAATTAGCGGTCTGCTAAAACCCACCTCTGGGACTATTCATTTCAATGGTGTGGATGTGGCAACCGTGGCGCCCTACGCTCGAGTTGATCTGGGAATATCTCAAATCCCGGAAGGGCGGGGCATTTTTCCCGGCATGACCGTTCTAGAAAATCTTGAGATGGGCAAGTATCACCGCAAGCATGGTCGGGCAGAGATGGATCAAGATTTAGAAAAAGTCTACGACTTGTTCCCGCGAGTGAAAGAGCGTGCTGGGCAATCAGCCGGCACACTCTCAGGTGGCGAACAGCAGATGGTTGCTATCGGACGCGCCTTGATGTCTAGGCCAACGCTATTACTTTTAGACGAGCCCTCAATGGGATTGGCGCCGATGATCGTCACCCAAATTTTTGAAATCATCACGAAAATTAATCAGGATGGAATGACGATCGTGCTGGTTGAACAGAACGCCCAGCAAGCACTTTTGCGTTCCGAACGGGCTTACGTGATGGAAACCGGAATCGTGGTGAAGACCGCTCCATCCAAAGAACTGTTGACCGACGAGGCTGTCAAACGTGCTTATCTAGGTATCGGGGCCTGACCAAATTAATTTAAGGCTATCCGCATCCTTCATCATGGCCTGTGCAGTTTGCCGTGTTGGATAATTAATTACGACAATTTCGGGCCTGTCTTTGAAAGTTACAATTTCACGATTCATTGAGACCTTATCAAATTCCACGGTAGCACCTTTGGCGGTTACAAGTCTCTCGCTAATTGCCCCTGTCAGGGGACGCATGTGCGCCATGTAACTGGCAAGATTATTATATGTTTCAACCGTCAAGCTGAGATTATTTTCTTTAGACGGAACCAAACACGCGGGCAGATAGGTAATAAGGCGGGTATCAGGTTGGGTGTTATTGATTGTGTATGTATTCCCTGGCATAGGTCCAAGCCAATAGACGGGCTTATTTTCGTCTTTGACATAGTTTGTTAATTCTGCAACAGATAAGGGCGTTACCCCACAAGTTTTCAATAAACTTGACGTTGATGGCGAAGATGCAGCGAATTGAAGCCCACCAAACACCAACAATACGGAAAGAACGGCGTCAAGGCCTAAGAACCACTTAAAATGGGGATGCGATTTATCATAGCGAGACAGGACCAAATGTTCTTTCCTAATGTATTTCGCGAGGAAACGAATGATCACCAACATCAGATTAGGAGCCACACTTCTAAAAGACAAGGTTTTGATGGCATATCTTGTCACCAAAATATAACGACCTAAGCGTACCATTCCAAAATTCCATTTCCGGATGTGGCTAGATATATTATTGTGATATTTCTCTTGTTCCGTGCCGACAAGGCATTGGGTGAATGTTTTTATCAGAGAGAAACCAAAGAGCATGCCCCCGGAAACTCTTACCATGCGTATCGAACACGAGAAGAGGACGACCAACTATGTGGTCGGAGGTGAAACCGATGTTGGTACCAGCCACTTTCAACGTAGCAACGATTTAAGTCTCGTGCTACTTTCATCGTGTCTCATCCAAAACGATGTGTTGGATTTTATCGGCTAGTTTCACGCACAATGATGACCTGTCGGATAGTGCGATTAAGACGGGGTTTTATGGTTTGGATTTATATAGCCTACACACCTCAATCAATGCGGTTCTGAGTTACCTCCAAAAGATCGATCCAGAGGGAGCAGAACGTGCCCGTCGCGACGGGCGCGTGGCAGCGCTACGGGCATGAGGCAATCTTGATCGGATTTACAACTCATAGCGGCACAGTAACCGCCGCTGTCGAATGGGGTGGTGCCGCAGAACGCAAACAGGTCCGTCCGGCACTTGCCGGTAGTTATGAAAAAGTGTTTCACGACACCGGTCTGGATCGCTTTCTGCTACTTATGCCTAAAGGCAGTCATGCCAGCAAAGTTATGGAGACATTTCCATCGGGTATTTGAGCAGCGAGATCCCTGTATAAAACAAATATGTTGCGCGTGATTTCTAGTTCAGCGGGATAAGACTTGGGCGAGAGGAGGATGTGTCATCGAACCGGCTGGAGACTCTCCGCGTTTTTTATCATGGCCTGTTGTGATTGGGGTGCTGGGTAAGCGATTGCAACAATTTCAGGCCGGTCACTGAAGGTTACGACTTCGCCCTTCATTGAGGCCGGGTTAATCTTTATTGAGAGACCTTGGGCAGTCGTAAT
This sequence comes from Candidatus Paceibacterota bacterium, assembly GCA_035530615.1. NCBI lineage: Bacteria > Bacillati > Minisyncoccota > Minisyncoccota bacterium. The sequence goes on from DATKUL010000002.1 coordinate 357,713, forward strand.
AGTAGTGGTACCTGAAGTCGCTAAAAGGGGATGGGTGCGTGCCTCCCAGACTTCCTTATTCTTGTAGGTTTTAACTTCATATAGGAATAGTTTCGTGTCGCTTTGACCTGAAGCTTTGGGCAGATAGAAAATATCGGCGATACCCGGTGCTTGATGATTAATAGTGTATTTGTATTCCGAGACAGGCCCTAGCCAATATGCATCCAGATTGTCTTCTTTGACATGGTCTATAAATTCGCTAGCAGACATCGTTACCAGTCCAGAGTGCCCCATGATGGCGTCAAGACGGATCAATGAATGAGATGTAGCGATCTGAAATACGCCGAATGCCAACACTACGGAAAGAACGGCATCAAGGCCTAAGTACCACATGAAATGAGGATGGGATTTTTCATAGCGAGACAGGACTAACTGTTCTTTCTTAATGAGTTTCGCTAAGAAACGAATGATTGCCAACATGGGTAAGAATCACACCTCTTGGGGAAGGTACTGGTAGCAAACTTTGCCGCCAAGGTCTAGAGTCACGTCAGACTAACACTCTCTAGTGCTGTGCCTCCAGGTATATTTGGTAAGTATTGTCACTTAACTCCTGACCGGACATGAATGGTCAATTTCCTTGCCATTGAACGCCTATTTGAATTCATCTCGATCTCCCAACGCTCATTAGTCTTTCCCTCAAAACTAACTAGTTTTAACTCAAATGTCAGTACCAGACTCGCTAGGCGATGACGCATTGTATGGAAGCCGAATCGCCTGGCGCTGGGAGATCGGCAACCTTGCAGGTGGCCCCACCAGGATCAATAAAGGAGATCGCGAATTTCCCCTTCGGATCCCCCGACAAGGCACTGGGGACAATGAAATAGCCAAAAGTTATGGGTGCCTTAAGCGTAACGCCGTTGGAAGTTATTGTGGCGAAGTTCGCCTTTGTCATTCTTACAAAACCAATAACAACGAACCCCTGCCTTTCCAAGATCACTTCCGACTTAGGAACGATGCATGAATTTTCAGTCAAACCTGAAGACCCACCTTTTCTTCGCTCCTCTACATAAAAACAGTTTGATCGAATTCCTAACGGTGAGGGCTTTGGAACCCACAACGATACTTTTGAACCATCAAGAGTAGAGACGGTGCCCGCGTGCACGGGAGTGAGCCACGGAGCGGGCACCCCCTCTTTTTTAATGACGACCACAGACATTTCGTTGAACGCATTTTGAATTCTCCCAGATTCAGTTGCGATCGGAGGAATGGACGCCGGAGTGGCAATCAATCTCGTAAAAATCACACTGACAACGAGAGTCAACGTCCAAAGCCCTGTACTGCGCGACGACATTGTTGAACCTGAACGGAGGCGCACAAACAGCAGCATGCCAAGTAGAACCAATATGGTTCCAATAATTAGTAAGGGCCAGGGACTGAACTCCTGCGCACATTGCTGTCCGCCATCTGCGTACAGGCGACACACAATGTCAGCAGGACCGTGGCGGTTTAAGAAAGCAATGTATAGAAAAGGCAATCCGGCACCGGAAATCAATCCGACGCTACTCTTCCGATTGCCACCCCACCTAAGGAGTGCGAACAGAGCGGCAATTGCGAGAGGTAATACATAGAGACCAATTGTCATAGCGCCTAGAACGCTCACTGCAAGAGTTGCTCCAACAACGGGCCAGGCAAGAAAACTCATCCAACTGGATTTAGTTTCGTTCATGGCTTCCTTCCTAACCACCATTCCCACCATCGTTTTCCACGACCGTGTTGCTCACATACGACTGGTTGCGTAGAGGGCGGTGTCGTTGAATCTTTTTGAAGACGCAAAGCGGTCACGGGCGAGTGTCTCACTTACATCTGTGAAAAATGCTTTCAGTTGAAGCGCCGATCAGTGAGAGCTGGTGTTCAAAAATGACTTCAGGGCTTTCGTAAACCTGGCCGCTTGCACCAAAGACCAAATTCCGAGTAAATCCTTGAGCAAACCAACGATCGTGAGTGACTGAAACCTTGGCTGCTGCCCACCGGTTCTCCGCGTGATTGACCCTATTCTCCGCAGATACTGCGGTAATTAAATGGACGTTGCGGAGGATACGAGGTATATTCTCCGCATGAATCGCGGAGATAAGGCCTATATATGGCAGCAGCCAGACTGGCCGCTCTGGCGTTATAACGCACAGCGTCTTGCTTCCCTCTTAACCCAGGTGCACCATGCTCAAGGTCTCCTCTTGGGCCGCATGCGCAATCTTGGGCTGGGACAAAGTGACCAAGCCACATTGTCCATGCTGACCAGCGAAGTGCTGAAAACCAGCGAAATAGAAGGCGAACTGCTTGACCCCGACACCGTACGTTCTTCCATAGCGCGTCGACTAGGCCTGGAAGTGGGGGCGGTGGCTCTGCAAGATCGACGCGTCGACGGCGTAGTCGACATGGTCTTGGACGCAACGCAAAACTTCAAGAAGCCATTAACCAGAGAGAGATTATTTGGCTGGCACGCGGGGTTGTTTCCGACGGGCTACAGCGGCGATACCAAAATACGAGTCGGTGATTGGCGCGATGACGCCGCAGGACCGATGCAGGTTGTCTCAGGGCCAATGGGGCGAGAGAAAGCGCATTACGAAGCACCACCGGCAGAACTCGTGCCAAAGGAAATGTCTAATTTCTTGAATTGGTTCAACGAAGACCAAGATCTAGATCTGTTTGTGAAGTCTGGGTTGGCGCATCTCTGGTTTGTGACCATACATCCGTTTGAAGACGGCAACGGTCGTGTCGGGCGTGCGGTTTGCGACATGATTCTTGCGCGGAGTGAACAATCGGCGCAACGGTTCTACAGCCTCTCGGCGCAAATAGGAAAGGAGCGAAAGAATTATTACAACTTGCTCGTGCGCACTCAAAAAGATTCCCTTGACGTCACCGAATGGCTGGAATGGTTTCTAAAGGCGCTCCTGCGTGCAATGCAGGGCGCAGAAGAGTTGCTTAATGTGGTACTTACCAAAGCACGATTCTGGCAACACTGGGCGGGAACATCTTTTAACCCTCGTCAAATCAATCTATTAAACGGACTACTTGATGGATTCGACGGAAACCTAAC